>NZ_LAOQ01000001.1:0-432529 GCF_000965185.1 Rickettsia argasii T170-B
AAAGGCTAAAATATACGGAAAAAAACTGGTAGATAGTACAAAGATTGGAGCTAAAACCCTTTCAAGCGCTTATAAAGTGACAACCGGTACAATAGAAGTCGTCGGTCCAGGAAGTGATTTTAACAGTAACGGTAAGGAAAAATTTATATTTTCTGAACCTACTAAGCGTAAAGTTGTTCAAAAAGAATTTAAAACCGAAAACGGTTATAAGTGCGGTATTGTGTTGGAAGAGACAATTGAAGCTTCCTTAACATTAAGATTAAATAACAAGTGTATAGTTAAGATTAAAGAATTTAGAAGTATGATTGTCCCTGTGTGAGTAGACCTAACCAATCGCTCAATTAGGCCCCTCCTCAGAACCGGACATGCAGAGCTACCGCATCCGGCTCCCGAAAGGTAAGATAGGCTTTATGCCTTATTTGTTGTTTAGAACATTGAGATAATCTTTCCGTTTTCAGGAAAGTTTACCCTTTTAAGTATCTCGGTTAGTCTTTGCCAATTCATCTTACGTTTTCCTCCCATTCTATTAAACCACTCATATATTGCACGTTTACTTTGGTCGATAAATGAGCTTACTCGTCTTTCGTTATCCGATATACCATGATAGTTGATCCATCCCCTAATAACTCTAATGACTTGTAATAATATCTGTGTTTTGTCTTGCTTATTTAGCTGACAACGCAAATATTTCCTCAATCCTTTAAGTTTCTCGGTAAAACGATCTCTCCTTGTGATATATTTTAGTCTCCATGTTGTACCAAATCTTGATTTACCCCAATAGCAAGTAAATCCAAGAAAATTATAACTTGCAATCTTCTTGCCTTGTTTGGCTAAATTTGCAGCATGGTTTCTACCAGATTTAATCATTTGCGATTTAGCTTCGTTGATATTTAGCCCATACTTATTTAACCTTTTTAGGCAGAACATCATAAAACCTTTTCGCATCTGCTTCATTTTCAAAGACAAATACCATATCGTCGCAATATCTCACCATTCCTGTTTGTCCCTTTAAGTTTTCTTTGCTGATTTTGGCAAACCAACTATCTATAACATAATGTAGGAAAACATTAGCCAAGATTGGCGAAACTATTGAGCCTTGACGACAACCTTCTTTGTTAATAACTATAGTGCCATTTTCTATAATTGGTGTTTCAATCAGTTTCATAACTAGTCTTAGAAATTTCTTATCAGATATTCTCTTTCTTAGAAATTCCATCAACTCGCAATGTTTGATTGTATTGAAACACTTTGTTATATCCAATCTCGACTATAGCTCCTTCATTGAAGTTGTACGTAAGTCTGTTTAACGCCCTTAAAGCATCATGAGCATTTAATTTAGGTCGGAATCCATAAGAACACTTTAAGAATATTGGCTCAAACACAGAGTTTAATATCTTGCTTACTGCAGACTCGATTATCTTATCTTCGAAACATGATATTACTAAAGGTCTCTTGCCTCCATCTTCTTTCGGAATTAGCTTTATTCGTGCAGGTTTAGCTTGATATTGCCCCTTGCGAATTTTAGTAAGGAGCAAGAGCAGATTTGCTTCCAACTTCTTACCATAAACCGCTTTGGTTATACCATCTATTCCTACAGCTTTCTTGCTATCGAGTTCCTTATATTGTTCTTCTAACATCTTTAAATCAATAATATGTCCAAGATTATTAAACTTTATGTCTTGATTTTGCGATGATAGCAACTTTATACGCTCAAGTTTCATTAACCATGTATTTCCGTCTACGCTGTGTACGGTCATTGTTTCCCTCTCACATTCTTACTTTTCTGCTAGCCCTCCGCTCCACTCCCATTACGGAGTTTCATTACTACTATGGCTAACTCAGCCATCCTTACACCATCTCCAAAGTCTTATGTTTCGGCACTTGTACTTTGAATACTTACTTAGCTCAGTAAGAGTTATAAGGACTTCTCAAGTTGTGTCATTAATCTCTACAAACTCGCTGACGCCTGCGACCCCGGTGGTTGAAGACTTTTTGATTTTCGCTAGTTTGACCTCCAATCTTCTTTTGCCTACTGTGTAGTATAGCACATCGACTTCCACTACGTCTTCCTTTCGGGGCTATCACGTTCACCATTTGGTTTCGGCTCGAATGTTTCGCTGTCTACGCTTTACTACTGTCGTTACCTTCAGCAGCACAAGACTCGCTATATGGTGGAGCTAGCTACCCCTTCCATAACAGGACTTTCACCCGTAAGATTAATGCACCTTATCTTGACGCACATACTACAGAAGATACAGGAGAAACTTTTGATATTTCGCTAATTTTAAAATATTCTGATGGGGCAAACATGCCTAAAGCAGATCCTGCTTTTTTAAAGATACATTACGATAGAGACGGAAAATTAAATAAGTTATCGTTGCCAAACCCACCTATAATTTTTCATAACCAATGGTATCCGGCCTTAACCGTTTATAAAGGTGAATTATGTTCTTTGCCTATAAGTAGTGGTATTATAGGTATTTGAATAAGAAAATACTAGAAAATAACGGAAGTATAGAAATCAGTCACGTAGATCCTGAATTTACTATAGAGTTTTTAGGAGAATAAGAGTTTTTAGTTAAATTCTATCAAAGAAACTTCGTAATTACTTTTAAATATTCATCTAGGACTTTTTGGTTGTCCTTAACAAATTTTAAAGCATTTTCGCGGTAAGCTGTAAGTTCTAGAGCATTATTAGACCTGAGTAGATATGTTAGTTTAATTAGTAAATCTTCACCGTTTTTGATTTGGATAGCTGCTTCATTTTGCAGTACGCCTTTAGCGATATCGGTGTTTTTGCTCATATCGGGACCGAATATAATACAATTAGAGAAATATGCTGCTTCTAAAATATTATGCCCGCCTTGTTTAAAAGAACCGCCGATAAAAGAAATTGTAGATACAGAAAAAAATAGTCCCATTTCGCCGAACCTATCAACTATATAAAGATCATCGCTTAAAACAGGTAAATCATTTTGCGACTTAGCGGTAGCGGATAAATTATGTGACTTACAATTATCGATAATTGATTTAACTCGCTCAGGATGTCTTGGAATTAAGATAATATAGCAGTCTAAAAACTGCTCTTTTAGGTTTTTGATTATAGGCAAAATCACCTCTTCATCTTCGGGGTGAGTGCCGGCAAATAGCACGACTCGCCTATTGTCTAAATGTAAGCTTAATTTTGATAACTCTTCTTGATTGACCGGAAGTTTTTCGTTGGCAAATTTAATATTGCCTAAATTCACTGCATCTGATACGCCAAGTTCATTGAATTTTTGTAAGTCACGCTCGCTTTGCACGATAATTTTACTGCAATTTTTGAGAATAAGCTGAAAAAAGCTTTTTCTTTTTAGCCAAGCTTTAAACGATTGATCGGAAATACGAGCATTAACTAGTAGTAATTTACACTGCTTTGCTCCCTCATTAATAGTACACGGCCATAATTCCGATTCTATAAAAATGCCTAAATCAGGTTGCCAATTTCTTAAAAATTTTCGAGTAAAAATAATATTATCTATCGGTAAAAATTGGTGAACTGCTATTTTAGGTAATTTGACAGTTAATATTTTAGCGGAGCTGTTAGTCCAAGAAGTGACTAGAAAACGAACGTCAGGGTAGCGTTTACTTATATTATGTATTAATGTTAAAGCTACCATAGACTCGCCAACGCTTGCTGCATGAATCCATATCAGCCTTCGTGTATAACTTGCTTCTAAAGGTAATTTATACGTCGGTCCTAACCCTTCATCCTCACGTATTAGTGTATACGCTGTGGTTCGCAGTGAAGTGTCTCCTTTAAATTCCTCTTTATTAGCGGACGTTTGCACGAAGTCTAATAAATCGTCTTGTCTGTGTTTGCCAATAGCAAAACGCTCTTGGATGTGTCTTATATCTTCTTTACCTATTAATAAACGTATAAGAATTATGATAAAATAAACAGGTAATAATATAAAGCTTAAAGCATAATATAATAACATCATTGCTTTAAACTCTCTGTTAAGCTTGCTAATTGTTTTTCAAGGCTTATATGGTTTTGTATTTTATCATTTGTGAGTTCTAAAGGCAAGCCAACTATGATTTTAATGGTACCAAACGGTAGGGGTATTATTAATTTATCCCAACTTTTTAATCTGAAACATCTAGAAGTGGAGCTGACTATAGTAATAAGTTTTGTGTTATATCTATAGGCAATTTCGGTAATACCGCTATTTACTTTATATACCGGTCCTTTAGGACCGTCCGGCGTGACTATTATATTTGCACCTTGAGATAACTTACCTATAATATTACGTAAAGCTCCAATTGGATTTTTATTAGTAGAACCTACTATCACTCTGCAACCGAATTTTCCTACTAGATCGTTTAAAATTTTTCCGTCTAAATGCGGTGATATTAAAGCATAGAGATTTCTATGTCCTATAAACATAGCCGGACTTAAGGCAAGCATATTATGCCAAAATGCAAAGATTACCCCTTGTTCGTTTAGGAATTTTTCCTTATTGCCGTTATCGTAAAATATAAATTTCTGCTTTGAAGTAAAGTAAACAAAACGCAAATACCAATATAGTAAAATAGTAATTATACTAAGTACGTATTTATTATTTTTTAAAAATTTTTTAAAAACTTTCCGCATTATTTTTTTGTTGGTTTAGGTGGCTTTTTAACTTTTCCGTCATTGCGAGGAAATTACGAAGTAAGTGACGAAGCAGTCTCAGGATATTTGACGAGATTGTCACGCAGTCTATGGCTGCTCGCAATGACGATTTGGTATCCATGCAAAGCCTTAAGCAGGAATGACATCGATTGTTCTCTCAATTCTAATACAAGCTTTTTCTAGCTCTTCCATAGAAGTAGCATAAGAGATTCTAAAATATCCCTCTAAGCCGAAAGCGATACCAGGTACTACGGCAACTTTTGCTTCTTCAAGTAAATATTCGGCAAAATCATTACTATTTGCAATAATTGTTCCTGATTTAGTTTTATGCCCAAATATTTTATCGCATTTAACAAATAAGTAAAACGCTCCTTCCGGCTTATAGCATTCAAAATATTTTACTCTTTTCAAAATTGATAAAGCAAGATCACGCTTTTTTTGACAATTTAAAGCATTAGGCTTTATATAATCTTGAGGACCGTTTAATGCTTCAATGGCAGCCATTTGACTTATTGAACAAGGGTTTGAAGTACTTTGCGACTGAATAATAGTCATTGCTTTAATCAAAGCTTTAGAGCCTGCACCGTAGCCTATACGCCAACCCGTCATAGAATAAGCTTTAGATACTCCGTTTACGGTAAATATTCTCTTTTTTAAATCAGGTGCTATTTGGGCTAATGTATAAAATTTAAAATCATCAAAAGTAATATGCTCGTAAATATCATCGGACATTACATTTACATGTGAATATTTTCTTAAAACTTTAGCAATATTTTCTAGTTCTTCAAAATTATAGCTTGCACCTGTTGGATTACTAGGTGAGTTAATAATAAGCCACTTAGTTTTATCCGTAATTGAACGTTCTAAAGCTTCTGCACTTAATTTAAAGTTATTTTCAATTCCGCAATTTACAAAAACAGGTGTTCCTGTGCTAAGTGCAACCATATCAGGATATGAAACCCAATAGGGTGCTGGAATAATTACCTCATCCCCTTGGTCTAAAGATGCCATAAATAAATTATATATAACTTGCTTACCGCCGGTGCTTACTATTATTTCATCAAGTTCGTAATCTATATTATTTTCACGTTTGAATTTATCTTTTATTGTTTGCTTTAAAAGAGGCATACCCTCAACGTTAGTATATTTAGTAAAGCCGTCTTTAATCGCTTTAATCGCCGCTTCCTTAATATTGTCAGGCGTATCAAAATCAGGCTCACCGGCACCGAGTGTGATAATATCAACTCCCGCTTTTTTAAGTTCAAGAGTTTTTTTAACGACTGCAAGGGTCGGCGACGGTTTTATAGAACTTAGCCTCGTAGAAATAATTGACATAATTTGAGTCCGTATTAAATGAAAGCTATAGTAAAATCGGTAATTTCAAGAAATAAATATTAATTCTTATAATGAAATCTACAATTATATATTATAATTTGTTTAGTATTGACAGAATATATTAGTCTATGTTCGTGGTTAATTCTACGTGACCATAAACCTGATAATATATGTTTTAAAGGTTCGGGCTTACCTATACCTGTAAACGATGCTTCTTGGATATTTTTTATTAGAAGTTTAATACGTTCATATTTTTTAATATCGTATTTTTTCCAATACACTAAATCCTCCGCTGCTTCTAGTGTCCACTCAATCTCAATCATCTAAATTAACTTTAGCAAACTCTCCTCTTTTTGCTTGTTCGATAGATTTTTTTATTCGATTCGCATTAGCCAGATTAGATAATAAATATAATGTTTCTTTTGTAGATTCATATTCTTCTTCGGTTAAAAGAATAATATTCTTATGATTCTTTCTTTTAATAAGATAAGGGACATGATCGTTTTCTACGGTATTTAGTACAGAGCTTAAGTTTTTTCTAAATGCAGTGCCGCTAATTGAGTTCATGAGCTACCTACTGATGTACATATAACATGTACATCCTAGCTTCAATGCCATTAATTTACAAGTAAAATTATTATTTTATTTAAAAATTTATCAATATATGCTTTATTATAGTAAGTAATATTAATTTAGTAATTAAACTATGCTCGGTAAAATAAAAGACAAAATCAAACATTATTGCTTAACTATAATAAATGTACCGAATTTTATTAAGAATAAAATTTTAGAATTTAAAAATTATATAAGTGATTGTAAATATAAATTCTCTAATTTAACCGAAACTAATTATCAACTTGGACTCGATCATTTATATAGAGGTAATTTAAATGATGCATTACTTAGGTTTAAACTAGTCGATAAATTTTTTAATCCTAATGATTCTAAAGTATATTCTCAACTCGGATGGGTTTATTTTTTAAAAAATAATTACAGGCAAGCTATAGAATATTTAGAAAAATCTAATGAAAAATATAAAACTATATTTATAAATTTTTTGAAAAATTATAAGGATATTATTGAAATACCTCAAGAAGTTTGTGGAAAATATCGTGATTTAACTGCACAATATTATCCTACTATTTTTAATAACGATAAAAATATCCATCTTCCGTATAGGTTTGTTAATGAAGCACTTAAGCAGATATCTGATTTACCGGATAATTACTCTATTTTGGAACTTGGAAGTAATATAGGGCTTGTAGGTTATGAAATACAAAAACGTTTTCCGGAACGTTTTACTTTAACCGGTGTAGAAGTTTCTGCTTTAATGAATAAGTTACAAGAAACATATTATCCGAACACTAAAATTTACGATCAAATATATAATATTGCTATCGATGAATTTTTAAAACAAAACTCTAATAAATTTGATATTATTTTTAGTTTTTGCGGATTATCGTTTACTAACAATTTAATAGAATATTTTAATTTAATATACTCATCTCTTAATAAACAAGGGTATTTTGCTCTTTGTTTACCGAATGCGACGAAGACACAATTTTCAGTAAAACGCAAAGAATTTATTTTTAACTTGAATGAAATAAATAATTTTTTACAAAAAAATAATTTTACTATATTAACTTCGGAAGAAATAATACTAGCGGAAAACAATAAATATAGTATTATTGTTTGTAAGAAAACAGCATAAATCAATGAGAATATTAATTATATTATCCATTATTTTATGTTCATTATTGATAAGAGCTGATCTTGAATATGTTGATAATGACATATATAAATATAATGGTGGAAGCAATGAAAACGGTTGCATGGAAGTTTATGATCCATATGAAAAATTTAACCGTAAAGTGTTTGTATTTAATTCTGTGTTAGATTATATAATATTGCGTCCTTTAGCGATAGGTTATAAGAACATCACGAATGATTACGTAAAAGCACGCGTTAATAGTTTCGTCAGTAATGTCGATACACCGCTTACTGCGGTAAATTACGGGCTTCAGTTAAATTACGATAAAACTATGAAAAGCGTTTGGCGGTTTCTCATTAACACTACGCTTGGCATAGGCGGTTTATTTGACGTGGCAGGTAAAGTAGGTTTGCCGTCTGATCGTCAAACTTTCGGTAGTACCCTCGCACATTATGGAGTCGCCCCAGGTCCTTATTTAGTATTGCCGATAATCGGTAGTACTAACGCAAGAGATATGACGGATTCGGTAATTACTAATTATGCTCTTAATCCATTAATGTACTACACTCATAATGATTTTGACTTAGGAGTACTAGCAGTTAGTAAAATAAACGATCGATATGTTGTATTACCGTTTAGTGATTATGTGATGAAGAATTCTACCGATCCTTATGTGGCTATTAGATCAGCATTACATCGTGCTCGTGAAGCATCGGTTCAATATCCTGAAAATTTTAAATGTCCTAAACCCAAGAATTAATGAAATTAAAGAGGATTATATGCAAAAAATTATTACAGGTTTATTTTTATTAGTGATGACGTTTTCCGCTTATTCTAATGAAAAAGTGCCTGCCGGTTTGAACAGTTACGTTACTAATTTAGTAAATGAAGCTTCTAGTATATTAAACGATAGTAAGTTATCTGAGCGAGTAAAAATTGCTAAAGCACGTGAGTTAATGTCTCAGAACCTAGATTTTGATTGGATGGCTAAATATACATTAGGCAGAAATGGGATAAAAACTTTATCAGGTGGGCAGGTTCAGGAATTCATCAAAGTTTACTCTAAATATGTTACTAAATCTTATACTGATTTAATAAAAGATTATAAAGGCAAACAGCCTAAAATAGTAGGAGTTCGTCCTTTAAGCTCAACCGATTTTATGGTTGCTATGAATATCATTAGTAATAAAGAGCAAGACCCTATTAAAGTAGAGTATCTTGTGCGTGAAATGAAAGGAAACGGAAAAGACGTTTTTAAAGTTTCTGATATAATTACGGAAGGTGTAAGTCTTATTGGAGCTCAACAAGACGAGTTTACCGATACTTTAAAAAATCAAGGCTTTAAGGCACTAATACAAAAATTAGAAAGTCGTTCTTAAGCTTATTTCACTGTCATCTTAAATCGTCATTGTGAGGAGGTATTGTTGCGTAGACACCTCGTCGTCATTGCGAGGAAATTACGAAGTAAGTGACGAAGCAGTCTCAGGAGTTTGTTATTATTGTATGAGATTGCCACGCAGTTTACGACTGCTCGCAATGACGATTAGATATCCACGCAACAAAGCCCGCTCGCTAATAGCGTTAAACAACATAAATCACTCACATGAAAATCTTAGCAGGCAGTAGTAATAAGTTACTTGCAACGCGTTTAGCTATAGCATTAAATATTAAATATATTGAGCCGCAAATTACCTATTTCAATGATTCTGAAATAAAAGTAGAAATTCAAAAATCGTTTCATAATGAAGATATAATCATAGTACAATCCACATCAAAACCCGTTAATGATCGCTTAATTGAGTTGTTTTTACTAGTAGATGCAGCAAAAAAAGCGGGAGCAAATCGAATAATTTTAGTAATGCCTTATTTTTGGTTATGCAAGGCAAGATAATATAAATTCTCAAAATATAATTCCTACTAAGTTAATAGCAGATTTTTTAGAGAAGCTCGGAGTAAACCATGTAATTACTATTGATTGACACTCCGATAAAATAGAGAAATTTTTAATATTCCTGTTTCTAATCTTGAACCTATAAATTTATATATCCCGTTTTTAAGAACTTATAGCAATTTCGTTATAGTTACACCTGATAAAGGAAGTATCAATCGAGTTCAAAAAATTAGTAATTTACTAAATATAGATTCAGCTTATATAAACAAAGAAAGGGATATAAATAATAATTGCGAGATGATATCAATAACAGGTAGTGTAGAGGGCAAAAATTGCATATTAATTGATGATATTATAGATAGTGGAGAAACAATCGTAAAAGCAGCGAGATTTTTAAAAGAACATTCGACTTTATCGGTTAGTGCTTTTATAACTCATGCAGTGCTTTCTGCCGGTTCTAAAAATTCGATAATAGACCTCTTGGAGAACGAAGCTAATAAAGAGGAATTTGTAGGAAACACGGAACGCAGCACCACAGCGTACACTTTAGTAGTGAGGATGCGAGTACTGGATTGACGTACAAATTACCTTTAGAAGCAAGTTATGTAAGAGGTCTAATAGACAATATTTTTATCACGGATACTATAGAAACAAGTGACTTATCTACAAAATTTCATATAATATCCGTATTGTCTATCATCGTAAAAGAGTTAATAAACTATGAGCTTGTGTACTGTAGAAATAAATCTATCTACAATAAAAAATAATTACCTTTTATTACAAGATATTTGCAAAACCTCATTAGTCGGTGCTGCCGTTAAAGCTAACGGTTACGGTCTTGGAGCAGTACAAATTTCTAAAGTTTTAATAGAAGAAAATTGTAGGCATTTTTTTGTGGCCTCAAGTGAAGAAGGAGTGAATTTACGCAACGCTTTAGGATTAGATGTTAATATTTTAGTTCTTAACGGCGTTTTTGAACATGATGCTTTAGAGCTGATAGAATATAATTTAACACCTGTCCTAAATAACTTAAAACAAATAGAAATTTGGCAAAAATTTAGTAATTTGAAAAATCGATTATTGCCTTGTTATTTACATTTCAATACGGGGATTAATCGTCTTGGCTTAAGCTCTGATGAGATAGAGCAGCTAATTAATGATCGTGATTTGTTAAAAGGGCTAGATTTACAATATATTATAAGCCATCTAGCTATATCCGAGGAAATAGATAACCCTTATAATCTAGAACAATTAAACAGATTTAAAGCTTGTTTACAATATTTCCCAAACGTCAAAGCAAGCCTTGCTAATTCCGGCGGCATATTTTTAGGACAGGATTACCATTTTGATTTAGCAAGACCGGGGGCAGCCTTATATGGTCTTAATCCCTTAACAAAGAATCCCGTAACCTTAAAAGCTCCTATAATTCACTTACAGAATTTGACACTAGATAGCCATATCGGTTATAATATGACTTTTACAACTAAGCGTGATAGTGTCATTGCAACGTTACCGCTTGGTTATGCCGATGGGTTTAGTCGTAATTTTAGCAATCAAGGTGAAGTATTTATTAACAGTCGCAGCGTTCCTATAGTAGGGCGGGTATCGATGGATTTAATAAATATCGATGTTACCGATCTACCACCGTCCGAGATTTTTCTAGGGCAGGAAGCGGAAATTATCGGAAATTATTGCACGCCCGATAAAATAGCGAGTATTATAGGTACTATCGGGTATGAGGTATTAACTAACCTTGGTAGTAGATATAAAAGAAAGTATATCGGATAGATATCTGTGTCATACCATGGCTTGACCACGGTATCCAGAAAAAAATTAAAAAAGACTGGTTCCCGCGATCAAGTCGCGGGATGACATTAGAGGTTACTGGATGCCTGCTTTCGCAGAAATGACATAGCGTACTTAAATTAAATAGAAAAAATACAAATGTTATTCAATATAGCTAATTCGGTAGGTAAACATACTGTAAAGTTTGCACAAAGTGTAGGTAGTTTCTCCCTATTTAGCTTTGCTGCCGTTAGCAGTATCATAAGACCGCCTTTATATTTGAGTTTAATCATCAGACAATTATTATTTATCGGGTTTCACTCGCTTCCGGTTGTTGCGATGACGACTTTTTTCTCAGGTGCGGTACTTGCATTACAGAGCTATATCGGTTTTTCCCGTTTCTCAGCTGAAAGCTCTATTGCAACGGTAGTAGTATTGTCGCTGACTAGAGAGCTTGGACCTGTCTTAGCTGGACTAATGGTAGCGGGAAGAGTTGGGGCATCAATCGCCGCCGAAATAGCCACAATGAGAGTAACAGAGCAGGTAGATGCTTTATATACTTTATCTACCGATCCTATTAAATATTTAGTTTTTCCAAGAGTAATAACAGCTATTATTACAATGCCTTGTCTTGTTTTAATCGGGGATATAATTGGTGTTATGGGCGGTTATTTGGTAGGGATATATAAACTTGATTTTAATAGTGCAGCTTATTTAACCAGTACTTTTCAGTATTTAGAACCGATTGACGTAATTTCCGGTCTTGTTAAAGCGGGAGTTTTTGGGTTTATTATTTCTATAATAAGTTGCTATAGCGGCTATTATTCAGGTAAAGGGGCTAAGGGAGTTGGAAGAGCAACTACCTCGGCAGTAGTGAATTCTTCTATCCTGATCTTAATCAGTAATTATTTAATAACCGAATTATTTTTTAAAGTATAGGTATACTCGTTTAATTTGGAAAAGAGCTAGGCGTTTTATATTTTTTGATCCTCACGTACGTTTATGTACGCTGCGGTCAAAAAATATAAAACAACAAAACCAATTTTTCAAATTAAACGAGTATACAGTTTTTTTGTTTATTTGGAGTATGCATGAGTGTAGAAGAATTTAAAATTAAAATTCGGTCATTATATAAATCATTTGCTAATCATAAGGTGTTAGACGGAATAGATTTGGATGTAAAAAAGGGCAGTTCATTAGTTATTTTAGGTGGTTCCGGTAGCGGCAAATCAGTTCTAATTAAAAATATAGTAGGATTGATTAAACCTGATAAAGGTAAAATTTTTATTGATAATGTAGAAATCCAAGATATCTCAAGTAAACAAAAATTTGAGATTATGGATGGTATAGGTTTTTTATTCCAAGGCGGAGCATTATTTGACTCCTTAAATATACGTGATAATATTACTTTCGAGACTAAAAAATTATCTAAGAAAGAAAAAAATGACCTTGCCGGTGCAAAGCTTAATTCCGTTGGTTTATCCCCTAGAATACTCGAGCTTTACCCTGCCGAATTATCGGGAGGAATGCAAAAAAGAGTAGCCCTTGCTAGGGCTATTTGTAGTACACCGTCGATTTTATTTCTTGATGAACCGACCACAGGGCTTGATCCTATCATGGCAAATGTTATCAACGAATTAATTATAAAAATCCAAGAAGAGTTAGAGGCAACTACGATTACTATAACTCATGATATGATTAGTGCCGCAAAAATAGCTAAAGAAGTCGCTATGATTTATCAAGGAAAAATTAAATGGTACGGTAGTAAAGATGAAATGCGTAATAGTGATAATCCTTATTAAAACAATTTATAAATGGATTAACTACTGGGCCTATAGAGGTATAAAATGTTTAAGAACTTATTATGTATAATAATATTTCTAGGTATAAATCTAAATGTTTATGCTATAAATTCTAGCTCTTATACGACAGATGATATACTAAAAATAGTAATTATTCTTGGAATAGTTATTTTAATTGTTAGTCCTGCAAAATTCCGTATAATCGTTATCGGTACTATGTTAGGCTTGTCTTGTGCCTATTTCACGTATAAATACATCGTACCTATCTTTATTTCTTTACTAAATGGACCATAAAGATAAATATTGCTATTAGTGATGCCCCACATCTCTGCTATTTTCTCTTCTAATAGTATCAATTTAATATTCTACAATTAATCTAAAGCTCTAATTCCCCCGTGATAGCCATCTAATTCAAAAGAATTGGGATGTATATTTTTACATGCATATAAACCTATTATATTAATCATATTAGTATTATTATCAATACCATTAAGTAGTACGAATATCTTCCAAGTATTTAGATGATTCAGGCGAATCATTACCTCCAATTATTCGTACTTTTATTAAATCTTGTTCTATCAATTCATTCTGATTAAAGTCAGTAATTAATTGCTCTAACTGTTGTGAATTAATATTTTCTAGCTAATGCTATTTTATTTAATTTTACGGAAAAGAAACTACAGGCAATCTCTTCATTTAAATCTTTAGTATAAATTACTAAATCATCATTTATATCAAAAATTTTATATTCTTGTGAGTTAATTTCAATTTGCATAGTTTATTTACTTTGTTGAGTATTTTTGTGTAAAGCAATATTTTTATTGGGAAGAGTATAGCTAGGTGCAGCTATTTTTGTCTTAGTACTTATATTTTTTTATATCTTATCACTTGTTAAGTTTAATTTTGGTTCATTTTTTGTTTTATTACTACTAAAAATATTTATGAACAAATCTTTTATTTTTTGTACACTTTTTTGTATCTAGGATTTTTTAATATTACTATCTTGTTGGTAGGTAGAATGAGTAAGTGCTAATGTTTTATTAATTTCTGAACGTACACTTTCCAACGGATTTAAATTGTTAGATAATAAATAATCAGTTTTAGCTATTAAATTATTTACAATTTTTGTTTGTTCTTGATCATTTAGATTCAATTCGTGAACTCGATTACTAATATTTTTAGTTACTACATTTTTTACTAATTTTGGATTAGTTTTTTGAATTTCCTCTGCTACTTTAGTAAGTGGTCTTGATATTTGATTAGATTGCCATGTGTCCATAGAATTAGGATTTTGATTAGATCCTAATAAATATTGCTGAATAATATGTTTTTATTGGATTTCATTTAAAGAGCGATTAGGTATATTTTTATTTTTAGTTAAATCAAAAGCTTTATAAAGTACAGGAGTATTACTTCCTATACTTAAATGTACTTGTCTAGCAGCGGTTGTTTTATCCTCTCTACCCGGAACAGTTACATGTTATTGGGTCAAATATAATTCCTAATGGGGCTCCCTTGTCTTCTATATCTGTAGATTTTATATTTACGTTAAAGTGGTTATTTAATTCTTGTGTTACTTTACGAATATTACCATCTGATACCGCAATTGATACTGCAGATCTATCACACCCTCCTACTAAATAAGCTTCTAATTTAGTATTAGGAGGAAAGTTGCTTATTACATCATGTGTTAAAGAACTAGCATCAGTAAATCTGTCAACATGGGTTAATGCAGTTTTTTTAGTTAATGGATCATGTAAAATTACAGCAACGCATTGTTGAATGTTATCAGTGCCTATCTTTTCTTTATCAGAAAAACCAACTTTATACTGTTCCACACGAACAGCTTCATAATCAACTATACCTTGTTGTAATGAGTAAGCATATGCATACTGCGCTATTGAATTTTCTTTACGGTTTTGAGTTTTATAAGCAGCTCCTAAAGCTAATCTTGCCATTAATTCTTTAGCTTGGTCATTATTAGCTTGGCTAATGTTCCTTGTTGTTGATGTGCAGTGACTATAATTTTTTGTATGAATTTTCTACATTATAATATTTCTTTGCTTCAAAAGAATTCTCTATGCTATCTTGAAATTGTTGAATAGCATTACCAAACAGTCCCAGCTGTTGATAGCTACGTCCTATCATAGTATTAGATATAGGAAAGAAAATTACTGTCAGTTTGATCTATAGCAATTTGTTCAGCTTGTTGTAGTGGTTTAAGAGCAACAAGATGATTGTCTTTGCTATATAATTTTAATCCTTCATTATACAAAAAGCTGCTTGATTATGATCAATTTGCTCCTTTATACTTAATGGTTTTGGAGTAAGATTACTAAATATATTCAGGAAAACTTGAAGGCAACTCTCCTAATTTTTTAATTAGTCCGGTGATATTACCTTGAACTGGATTCCCATTAATAAGCATAGATTTATAATAGTTTAATTAATTTATATTTTTATATAAAACTCTGTTATTTAATAAAAATCAAGCATTAGCTAATACGTAGCTACAAAATAATTATCTCTTGACACTAGGGGAGTATTGCTTTATATTCTTTATCTATTGTATATACTCGATGAACTTCAAAAATTGGCTACGTCGTTCTACAAGATCTGCGGTGCTCACGTATTAAGTATACGCTCCGCTCCTCGGCTTGTGAACTCTTAGCGCTTTTTGAAGTTGATCTTCGTATATGACTCTTCATTTACTTGAAGTATATTTTATAAGTTTTAAGGTATTTAGCTTATGTCTCGTAAGTGCGAACTCACAGGTGTGGGTGTTTTATACGGCAACAATGTATCACATTCTCAGCGTAAAACTAGAAGACGTTTTGAACCTAATCTAAGATCGGTTAAGTTTACAAGTGATATAACAGCCGGGGAATATAGATTATCGGTTAATGCTAGATGTATTAGTTCAGTGGAAAAAGCCGGGGGTTTTGATGCATATATTCTAAAAGCCGATGATAATATTTTATCAAGTAAAGCTAGAGCTATTAAGAAAAAAATAATTCAGACTAAAACAGCAAAATCATTATGAAAAGCGGTATACATCCAGAATATAAAAAGTTTTTGATTAAAGTAGGAGGCGATGTTTTTGAAGCAATGTCTACTCATCCTACAGGTGAAATTTTAATGGATGTTGATTTTAGAAAGCATCCGGCATGGAATAAAGATTCCGGAAATGTAGTAAATCAATCAAACAAAAGTGTTAGTGATTTCAATAAAAGATTCTCAGGTCTTTCTTTCGGTAGTAAGAAAGAAGTTAGCTAGGCTTTGTTTGTGGATAACAAATCGTCATTGCGAGGAAATTGCATAGCAATTGACAAAGCAATCTAGTAAACAATTCTGATTTATAGAATTTTTTTATTATTTTTTCTGGGTTGCCGTGCAGTCTACGACTACTCGGTATCTACGCAAGAATGACACTAACAATATTCACGTAGTATTGGACTAAGTCAAAATATAACACAGATAAATCGTCAATTCAATTATTGCGGGGTGGAGCAGCTTGGTAGCTCGTCAGGCTCATAACCTGAAGGTCGTTGGTTCAAATCCAGCCCCCGCTACCATATTTTTTAATGTTATGCTAGTCTGCTGATGCCATTCCTAACTCAGTGTTGTTGCATATGACTACTCAGAAAATAGTGCCTACAAAATCAACTGATGGCAGTAAGCTTTTTCGTCATCAAGCTAAATTTGTAGCCGGTGTTATGAATATAAATCAAATCCCCAATTTTTCATTACCGGAAATTGCTTTTGTCGGTAAGTCAAATGTCGGCAAATCAAGCCTAATAAACACGATATGTAATAATAAAAATCTTGCTAAAGTTTCTAATACTCCAGGGCGTACTAGGCAAATCAATTTCTTTAACCTTGCAGATAAACTTATTATAGTTGACCTTCCCGGTTATGGTTTTGCTAATGTTCCTATATCAGTCAAAGAGCAGTGGGGAGTGTTAATTAGTTATTATTTACGAAATAGTTATAATTTAAGGTTAGTTAACTTATTGATTGATTCAAGAAGGGGTATAAAAGAAAATGATAAGAAAGTAGCTGATCTATTATTTGCAAATAAAAGAGAATTTCAAATTATTTTCACAAAATCCGATAAAGTTACGGATCATAAAAACCTTAACGATGAAGCACAGAATTTTCTTGCAACTTTAAACTACTCATGTAATGTTATGTATGTAAGCAGTAGGAGTAAAGAAGGTGCAAGAGAACTTAAAGCTAGTTTGGCAAAATGCATCAAACCTCAAAAATAAAGAGGTAGATAGTATTTCTTCATTAAATAACATTGCTATAATTAAGAATATAATAAAGTGTAGTAGTGAGTTGAAGAATCAAGCAATAGTTCTAAAATTACCTGCTACTATTATTATTGACGATAAATTATTTACAGCTTTTATTGAATCTGTTAGATTGCTTGAGATGTGCGGTGCTAAAATATATATAGTACATGATCATATTGATTTACGCAGTTCGTCTTTAATATCACAAATAGATGAAAATTTTAGTCAAAAAATTAGTAAAATAAGCGACTATAGTTCTCTAAATAATCCTATTATTATGGAAATTTTATCCAGTTACGTTAACAAGCTTATAGTAACAAAGTTAAGTAGTATAGGTTGTTATGCAGTTGGTATTTCAGGTAAGGATGCTAATTTACTGCAAGCAAAAAAATCAAAACTATCTTACCGAAAAATTGTAAATCATGATGTTATAAATATTGGTTTTTTAAGCGAGCCTATTATGATTAATCCAGAAATTTTATTAAATTTTGCAGATAATAATATTATACCCGTGATAGCACCGTTTGCGAGCGACGATCAGGAGAAAACGCATTTATTAAATGTTAACTTAACGGTAGCAACAATTGCTTCTGCATTAAGTGCAGAACATTTAATATTGCCATATGAGATATACAGGTATCCGAGACGTTTCCGTATAATATAAAAATACGAGATATTAACTTGTTGAAATCAATGTTAGATGATAGTAATAATTTCATCGAAGAAGCATTAATTAAGATAGCAGTTAATGCCCTTGAAAATAATAATGGTTACGTATATTTTGTGAATAGTGAAGCACCGAATTCAATATTGTCAACTATGTTTGATATTAATATAAATTAATAGAGGTTTTTTATGGCAGGAGCATTAGCATCCGATCTTTTATTTGTAGGGTTAACTAGACCGCCGATGATATTTGGAGTAAGTATTAAGTTTGCTGCATTAAATATGATAATGACGATGATAGTATTTATTTGGAATAACAGTATTATGATTTTATTCATTGCAGCTGCTTTGCATGTGGTAGCTTATATTATATGTTTTAAAGAACCGAGATTCATAGAGCTATATTTAAATAAAATGTCAAGAACTAGCCAATGTCCTAATAAATTTTACTACGGAGCAAATTCGTATAATATTTGAGTTTTATGTCATTCCCGCGTAGGCGGGAATCCAGTAACATTTAATGTCATACCGCGTCTTGATCGCGGTATCTTAGGACACAGTCTGTGATACAAGATCCCGTGGTCGTAGCCACGGGATGACAACAAAAAATCTGGATTCCTGCCTACGCGGGAATGACATAAAAAGAGGTATAACTGACAAAATAAATCAAAATAGTTCAATCAGGTGAGGTAATGAAATTATTTAGAACTAGAGCAGCTAAAGAATTAAAGTCTAAACAAGAAATACCCACTTCGCATTTTATTCCTTATAAATGTCATTGGGATAGTAATACTATTTTAACAAAAGATAATTCTTTATTACAAGTTATTAAAATAAATGGATTTTCTTTTGAAACTGCTGATGATGAAGATCTAGACATTAAAAAGAATATCAGAAATGCCTTACTTAAAAATATGGCTTCGGGAAATATCATTATGTATTTCCATACTATTAGAAGACGTAAAGCAGTAATATTTGACGATACGGAATTTACTTATGATCCTACCGTAAAAGTCCCTAATGATTTTATTACTTATTTAGGTGCAGAATGGCGTAAGAAACACGCTGGGGCTAGGTCGTTTTTTAACGAATTATATGTTAGTATTTTATATAAGCCTGATACTGGCGGTGTTGCTATAGTTGAGTATTTTCTAAAGAAGCTTAGACAGAAATCTAATAAAACCGCTTGGGAAAACGACATGAAAGAGATGAAAGAAAATCTTCAAGAAATGTCAACTAGAGTGATTAATACATTCAGAAGTTACGGAGCAAGATTACTTGGAGTGCGTCAAACGCAGTCAGGTAGTTATTGTGAAATTTTAGAATTCCTTTCATCTTTAATCAATTGCGGCGATTCACCGGGTCCTATAGCATTACCGCGTGGTACTATTGACGAATATTTACCGACTCATCGCTTATTTTTTGATTCTCGTACTATTGAAGCAAGAAGTCCGCTTGGCAAGAAATATGCCGGAATGATCAGTATACTTGAATACGGTCCTAATACTTCGGCAGGAATTTTTGATGGATTCCTGCAAATGCCTTTTGAATTTGTTATGACGCAAAGCTTTGTCTTTGTTAATAGAACAGTAGCGATCAGTAAAATGCAATTACAGCAAAATAGAATGATACAATCCGGTGATAAAGCTACTTCACAAATTGTTGAAATTAATACGGCCCTTGATATGGCCACTAGCGGTGATATCGCTTTCGGTGAGCATCATTTATCGCTTTTATGTTCCGCAAATAATATTAAAGCTTTGGAAGATATATTGTCAATGGCAGCAGTTGAGCTTTCTAATTCAGGAATTCAGCCGGTTAGAGAAAAAGTTAACATGGAACCTAGCTATTGGGGACAGTTGCCGGGAAATATGGATTATATAGTGCGTAAATCCACTATAAATACTCTTAATATGGCTAGCTTTGCCTCACAACATAATTATCCGCTTGGTAAAATTAGAGATAACCATTGGGGAGAATATGTCACAGTACTTGATACTACTTCAGGTACACCGTTTTATTTTAATTTCCATGTAAGAGATGTTGGACATACTCTCATTATCGGTCCAACCGGTGCCGGTAAAACAGTTCTGATGAATTTCTTATGTGCTGAAGCACAAAAATTCAAACCTCGTATGTTCTTTTTTGATAAAGATCGAGGAGCAGAAATATTTATACGTGCTTTAAACGGAGTTTATACAGTAATTAATCCGGGTTTAAAATGCAACTTTAACCCTTTACAGCTTGAAGATACTAGTGAGAATAGAACGTTTATTTTAGAGTGGCTTCGCGTGCTTGTAACTTCTAACGGTGAAAGTTTAACTGCACAAGATAATAAAATCTTATCTCAAGCGGTAAGCGGTAATTTTAGATTAGCAAAACAAGACAGAAGGCTTAGTAATGTTATAGCATTTCTTGGTATTGATACACCAAATAGTTTGGCAAGTAGGATTGCAATGTGGGTTGGTAAAGGTTCACACGCTAAGATATTTGACAATGAAATAGATGATATTGATTTACAAAAAGCAAGAGTATTCGGTTTTGATATGACTGAATTACTTAAAGATCCTGTAAGCCTTGCACCGGTATTACTATATATTTTCCATCGTATTAATATCTCTTTAGATGGGCAGAAAACTATGATAGTACTTGATGAAGCATGGGCTTTAATCGATAATCCGGTATTTGCACCTAAGATCAAAGATTGGTTAAAAGTGTTGAGAAAATTAAATACTTTTGTTATATTTGCTACGCAGAGTGTCGAAGATGCTGCAAAAAGTAGAATTAGTGATACGTTGATTCAACAAACAGCTACGCAGATTTTTTTACCTAATTTGAAAGCTACGGATATTTATCGTAGTGCATTTATGTTGAGTCAGCGAGAATATATTTTAATTAAAACTACCGACCCTACTACACGTTATTTTTTAATAAAACAAGGAATAGATGCCGTAGTGGCAAAAGTTAGCTTAGATGGTATGGATAACATAATCAGTGTTTTATCCGGTAGAGTTGAGACTGTAATATTGCTCGATCAAATTAGAGAGAAACACGGCAATGATCCGGATAAATGGTTACCTATATTTTATGAAGCAGTTAAAACATTATAAATGCCTGTCTGTCATCCCACGGCTTGACCGCGGGATCTTGTCTCACAGAGTGTATTCTGAGATCCCGTGGACAAGTCACGGGATGACATTTTTACAATGCGAGGCAAGTAACTAGTTATGAAATTATTTCCTCGTAGTATACTTATAACATTAGTATTAAGCTTTGCCCTAAATTTAGGGCTAGTTACTAAAGCTCATGCTAAAGATACTCTTGATAGCATTATAGATATTTTGAGTGGCTTAACTTGCGAAACCCAAGGCGTAGGCGATTTGCTGCGTTCTGAATTTTCTCATACATGTATTGTTGCTCCGTTCTTTACTTTTGCGGTAATGAATCTTGTCTCTCCCGTTTTATACATGAATACGTTTTTAAAGCTTAAAATAAACGACAGTGATTTATTTAACGATAGTAACTTTGGGAATTTCCCCGGAGGTCAATGTACTCGTGAAAACAGAATTGATCCTAAAAATCCAGAATTACGCTTTGCTTTATGTAATAATGCTAAATTAATTGTATCTCGGGCAAAATCTGTTGCAGAATCGGCATTTGCTATTGCTAAAGCCGTCTTAACAGGGAGCGACCCTTGGGATGATATAAAGACAGCGTGGGCAAATAAAAAAAAGGAATATCATGTTCCATATAGTGGTAAGCCCGGTGATGACGGTTTTGCATTTGATTTAGGCTTTCCTGTAATATATTGGAAAGTTATTCAAGATAAAGATAGAATATGCGTATCGACAAAAGGATTTACAGGAGACGTTCCCGTCGGCTGTAAATATATGAAAGAGCCGTTTCCAAAATCCATGTATAATAACTTTATGGATGTAGCAGATAAGGATTTTATTGAGGATCCAAATAAAACTCCCACCGATCCTTTAGCTTTAGTTTCCTGTAGTGCAGCGGGTGATGGATGTTATCAAAAAGCTTATAATGCTTCAAAAACTGCAGTAGTCATGACTTCTCCTCTTATAGAATGTATGAGGCAAATGATTGCTAGATTACTAATTAGTAAAGATGTTTGTAGTTTTGATAATGTAAGCCAAGTGGTTAATTTGGTTTCAAGGCAAGATAGTGCATTCTTTCAGTTTCAAGTAGGAATGTATAAAATAGTTACGGCTTTTCTAACTTTATATGTTATGTTTTTTGGCTTTAAACTATTACTTGCAGGTGAAGTGCCGCCAAAAAGTGAGTATATAAATTTTATATTGAAAATGATATTCGTAACTTATTTTTCAATAGGAATTAATATAACCCCTGGTAATGGTTCTCCGTATGACCGGTTAGATGGCATGATTCAGTGGGCGTTTCCTTTCTTACTTGACGGTATAAACGGTTTAGCAAGTTGGGTTATGAATGCTGCTCCGTCCGGTTTATGTAAATTTAACAATCTTTCTTATGACGGTACCGTTTCTTATATTGCATTATGGGATGCATTAGATTGTAGGGTAGCTCATTATTTAGGGCTTGATATATTATCTACGTTACTTGTCGAAAATGCTTATCGCAGTCATGATTTTTTAAATTTTGATTTCTTTAGTTTTAGTGCTCCACCATATATTTATTTGCTAATTCCGGCGATAATCTCCGGTAATATGATGTTGGTGTCACTCGCTCTTTCTTATCCGTTACTTGTGATTTCGGTTGCTGCCTTTATGGTTAATGCAACGATTATGTGTATGATATCTATAGTAATACTCGGTATTTTGGCTCCTCTTTTTGTACCTATGTTTTTATTCTCATATACAAGAAATTATTTTGATAGCTGGGTTAAACTAATGATCTCGTTCTTGCTACAACCTATGGTGGTAGTTACTTTTATGATCACGATGTTTTCGGTATATGATTATGGTTTCTACGGTAAATGTCAATATAAGAGCAAATTAATTCACAATAGTATAGAAGACAAAATTCAAGGTGGCATTACGTCTAAGAGGGATGTTTTAATATTTTACATTAATAATGATTGGGATGATACGTCACAATATCCTGATAAAGATGCCGTAGAAAGCTGTCAAAATAGTTTAGGTTATATGTTAAATAACCCTATTACCACGGCATTTAACTTTGCAAAAGATAGTGTAAGTGAAATTGTCGATAGTAAACCGGGTAATACCCCTACCGATAAATTTCTTGCTAAATTCCAGTTTTTATCAGGAGTAGTTTTGGGTCCCGGAATGTTTTTCATGTCTCCAAAAGTGCTTTTTGAGAAAATTAAAAATATTTTGCTTGCGTTAGTTACGGCATGTTTTACATTGTATTTGATGTATAATTTTAGTAGTCAGCTAGCTGAATTTGCTGCAGATATGACGGAAGGAGTAGCTCTTAATAATGTTGCTATAAAACCGCGAGCAATATTTAAGGCAGCTATGGCAGTACTTGCTACTGCGGGTGCTGCAACTAAGGGGGGCGATCAGATAGCAAGTAGAGGAGGAGTTGGTGATTTAAAAGCTGGTCAAGGTGGAGGAGCAAGTGATTTAGAGGTAGGGAAAGGCGGACTACCAAATGATAATATTGCTGCAAGCGGAGGAGGAAGAGTAAGAGAACAAGAAGAAGGAGAAATATCAGAACGATGTGCAAATGCTGAAAAGGCATGGGATGAGTTAGTACAAAGCGGCGTAGTAACAGAAAAAAAAGATAATAGTTCTAATGAAAACTCTTAAAACCTTAAAGATATTTATTATAGTTTGTATAGCGTCTGTAAGCTTAGCTAGCTTTGCCGGCTTTGGAGAATCATGTTCTAGTTTACCGACTACTTCAGATGGGTATTTAGAAACGGACACGGCATATGGCTATATAATTCGTAATATTGATATGAAAGATCCGAGAGGTAATTGTAACTCAGTTGCGTCTAGTATAACATTTTGTTTTAAAAATGTAGAAGGTAGTAGTAGCCCTTGCACCATGTATACTTTAAATGAAGGTGACTCTAAAAAGATTAGTGATTTAAGTACCGATAATAATCCTGATCTTGGAGCAAATCCTGTATTAAAGAATATCGTTTTAACGGTTAAAAAATGGGATAATGATCTATGTTTAGTTATGCCTACGTCAAGGGGACCGATGCCGGTAGCATGTAAATCTTTGAGTGCTACACCGACTTCACCTCCTTCTGAGGATGAGAATTGTAATATAGGAAAAAATTGCTATACGGGAGCAAATTATAGTCAATCGTTAATTAATTTTTCCGGTCTTGCAGTTCAGTGTTTGAGCGAAACGCTTAATAAAATATTTTTTGCTGGAAAGAGTTGTAGTGCTCAAGATCAAAATTCTAGAATAACTAATCTTGCTGCTTTTTCTACGTTTCAAGGTTATTTAAAGAGAATTATAGGTGCGGCATTAATTCTTTATACTATGTTTTTTGCCTTTAATATGGCTCTAAATACAGAATATGCAAGTACTGAAAAAATAGCTCTTTTTGTAATAAAATTCTTATTTGTTGCTTATTTTTCTCTCGGTCTTGGACCTTTAGATTTTAGCGGTGGTCAGCCGACAAAAGAAAACGGTATGTTAAAATATGGATTACCTCTTTTGACAGGAGCAGCACCGGACTTTGCGCAGATGATCTTTAATGCAGCAGGTTCTAGAGGATTATGTCAATTTGATAATTCAAAGTACAAGGACGGTTATAAATTTTACAGTTTATGGGACGCGATTGATTGCCGTATAGGTTATTATCTTGGTTTGGATTTACTTTATAATATAGATAAGAATGGAGTGTTAGGGAGTGTGGTAGGTAATGGTCCCCGTGGTAATAATATACCTATACCTAATTTTGATCCTGACGGCAAAAATGACAGACCGAAGGATTTAAGTAAAGCAGGAGCAGTTAGATTTTTTACCGTTATGTTTGGATTCTTTATGGCCGGAAACGTTATTATACTTGCAGCAGGTTTAGTATTTTCTGTAATATTTTTATCTATACTTTTATATTTTATTACGCATTATTTAGTTTGCATGATTACTATTTACGTTATGACATATATTTCTCCTATATTCATTCCTATGGCTCTATTTACTCGTACAAAAGCTTATTTTGACGGGTGGCTAAAAGTATGTATTTCATGTGCATTGCAGCCGGCAATAATAGCAGGTTTTATAGCTTTATTAATAACTATGTATGATTCCGCAATATTTAAAAATTGTGAATTCCTTAGATATGATTATGAAAAAGGGGATATTAGATTTAGTACTTTTGAGTTAATGCTTCCTGTTGGCGGGGCAGATCAATGTCAGGAAAGTTTTGGATATAAAATGTTAGAATATTATGCAGGTAAAGGTTGGGAAGAGCATTTATTGATACTTTTTCCAATAAAATCAATTGTTAGAGATGTTGTATCTATTTTAGCGGAACTTTTATGCGTATTAGTATTTTCGGTTATTTTTTATTACTTCTCTAAATCTATAGGGCGATTTGCTTCTGATTTAACTAATGGTCCTAATATGGATGCAGTAACGGCAAGTCCCACTAAAATCGTTGGTTTAGTAAAGAAAGGAGCAGCTTTCCTTAAGGATGCTGCTATGGCTTCGCAAGGTAAGCCGCTGGTAGGAGATAAGCCGGGTGTTGGAGGTAAGCGTAAAGAGGGAAAGCAGCAAGGCGGGGATTTAGAAAGCGGCACAGGCGAAGGAGCTGATTTAGCAAGCGGTTCGGGTGGAGGTAAATGATAGAATATGCAGGGTAACTTATTAAAAGTTTTAGGAATACTTGCTATAGTAGCAACGTTAGTTTGCTTTATTTTTGCAGCACTTGGTATGATAGGAGCAGTAAAAGTCGGTGACAGCTGCTACATGAGATATGCGTCAGATGGTAAAGGAGGGGCGGATTCAATAACCGGTACTATAACCCTTAATGCTAATGCTAATTATGTAAACACTTCTAAGATATTGCCCGACGGCACGACTCTGCTTATTCCTGATCCTACTCGTTACGGTGAATGGCTAAATACTCAGGTGCTAGTAGAAAACAGCCAACCGGTGAATTTACAAGTGGTCGGTCAGGTTAGTTTGTGTTTAGCTTATATACCGAAAGATAATTTACAACGTACAGGGGCTGGATCTAATTTAGACGATAACGGTCAAATGATTCCGATTCCTCGTATCAACGATACAAATAATCCACCTGTCTCTCTAATAATGGATGCAAAAAATAATGAATGGCGTAATATTGCCGAATTATATGCCAATGATAGAGTTTTAGTGTCCATATCTCCTAATTTTGCTAATACGGATGCGACAGTTAAGGATGCTTTTAAAGGTGCTGAAGTTACGAAAGATTGTTCAGAGAATAAAACTACTTATAATCCAATTTGTGGAAAATATTCTGTTTATTCAGGTGAATATGTCAATGCTTGCGAGTTAAAAGAGAATTATTGGAATTGTCAAGTCACATGGAGGTGCCCTACCTGGAGGGAGCAAATAGGTTGCGACTGGGGAGCATTAGGCTGTAGTCCTTATTGTGATAAGATACCAGAATGTACAGAGAAATGTATGGCTTGGGTTAATATAACTAGACCAGCACCAGAAAACTACCTAGATGATGAGAGTTTTACATTTTCGTGGTCTGACAACACAGGTAAATTATTTATCGACTATTCAGCCCTTCAATGTTCTTATAATGCTAATATTCCTCCAGATGATAAATGTCCTGATAGTGTTCGCGATCGTAATCCAAAAAATAAAGATTATATTGGAGGTGTAAATTGTACTTCGGGCATATGTAGTGATGGAGATTTTCAAAAGAATCGGAGATTTTGGTATACGGCGGACGGTAAAGGAGGCAAAGGACCAACTGGATTAATATATCAAATGAATGATGCGGGTTCTGTAAGTCAAGCTCTGCCTTCTAAGCTAGAATTTGCTAAATTTGTTGCAGATACAGATCAACCGCCTGACTATAAAGATAAAGACGGTAAATATTTATATAAAGTTATATATAATATACCTTTTAACAGTAATATTGCAAAAAGTTATTTACAATATAGGCTGTGGTCTCCTACCTCACAAGATAGTAGTAAGAATACGGGAGGATACGTTTTAAATATTAAACAGACTAAATGCTATAGAGAAAACGGTAATAGTTTTAACGATACTTTTGATGATCGAGGACGAGTGCAATACATAATAGTAAAGCCTTCGGAAAACCCGAATACTAGCGGTAAAACCTATTCACCTCAAGGAATTAGCGTTGATAGTGAAGGTAAATATAGCTTTAACGCAAATGAGGCGGGTTATATATGGATGAAAATTCTAAATGATCCTGGTAATAATTTAAGGGACTATAAAGATAGTGAAGGTAGCTATAAAGTACATTTCTCAACATCCTTAAAAGTAGGAAGTTTTACTATTAAAGTAATGAATCCGTTACTTCAGTTATTTAAAACTAAAGTGCAAGGGGCTGCTACTTCTATTTTTAAAAATATGGTATGTTATAAAGCTAATGATAGCTCATCCTGTACTAACTTTTTTACCTATATTAAAGCAATTTTAATTCTGTATGTGATGACTTACGGAGCAATGTTTTTGCTTGGTTTTGCTAAGATAAACCAAAAAGAGCTAGTAATTAGAATAGCAAAAATCGGGGTAGTTAGCGGACTTATGAACGGTAATACCTTTGAATTTTTCAATAACTATCTTTTTGATACAATTACCAATTTTTCAGACTCAATTATTGCTAATATGAGTGGATATAGTTTGTTTACTTCTACTAATACTATTTCTAATCCTTTCATGTTTTTAGATGCAGTAATGAGTAAAATATTTTTTAGTCAAACCTTTATCGCTCAATTACTTGCACTTCTTTCTCTTGGGCTTAGCGGTATTATATATTTTATAATTACTTTTATTGCGGTTGGTATAGTAATTATTACGGCGCTTAGAGCTGTTGCCGTTTATATTATGGCATTTATGGCAACTTGTATATTAATCGGTATAGCCCCTTTATTTATTAGTTTCTTATTATTTGATTTTACTAGGTATTTATTTGATAATTGGGTGAGGTTTACGATCCGCTATATGATAGAACCGGTAGTTATGATGGCAGGTATTATAGTGCTAACACAACTATTTACCATTTATCTAGATTTTGTTTTAGGTTATAGCGTGTGTTGGAAATGTGCTTTACCGATAAAAATTCCGTTTATCGGTACTATTTTACCTATTGCCTTGCTGAATGTACCTATCTTCTGTATTAATTGGTTTGCCCCTTGGGGAATGGATTATATGTCGGGTATGATGGGAGTAAATATGCAAAATATTGTAGCTCTAGTTATTATTGCTTACGGTATGTACGGTTATGTCGAATTTTCAGGACGTATGGTAGTAAAATTAACTAGTGCTGTTGGGCCTTCGGCTACTGAAATTGGTGGTAAAATGTCTCATGATGCAGGACAAAAAGCATTAAGTTCAATAGGAATGGATTATAAAACAAGACAAGGTATTACCGGCAGAGCGGAAGCACGATTAAAACAACGCAATAAGACATTAGATCAGGCTGAGAAAAATAGGAAAAATACGCCAAAAGAAGGGGGCGAAAAGACAAATGAAGAACCACCTACGCCTGAAACACCGAAATAGAGGGTGAATCGAAAATCGTCGTTGCGAGGAAATTATGAAATAATTGACAAAGCAATCTCAGGAGTTATTTCATGAGATTGCCGTGCAGCCGTACAGCTGCTCGCAATGACGGGTTTACTTTTAATACTATGACAAGCCACGGTATGACGTGTTGGATAACAATTTAAAATTATGAAAATTCTTAAGAGTTTAGTTTTATTAGTTTTGTTTATGGCGATGCCAGCTAAAGCCGATGATGCTTTTTCATGGATGTCAACCAGTTTTGTCGGGTTAAAAAGCTTATTCGGTTGTTTAGAAGTGCCTAAATTTACAAGTTTTCAAGAGGGTAATATAGGAATTAGTTTACCTACAGCCGGAATTTGGCAATCAACAGGTAATACTGTTCAGAAAGGTAAATTGTTAAAAATAAATTGGTCTACTTCAGGTATGACTCCTGAACCTAGAAAATATCTAGTATTATATAGAATTGATCCAAGGTTTAGTATGCCGCAAGTTTTCATTAAAACTTATAATTATTCTAAATTACAATTTGAAGCTTTAGGATTTCCTCGTTTTGTTACGGACGATAATAGTGAAACACTGGGGACTATACCGCCTGATAAAGACCTTGATGCACTTTCATTTACTAAAATGTCTGATGCTGTTAAATATTTTAACTATTCTAACGGTAATTCGAGAATTGAAGTTAAGGCCGGCGATGTAGTAAATATTAGTTTAGTTGGTAAAGATAATTTTTTTAGCCCTAATACTCTAAAACTTCCTAATACCGTAGATAATATTCTAACACAGGAACTTGATAGCTCGATATTCGCTGCTTCTGCACTTTATACTCAAAGTAACCTTGGAGATTTTGATAATAGAATAATTTATTCTTCTGCAGAGCAGGTGTGTAATATGATAGATGAGGAAAGAAAAAGTGTATGTAGCGGCACGGGTACTGCTACAAAGTATAAAAATATCGATAATGGAGTAATAGTCGGTAAGCCTATGATAACGGGAGCGGTACAGTATTTCATGGGCTTAATTAATGCTTGTCCTGCTAATGCCGGTATAAATACTAGCCCTGCTTGCTATTACGATCAAGGTAGAGGGATGATAATTAAAGTAGGCGGGCAGGTTATTAAGGGACGAGATCAGAGTTTTGTAAATTCAGGCAGTACTCAAAGTAGCTTTATATATTATCAAGCCACTAGCGGTGGTACTATGGATTTTACTAGCGATTGGCAAGTTAGTAACATGTTTAGTAATTCAGCTTTAATGAGTGATTGGAGCCGAAATTTTTCAAATTATGCTAGTTTTGTAGATTATATAAATAAGAATGATTGGTCAGCTAATTTTTTATATTTTGGTCGTTATGCGATGATTGTTGAAATAGGTAATGGGGCAAATTCAATTAATCCTGGTGATCAACAAAATATAAAGTTAGAATATTTAATAACGTCTGATGGTACATTACCTGATCCATCTGTTCGTGGTATGCCGGTAGATTATAACTTTGCGACTGATGCCCCGCAAGATGGATATTTATGGTTAAGGGTTGTAAATCCTAATAGTAATATACAAGGGGTAGTTAGTGTAAATTATGCTAATTATACCGGTACAACTTGGTTTTCTGATATAATATATAACGGTGCTATTAAACCTATTACCTATCAGTTTAGAACTTTCAGTCAAAACTTTTATATTAAGTTAGTTAAAAATTCTGCGGTGCAGAATTTAGCTAAAGCTGCATTAACCCTTTATGTTACTATATTTGGGCTAATGTTCGTTGCAGGAGCATTAAAATTAACTGCCGTAGAAGTAATAACACGTATATGCAAAATAGCTATAGTAGCTTTTTTAATTAGAGAAGAAAGTTGGAGCTTCTTTAATACATACTTCTTTAGTGCATTTACTGACGGTATTGATTTCTTTGTAACTAACGTAGTAGGTGCTACAAGCTCTAGATCTAATATTTTTGGTTTTATTGATCCTATATTTGATAAATATACTAACGGTAGGATTTGGGGATTACTATTTATTGAATTATTACAGATACATAATGGTTTAGCATTTATCGCTATTATAACCATTTATTCACTTATTACTTATTTTAGAGCTATTTTAGAAGTTATAATAGGTTATGTTATTGCATTCATAGGGGTAACTGTTATGATTTCATTGGCACCGTTTTTTATAATATTAATGTTATTTGAAAAAACTAAAAGTTTATTTGATAATTGGATATCGACATTGCTTAGCTATGTAGTGCAGCCGACAATATTATTGATTTTCTTTTTATTGATAGATCAGGTTTTATCTGAGCAGCTTTTAAAAGTGGTAGTTAGAGCCTGTTGGGATACTCTTATACCAATAAAAATAGGGCTTGATTTAACAAATCTTGGTATTCCGATTCATTTCTCTTTTACATTACCGTTCCTACCCGGAATACCTTTCTATGTACCGGATGTTCCAGAAATTAGTAGCTCGAATATTCTAACGAACAATGCTAATACTTTCTTAGTATTATTTACTACGGCTTTATTATTTTATTCATATTGCTTGATGTCATATAGTTTAGTAGCTTTTGTAAATATAGTAGTTGGAATGCTTACAAATGTTACACCGGCACGAATATCAGGCAATTATCAAGAACGTTCTGATCCTGTGGGAGCCGTTATACAGGATATAGATTCAGTAACAAAACCGATTAAAAAGGCTGCAATGGCTCCGGCTAGAGTTTTCAAAGACAAGATAATTGATCAAAATTATAAAGCTAGAAAACCGGAAGGAGGTGGTGAATTTACAAATAAATTTCTTGCTGAGCGTAATGATGTGAAGAAAGAGGAAGGAGAGAAGAAAGAATAATTGTAAATATTTTCACCGTCATTGCGAGGAAATTGCATAGCAATTGACGAAGCAATCTCAGGAATTTAGTACTGCTTCATGAGATTGCCACGCTCCCTATGGTCGCTCGCAATGACATTGAAATTAAGACATATGGAAATAACACATAATAAATGAACAAAAATATTTTTATTACATTATTAATATCGCTATTGCTGCTTTCCGGTTGTACCGGCGATACTTGTATTGACCCTGATGATTTCGGTTTTATCAAAGTCAATGTCTCTGCTAGATATGATCTGGAAGAAATTACTTCAAGACAGGAAGGTAATCAGGTAGCACCATGGCGTGATAGTGCTTATAAAGTAAACGGCTATCCTTTAACCATTATGGTAAGACCGTGGAGTTATATACTTGGCGATAAAAATACTTCAGGTCAGTTATCTGCATGGTGTCCATGGTATGGTCAAAAAAATAACACAACTACTTTGGCTGCTTTTTGCGTTAAGCTACAACCATGTACTTTTTGGGATAATACTAGACTTGATATGTGTACTCCTAATCCCGCAAATCAAAATGATGCAATGATTAGTAATGCTCCATGTATAATGACAAACGGTGTCGGGCTTTATTTTCTTATTGCCGCTAAAAATACTGATCCCAATATTTCACCGGACTCACAGCGTAAACCGCAAGGTATAACTCAGCATTTAGGAGAGGAGCTTACTTCGGGCTATGAATTTTATAGTATTAGTAGTACAGGACAATTCTTGGAAGCCGGCGGTATAAATTATCAATATAAAGGTGAAGATAAGTCAAAATATGCTCAATCTCCTCTTTATTTTAAGATTATAGATAAATTTTATAATGATAATAGCGGGCAATATAGATTAGTAATAAAGTCCGGAGTTACTGATACTAGACCCGATCCGCTACAATTTTTAACGGATTTGATAAAAGGAGTATTATTTGGTAAGGATGGGATTATAAAGAAAACTTATCAACAAATAATTGATACGTCAGGTTATAGGATGAGTCTCTCGGCTATTTTAACTCTATATATAATGTTTACAAGCTTTTCCTTTTTAATAGGTAATATAAACCTTACTCATGTCGAACTTATAGTGAGAATATTAAAAGTTAGTATAGTCTCAATATTATTAAGTACGGATAAAGCTTGGACATTTTTTCATGATTATTTATTCGTATTTTTTATTGATGGGGTTCAGCAAATACTGCAAATAATTAATGAAGCTTCGGCTATTGGTCCCGGTTCTCAAAGCTTGCTTGGGTTACTTATTTCTTCTCAAACTTTATCTAAATTATTTTCTTTACTATTTGTTGATTGGCTTGGTTTTATATATATCATTCTATATTTAATAGCTTTATATTTTATTTTCTTTCTTATATTTAAAGCCACTATTATCTATCTAACCGCTCTTATAACTATCGGTATGATTATAATTATGGGACCGATATTTATTTGTTTCATGTTGTTTAATATAACTCGTTCGTTATTTGAGAATTGGTTAAGACAATTAATATCATATGCATTACAGCCTATAATTTTATTTGCCGGTATCGCTTTTATTTCAATGATTGTCAGAACCGAAATATATTCAACGCTTGGTTTTGCGGTATGTAAACATGATTTTCCTAATTTAGGTCCGATAAATGAAATATTCGGTAGCTTCCTTGAGGATATAGATCCAAGCCTGGGTAATTCAATATTTTATTGGTGGTTCCCAGTACCGATGAAAGGTGGTATAAATAATTTCCACAAAGCAAATATATTAGTTCCTAAAGATCATATAATAGTAGATGATTCTTGTAAGAATGACCCTGATAAATGTAAGCATTGTGCTGCGTATGAGTGTATGGATGAACGCTATATTGAATTACCGTTTTTAGATTTAGTTAAAGATGCAAAAAGAATTAGTAATTTTATAAATGGGAAATTTGTCCAACTTGACGGGATATTACTAATTTTTGTGTCTATTTATTTGCTAAGTAAATTTAACGATACTGCTATATCGACGGCACAATTTATTGCCGGTACTTCAGGTAATTTAACAGACATACAAAAAGTTAATCAGCAATCTTATGAATCTGCAGCGAAACAAATGAATAGACCGCTAAATTATGTGGCTAAGACGGTAAGTGCACCTGTAACTAGCCGTGTAAGTGCAGGGAAAGAGCAAGCTCGTATGTTTTTTGCTGAGAAATTTGAAAATATGATGATGGGAAGACTTGAAAAGCAAGCTCTCAGTTCTTCAGCAAATAAAACCGTACAAAATGAGGTTAAGAGAAAATACGGTATAGATTCTAAAGATGTAAAAATGAATGCTATTACGGATTATGAAAACGGTATTGCAGGATTATTAAAGAATTTACCTAAGGGGAATGAATTAAAAGCAAAAGAACTATCGCAAATGAAGTTTACTCAGCTTCGAGATAAAATTGCTGCAAATAAATATGGAGTGAAAGATTACGCTGCTTTAAGTAAAGAACAAAAAGCTGAGCTTGATAAGTCATTAAAAGATGCTAACTTACGTGAACTCGCTAGCGATGCAAACTTTACTAGAGATTATCAAGATGCTTATAAAAATGCTCACCAAGAAATGTCTGGACGAGGTGTTGGTCTGTTTGGTAAGAATATAGGAGTTCTTAGAAGCTGGCAAGAGATAGAACATCGTGTTGATACAAAACGTAAATTAAAAGAAGAAAAGCGTGTAGGTATAGGCGAAAAAATATATGCAGGTTATACAGGAATAAAAAGAGGAGCTTTAACTGCAATAGTCGGTAAAGATTTACGTGATGCTTATGAGGGTAATCTAACCAGTGCCGAATGGCATGATTTTGAATATAACGATCCAAGGCTTAGAACTTATAGCGAAAAATTAAAAGATGATGAAAAAGCACGAGAACATGAAGAGCTCCAAATGCATATTAATAAGGAGGCGCTAGCTGCTCAAGCAGATATATTATCACCGGAATATCTAGCAAGACTAGAAAAAGCAGGTAGACATAGTGATGTGGAATATTATCAAGAATTAGCTAAAAGAAAGCTTATTTATGAGGTGCAGGGTAGGTTATTTGAGGAAGGTGAACCGGTAATGATGGGCGACAGATTTATGCGTGAGAAAGCTACTGATTCTCAGATGCGCGATATGATAGATAACGCTCATAGAAAACATGCAGAATTTATAGATGGAGATCGATATGTTCGTCGCCAAGAGCATTATGATATTATGCACGAGAAAGCCCAGGAAAATTTAGAGCAAACTTATAAAGAGCTTAAAGATCATTTCAAAAGAGATGATATCAAGATCGAAGAAATGCCGGCATTAATAGCACAAAAAGTTAAAGATACCGCCGAGGGAGCTGAAATAGACCAAAAGATTACTGAAGAGCTTAATAACTTTAATGCTGATGTTAAAAATTATGAATATAGTACTGAAGTATTAAATAAAATAGAGGATAGAAAGCAAGCCATTACCGATGAAGTCAATGCTCAGATCGATCAGATTAATAAATATAGAGAAAATGCCAAAATGCAACCCTATGTAAAGCCTATAGTAAACGAGGGTAGAAAGCTAAGAAAATTAGAAGATCATTTAAGAAATATGAAGTAGAATAACTAATAATTGTTTTTTAAACAATTATAGTATATAGAATATGTAAAAACAAAAATATTGATGAACAATCAAACTAAAAATGGTTCTGAAGAACTCAAGTATTTATCATCAGATAAAAGCTTAAAACCGCAAAAAAGTTGGGAAGAAATATTTACAGAACTAAGCTCAAATCCTACTAATGATTTTTTTTCTGAAGGAAGAGAAGATTCTCCACCGCAAGAACGACATTGGAAATTATTTAAATGATTGATATATAGCTCTTATGTCATTCCTGCGAAAGCAGGAATCCAGAAAAATAACTTCAATATTGATACAGAAGTTACATATTTGATAAAATAAGCATATAAAAAACAAGTTTTTTTATGCTTTACTGGATTCTCGTTTCCGCGGGAATGACATTAAGGGTATTTTTCAAACTACGCAACAATGTCTACACGGAATGCGAATATACACTGTTGCGTTAATAGCATTTAAGAAATGCCCGCTAAAAACAATAATTAGTTTTCCCTTTATTCATTAACTTATATACTATCTAATTAAGTTAGTGATTATTTATTAAGGGGTTTATGAAGAAGCAACATATAATAAACGAGACTTTTTTAGATGCCATTCTAGCTAAGAAATTAGGTACCACTTATACTCCTCCAAAAGAAATCAACGATCCTGACTTTGATGAAGCAGCAAAGCATTTCATCGATCTATTACTTAGAGCCGACGGCGTTAAGCCTGTTAAAACTGCAGTAGTTCATCCGATCGATAAAGAATCATTACTCGGTGCAGTTAGAGTGGCACAATTTAATGTAATAAAACCGGTCTTGATTGGTCCGCAACATAAAATTGAATCAGTAGAAAAAGTTAATAATGTCGATCTTGAGGATTATCAAGTAATTAATGTTGAGCATAGCCACGAAGCAGCAAAAAAAGCCGTAGAGCTTGCGAAGAAAAGGGAAGTTGCGGCTATTATGCAAGAGGCGCTTCATACTGATGAGCTTATGTCTGCGGTAGTTCATAAGGAGAATGGACTACGTACTGAACGTCGTATAAGCCATGCTTTCTTAATGGCAGTTGCTACCTTTCCAAAACCGTTTATTATTACTGATGCTGCTATTAATATTCGTCCTACTCTAGAAGATAAGCGTGATATAGTGCAGAATGCTATTGATTTAATGCATATGATCAAAGAAGACAAGCAGGTTAGAGTTGCGGTATTATTGGCAGTTGAGACGTTAACTTCTGCAATCCCTACAACCCTTGATGATGCTGCTTTATCGAAAATGGTAGATAGAGGGCAAATTACGAATGCTATAGTTGACGGACCGCTTGCGTTTGATAATGCTATTTCTTTATTTGCTGCAGAAGCAAAAGGCATTAGCTCTTCAGTTTCAGGAAATGCTGATATATTAGTAGTACCTGATCTTGAATCAGGCAATATTCTTGCAAAGCAGCTAAAATATTTGGGTCAAGCGGTTATGGCGGGTATCGTTCTTGGAGCCCGTGTGCCTATTATTTTAACAAGTAGAGCTGATCCTATGGATATGCGTATTATTTCCTGTGTACTTGCTGCATTTATTTATAATCACACTAAGGCGAAGCTACATATCCAAAGAGCATTAATACCTCTAAGCCCCTTGCATCAACCTTATAATTTGCAGGTACTGGCTTTATTTCTTCAAAAATATAAAGAAATCTCACATATAGCTTGTTTTGTGATACGTCGTTTCATTTTACCAATCCTCCTATTACAAAAGCTTTCGGTTTACCGTAAAAATATTATGATAAAGGGATAATTCGTTACGGTTTTCATGGGTTATCATATAAATATATTAGCAGCCATTTTAACAAAATGACAAAGGAAGATTTACCTACAAAGACTATTATAGCTCATTTAGGACGCGGTAGTAGTCTATGTGCTATTAAAAACGGTCTTAGTTTAACAAGTTCCATGGGCTTTAGCGTACTTGATGGTGTTATGATGGGTACAAGGACAGGTAACCTTGATCCTGGAGTGGTGTTATATCTTATCGATCATGAGCAAATGACTACGAAAGAAGTAACCGATTTACTATATAAGAAATCAGGATTACTCGGTATGTCCAGTGAAAGCTCCGATATGCGTACTTTGCTTGCCAGTAACTCACCTGATGCTAAATTTGCTATAGATTTATTTGTGTATCGCATTGTACTTGAAATAGGTAAGCTAACTGCTGCACTTGAGGGAGTTGATTGTCTAATTTTTACTGCCGGTGTTGGACAGAATTCCGCTGTAATACGAGAAATGATTACTGAAAAACTTTGATGGCTAGGCATTAAAATAGATGATGCAAAAAACCAAAAAAATGAGCATCTAATAAGTGCTGAAAGCAGTAAGGTTAAAGTTTTCACTTTGCCGACAAACGAAGAGCTAATCATCGTTGAGGAAATGATGAAGTTTTTATAACACAAATTGGTTAATTTTTAATTACTTATACCTCTATTTTTCTTTATTAACTTTTTTTGAAATATATACAGCTATAGGTATATTTTTAACTTAAATTTGGGGAGAAGTTATGCCAGAAGATTTTGATAAAAAGAAAGCAGAAAAACAAATAAAGGATATTAAAAATAATAAGATAAATCCATATAATGATGCAATGAAGAAAGATTCTAGAGTGGGTTGATGCAGAGGGCAAGTTATAGCTAAAAACGCAGCAGCAGGTTATAAGACAGCATTAAAAATAGAGCAGCAAGCAAAAGAAGCAGGTAATTAGTTTAGATAAAGATGCTATGAGACGCTTAGAGAAAATAACAAGTCCGTTATATAGCATCTGCTAAGAAAGCAGAATTTCAAAAATTTCAAAGTGATCAAGCTCATAAAACGCATCAACAAAAAGCTAAAGCATTTAGGAGTGGTACAACAGCTGCTGCTAAAAAACAAAGAAAAGAAGATTATAGGACAGGTGTGGGTGGGGTAAATAATTAAATTATAATTTTATTGCGTTAATTGGTACTGTCTACTATTTTAAACGTATGTCTATGCTTCATGCCACAATCTTAACCGTTTTTCCTGAAATGTTTCCTGGAACTCTAGGACATTCTTTAGCAGGACAAGCACTAAATAAAAATATTTGGTCATATGACGTTATTAATATTCGAGATTTCGGTTTAACTAAGCATAAAAATATTGATGATGAGGCTTATGGCGGTGGTAACGGGCTTATAATGCGTCCTGATGTTCTAGGCAGTAGCATAGATCATGCTCTTGCTTTAAATCCTAATGCTGAAATGTACTATCCTTCACCTCGCGGTAGAGTCTTTACCCAAAGCTTTGCTAAAGAGATGTTAAAAAATAAAAACCTCATATTCTTATGTGGACGTTACGAAGGGATTGACGAACGTGTAATAGAAGAGTATAATGTTAAAGAAATTAGTGTAGGCGACTACATTTTATCCGGCGGAGAAATACCTACCCTCACCATTCTCGATTGCTTAATTAGATTACTGCCAGGTGTTTTAATGAACCAAAATACCTTATCTTCTGAGTCTTTTGAAGAAGACGGGGCATTTAAGGGCGGGCTTGAATGCAGCCTATATACAAGACCTGCAATTTGGCGTGATCGAGCTGTACCGAGTGTTTTGTTATCCGGTAACCACAGGCTAATTAATGAATGGAAAAAAGAGCAATCACATATGATTACTAAATTACGCCGTCCGGAGTTACTTAAAGATTTATAGAGTTAAGGAGTGAAAAAATGAATATTATTGACCGCTTTGAACAGGAAAATATTTCAAAGCGTACTGCAAATAAAAAAATTCCTGATTTTGAAGCCGGCGATACAGTTAAGGTAACTGTTAAAATTATTGATAGATCGATTGAGAAAGACGGTAAGGAAAAATTAACGGAAAGATTTCAAGCCTATGAAGGTGTAGTTATCGCAAAAAGAAATCGCGGTATTACTTCATCTTTCTTAGTACGTAAAATTAGCCACGGTGAAGGAGTCGAAAGACGCTTTATGATTTACTCGCCGATAGTACACTCTATTGATGTAGTAAAATACGGAGTAGTTCGTCGTGCTAAACTTTATTATTTAAGAAATAGAAGCGGTAAGTCGGCTAGAATTAAAGAGAGACATATCCCTATTGCTAAAACTAAGGCAGCAAAAGCTTAAATATATTTGTATCTCTTATGTCATTACTGCGAAAGAGTGCATTGCTACGTGAATACTAAATACGTCATTGCAAGCAGCCGTAGGCTGCGTGGCAATCTCATGAAATAATAACAAACTCCTGAGATTGCTTCGCCAATTACTTCGTAATTTCCTCGCAATGACGTATGCCTCAAATCCCTAAAGTATCTCTATAAAGCTCAAGCATAGCGTCCTGCTCGGCAAGTTTATCTTTATCCAATTTCTTTAGTTTCAATATAGATTTCATAGCTTTAACATCAAATCCATGTGAAGAAGCATCTTGGAAGATATCTTTTACTTCTTGAGATAAATCAGCTTTTTCTTGTTCTAATCTTTCTATTTTGCTTATATATTGCTCTAATTGTTCTTTTACTACTACTTCTGACATAAAAAATCATTTAACCTTTTTGAATTTACTATATAATACAAATATAATCCTTATTCAACAAAATATATAATAATGCAAATTTATCCTTTAAGACTTTTACCTAATAAAATCGATTTTGATTTTATGAATTTTAAAAAAGTTAGCTACACTTTCTCAATTATTTTATCACTCATTAGCTTTATTTGGATCGGTATATATAAATTTAATTTCGGTATTGATTTTGCCGGTGGTATAGTTATTGAAGTAAGGCTTGATCAAGCTCCTGATTTGCCAAAAATGCGTGGGGTTCTAGGCAAGCTTGGAATAGGTGAGGTGGTCTTACAGAATTTCGGTAGTGAGCGTGATTTATCAATTAGATTCGGTAGTAGTAGTGAAGAAAATCTCATGAAAAATATTGAGTTAATTAAAGCATCTTTGCAAAGTAATTTTCCGTATAAGTTTGAATATCGTAAGGTAGATTTTGTTGGTCCGCAAGTCGGTAGGCAGCTAATAGAAGCGGGAGCTATGGCGATGCTATTCTCTTTCCTAGCGATTATGGTTTATATTTGGGTGCGTTTTGAGTGGTATTTCGGTCTTGGTATACTTATCGCCTTAGTGCATGACGTAATACTCGCTCTTGGGTTTATGAGTATGACAAAGCTTGATTTTAACTTAAGTACTATTGCTGCAGTGTTAACTATTATAGGTTATTCCGTTAATGATTCGGTAGTAATATATGATAGGATTAGAGAAAATTTACGTAAATATCATAAAAAAAATATCACGGAAATTATAAATTTAAGTATTAATGAGACTTTATCAAGAACTATTTTAACTGTCATTACCACGCTACTTGCCAATTTAGCCCTTATTCTTTTTGGCGGTGAGGCAATCCGTAGTTTTAGCGTACTTGTATTTTTTGGGATAATAGCCGGTACTTATTCCTCAATTTTTATCTCTGCTCCGATACTTACAATGTTTGTTAATAGGAAGTTTAATAAAAAAGTAATAGAAAGGTAAAGAATCGTCATTGTGAGCAGGCATTGTTGCGTGGACTGGCTTCATTGTCATTGCGAATGGCCGTAGGCTGCATGACAATCTCAGGATTTTGGCACGAGATTGCTTCGTCAAAATTTTCAATTTTTCCTCGCAATGACGTTTTTAAGCCATAACGAGAATAGTTTATGCTAAAAGAAGAAGACAAAATTTTTACTAACCTGCATGGGCAGCAAAGCCATGATTTGAAATCTAGCAAGAAGCGAGGCGATTGGGAGAATACTAAAGCTTTGCTTGATAAAGGTAGAGATTTCATCGTTGAAGAGGTTAAGAAATCAGGGCTTAGAGGGCGAGGAGGTGCCGGATTTTCTACCGGTATGAAATGGTCATTTATGCCTAAAAATTTAGAGAAATCTTGCTATTTAGTAGTAAATGCCGACGAGTCTGAGCCTGGCACTTGTAAGGATCGTGATATATTAAGGTTTGAGCCGCACAAATTAATAGAAGGTTGCTTGCTTGCAAGCTTTGCTATAGGAGCGAATAATTGTTATATCTATATTAGAGGTGAGTTTTATAATGAAGCATCTAATATTCAGCGTGCCTTAGATGAAGCCTATAAAGAAGGGTTAATAGGAAAGAATGCTTGCGGTTCGGGCTTTGATTGTAATATTTATTTACATCGTGGGGCGGGTGCTTATATTTGTGGCGAAGAAACGGCATTGCTTGAAAGCTTAGAGGGCAAAAAAGGTATGCCTCGTTTAAAGCCGCCTTTTCCTGCTGGCTTTGGGTTATATGGCTGCCCGACTACTATAAATAATGTTGAGTCTATTGCAGTAGTGCCAACCATTTTAAGACGAGGAGCTAGCTGGTTTGCTGGTATAGGTAAACCTAACAATACGGGAACTAAGATTTTCTGCATATCAGGGCATGTTAACAAGCCTTGTAATGTTGAGGAAGCAATGGGCATTTCGTTAAAAGAATTGATTGAGAAATATGCGGGTGGTGTTCGTGGTGGATGGGATAATCTTAAAGCCATAATCCCGGGCGGTTCTTCCGTGCCTTTACTTCCTAAGTCATTATGTGAAGTGGATATGGATTTTGATAGTTTAAGAACCGCAGGTTCTGGACTTGGTACAGGCGGTATTATAGTGATGGATAAATCTACCGATATTATTTATGCAATAGCAAGGCTTAGTAAATTTTACATGCATGAATCTTGCGGGCAATGTACTCCTTGCCGTGAGGGTACGGGCTGGATGTGGCGAGTCATGATGCGGCTAGTTAAAGGTAATGCCAAAAAATCTGAGATAGACGAACTCCTTAACGTTACGAAAGAAATAGAGGGGCATACTATCTGTGCTTTAGGTGATGCGGCAGCTTGGCCGATTCAAGGGCTGATACGCCATTTTAGAAGCGAGATTGAGGCGAGGATAAAGAGTTATAGCGTGGTTTGACTTTATCGTCATTGCGAGGAGATATTGCCTGCGTGGATACTAAGCTGTCATTGCGAGCGACTGAAAGGAGAAAGGAGCGTGGCAATCTCATGAAATAATAACAAACTCCTGAGATTGCTTAGTCAATTACTTTGTAATTTCCTCGCAATGACGATTCCAATTTATAAATAATTAAGAGATTATGCAAACAGATAATACAAAATCAAACACTAATAAAACAGCTAAGCAAGAGTGGGGGGCTTTTGCTTTTGTAATATGTATTGCTTTACTTATTAGAATACTTATTATGGAGCCGTTTACAGTTCCGACCGGGTCTATGAAAGCAACCATACTTGAGAATGACTATATATTTTCTACGAAATATAGTTATGGTTATAGTAATTATTCTTTATCTTTTTTTGATTTTATTCCTCTTTTTCAAGGGCGAATATTTGCTCGTGAACCGGAGCGTGGCGATATTGTAGTTTTTCGTCCGCCTAACGATATGAGTGTTAGATATATAAAGCGTTTAATAGGGCTACCCGGCGATAAAATTCAATTGATTGATGACGTAATATATATTAACGACAAAAAAATAGAACGCACGGAAGTTGGAACTTATATAAGCGAAGAGGGAATAAAATATTTAAAGTTTAAAGAAACACTGCCAAACGGTAGAACATATTTTTCTTATAAGCTTGCTCCTATTTATGGCGTTATATATAATGATAGATACGGTAATACGGATGTTTTTTATATACCTGAAGGGAAATATTTCTTTTTAGGGGATAATAGAGATCAGTCAAATGATAGTAGAGTAAATCTTGGGTTTGTACCGTTTGAAAATTTTATTGCTAAAGCACAATTTATTTGGTTCTCAACAAAAATAACTTGGTGGGATAATGATATAGGAGTTATTAATCTAGTACTAAAGTTAAAGCCATGGATTGAATCTGTTAGGTTAAATCGAATTTTCAGAAATCTTTATAACACGGATGCGTAATGGAATCATTTGAGAAGTTAGAAAAGCTACTTAGCTATAGTTTCAAAAATAAAGAGCTTTTAATAGAGGCGTTGAGTCACCCGTCTTTAAGACAACATCACGAGTACAAGGATGATAAAGATTATGAACGATTAGAATTTCTAGGTGATGCCGTATTAAATTTAGTAATCACAGAAATTTTATTTAGAAATTTTGCAAATTATAATGAGGGGAATTTAGCTAAAATTAGATCATATTTGGTTTGCAAAGAAACAATATGCATGGTTGGAGCTAAACTTACTTTAAAAAATTATATAATTATGACTCATGGCGAAGAAGTAGCAGGCGGGCGTGATAATCTTAATAATATAGAAAATGCCACGGAAGCTTTAATTGCAGCTGTATATCTTGATAGCAATATTGAAACAATCCATGATATTATCGAGAAGTTATGGGCAGAATTTATAAAAGTTCAGAATTTAACGGATTATGACCCAAAAACTGCTTTACAAGAATGGGCTCAAGCTAGTGATCATCACCTACCTATATATCGTCTGATAAAAAGAGAAGGAGCCTCCCATTCATCGACTTTTACGGTTCTTGTAAAAGTAAAAGATTATGAACAAACAGGCACTGGTCACACAATAAAAGAAGCAGAGAAAAACGCAGCACGAAGCTTATTGCATAGACTTAAAAATGACTAATAGACATCGTGCCAAACCAGCTTATAGAGAGGAATTTAAAGGAGACACGGAAGCACTTGCCGCCGCAGCAGCGTACACACTAGTACGCGAGGAGGCGAGTACTGGATCGACGTCTAAATTACCTCTAGAAGTGAAGTTTAGGAAGACATCTAATCAGAAAACGGTATCGGTTTGTATAATCGGGCGACCTAATAGCGGAAAATCCACTTTATTAAACAGAATAATCGGTGAGAAGCTTTCAATCGTTACCCAAAAAGTTCAAACTACTAGGTCAATTATTACCGGTATTATTACCTTAAAAGATACGCAGGTAATTTTATACGATACGCCCGGTATATTTGAGCCGAAAGGGAGCTTAGAGAAAGCAATGGTAAGGTGTGCGTGGTCTAGTTTGCATAGTGCAGATTTAGTTCTGTTAATTATTGATAGTCTAAAGTCGTTTGATGATATAACGCATAATATTTTAGATAAGCTTCGCTCACTTAATATTGTTCCGATATTTTTATTGAACAAAATAGACATCGAATCAAAATATCTAAATGACATTAAAGCTTTTTTAACAGAAAATCATCCTGATAGCTTGCTTTTTCCTATATCTGCTTTATCAGGCAAAAATATTGATGGATTACTTGAATATATAACAAGTAAGGCCAAAATTTCTCCTTGGCTTTATGCGGAAGACGACATAACGGATTTACCTATGCGTTTTATTGCAGCAGAAATTACAAGAGAGCAGTTATTTTTAAATTTGCAGAAAGAACTCCCGTATAAATTAACCGTACAAACCGAAAAATGGGAAGAGCTTAAAGACAAATCTGTAAAGATTAATCAAGTTATAGTAGTTTCAAGAGAGAGCTATAAAACTATAATACTCGGTAAAAACGGCTCTAAAATCAAAGAAATAGGAGCAAAATCCCGAATGCAAATGAAGAGGTTTTTTGGATTTCCTGTTCATTTATTTTTATTCGTTAAGGTGCGTGAGCTGTGGGAGAATAATCAAGAATTTTATCAGTATATGAAGATATAAAGCTGTCACCCTGTGGCTTGACAGGCTTTGTTGGATGGTTTTCGATGTCATTCCCGCTTTCGCGAGCATGACATAAAAGCCATATAATAATGCCAATAAAAATAACATTAAATAATCATGATAATACTTGGGATTGATCCGGCACTTGGGAGTCTTGGATGGGCAGTAGTGGCAAAGGAGACCGTACAGTTGAAATATTTAGCTAGTGGTATTATTAGAACAAATAGTAAGGATGCAATTCATCATAGACTTGCTTTTATTAATAGTACATTAGAAAAAGTAATATTAGAATATCAACCAAATATGGCAGTGATTGAAGAAACATTTGTTAATACTAATAGTGTGACTTCTTTAAAGCTTGGATATGCTAGAGGGGCGATAATGTCGCTGATCGGTAGATATAATTTGGACATGCGAGAGTTTAAGCCAAATACGGTAAAAAAAACCGTAACAGGATATGGGCATGCAGAGAAAGACCAAATTTTGCATATGATAAAGCTTTTGCTGCCTGGCACTGCCTTAATTACCAATTCTGATGAAGCTGACGCCGTAGCGATTGCCTATACCTGCTTAGTTACAAAAAATTATTAAAATGAATCCAATAATAATATTAGTTGCCCCGCAAATGGGTGCGAATATCGGTGCTATTGCAAGAGCAATGAAGAATTTTGGTTTAAATGAGCTTAGAATCGTGGCTCCAAGAGACGGCTGGCCTAATGAGCAAGCACGTAGTAATGCAGTCGGAGCGGTTAATATTATAGATCATGCAAAAATTTTTGATAGCCTAGAGGATAGCATTAAAGACCTCGAATATTTATATGCTACTACTTGCATTAAAAGGGCTATGAATAAAAATTATGTATTTTCACAAAATTTACCTTTAGATTATCCAAATTCTGAAAAAGTCGGGATAATGTTCGGGCGGGAAAATAATGGGCTTAGCAACGAAGAAATCGCACTTGCTAATAAGATTATCACTATTAATACAACCGAATTTAGCTCATTAAACATTGCTCAAGCGGTTATTATTATATGCTATGAGTTGTTTCGTAATTCTACGCCCAGAGAGGATGTACATAACATTCAAAAATTAGCTACTAAAGAAGAAATAGAGCATTTTTTAGTAAATTTATTCGGCAAACTCGATAAAGCCGGATTCTTCAAGGCTCCCGACAAAAAAACTGCTATGCAACAAAATATCACTAATATATTTACACGTATAAATAGTTTCTCTTCCCCTGAAGTCCAAACTCTGCAAGGTATTATTAAATCTTTAAATCAATGATATTTAGTCATTTCTTAAGTTCAGGAACATAATTTCTTATTCGGTTATATATTTCATCAGCAAGCTTTTTATCGTAAGTATGAGAGGTCATATTACGATCAGTAAGCATATAAATCCATAAACTCTCATCATTTATAATACCGGCAACAAAAGCTTCCTTTTTTATCACTTCTTTAGGATAGTGAAGAACTGTGCCTTTTTGAGAAAAATATTCTTTTAAAAACTTCCAAGCGAGTTCAAAAGTCAATTCAAATCTTTGTATAGTGGCATCAATATAAGCCCTATCTTCTGTTGTCGGTTTTAAATAAATATCTTCAAGCGTCATAAAAGCTTTATGACATTTTTCAAGTTTAAGGTTTATTTTTGACATATATAATTTTTTTTTCTTTTAATATATTTTTATAAAGTTCAAACCTTACACAATCTATTTTTAAAAGTGTATCAGCATTTTCTATAATAGACATAACTTCTAGCCATTCTTGATCTGTAATATTAGGGCAGATAATTGCAATATCAATATCGGAATGCTCATCGTTATCCCCTCTAGCACGAGAGCCAAAAAGCCATATTTCGTTGACAAACGGTAAAGATTTTAGCTTATTAATGAATATATATGATTGTATATCTTTATCCATATAATTACCAGCTTTTGATTAAAGATTTAATAATTTCAGCTACTCTTTCTGCTTCATTTAAGGGTTTGTAGCTATATTCTTCTAGATCAATAGCCGACTTATCAAAAATTCTTGCTATCTTCTGTGCTACTAACTGCTTTATAAAAATCTTATGCTTTGAAGAATTAAAGTTTGGTGGGCAGAATATATAAAGAGGCTTGCCGCTTGAAGCTGCTTCACTGCACATTGAGATTGAGTCGGTCGTAGAGATTATATATTTTGCCTTGGAGAGCATAGCTATATAAGGATTATAGCCTGCGTCTTCGTTCGGGTCATAAATAATTGTGGAGGACGGCATATTATTTTTAATAATTGATTTTACAGTGTGTGGTGTACGTCTACTAAAGCTAATGAAAAAAGGTATTTTTTGATTAGTATATATTTTATTTAATAATGAAGCAAATAAAACTGCTTCATCTTTATGGAAGTTAAATTTTTTATTATTCCCACCAATTATCACTGCAATAAATTGTTTAAGATTAGGATAATGTTTTTGGAGTTCCAAGTTCGCTGCGGCGAACTGTTCGGTTACGTTGTTGATAGCTCCGTTGATGGGGATGATGTTTTTAAAGTCGTCATTGCGAGGAAATACGAAGTATTGACGAAGCAATCTAGTAAAAAAGCCCTGAGATTGCTTCAGCCACTTTGTGGTTTCGCAATGACGTTGGTCATGATAAGGCAGAATAACGGCATCAAATGCATTGTAAGGAAGATTAGGCTGCATTATTTGTATTAACTTGATATCTTTAAATTTCTTTTTTAAATAAAATGCTAGTACTGCCGTTCTTCTTCCAGCGGTAATTATCATATCAGGTGGGGACTTATCCAAAAGATACTGCAATAGCTCACTTTTTATATGAATAGGATAATATTTTAGTAAAAAGTTCGGTAGCTTAGCTAAGCAATTATATTCAAGCTTAATTGTTGTATATTCTTCCGTTAATTTTTCAGCAAGTGCAATAGCCTGATGGGTATTGCCTGTTCTATCATCCGCTAATACGTGTATTTTCATTGTAAATACTTCTCTAAAGGTAATGTTAATAAGTTTGTTAGAGGTAGTGATTTATCGCAAGCCTTGGCTATTTGCGGTGTGATCGGAATTTGAGCGATTAGTGGTATGTTATATTTTTGTGATAAATGTCCGCCACTATTATTTTTAAGCATATAGCTCATATTCTCAATTATTCCCAAAATAGGTAAATTTAGTTTTTGATATAAATCTATAGAACGTATTACGTCTATTTCTGATATTTTTTGTGGTGTAGTTACGATTATTACGCCGTCTAAATGATAATTTTCTAGTATACTTAAATGAATATCACCTGTCCCCGGCGGCATATCGATAATTAAATAATCTAAATTATCCCATTTTGTTACCGATAATAATTGATAAATAGTCTTACTCGCCATAGGACCACGCCAAATAATTGCCGAGTGGTCTTTAACGAAGAAGCCTATAGATATAATTGCGATGCTTTGAGCAAGTACCGGTATTATTCGTCCATCTTTCGTTTGCGGTACTTCGTTAATGCCGAATATATGCGGAATTGACGGACCGTAAATATCTGCATCTACTATCCCGACTCGGTAATTTGCTAGACTTAACTGCTGAGCGATAAGAGCCGATATTGTAGATTTCCCGACTCCGCCTTTACCTGACGCTACTAAGATAATTTTTTTTACATTTTCTACAAAATGTTTTGGTTTTTGAACTTTTTCCTCCATCGATTTACTTTTGGTAAAAACAATTGTTATTTTATTTACTTCCGAAATCTCGTTAAGTTTATTAATTGCCTTAAGTCTAATTTCTTCGGCTTCTAACTTGTTTTTACCTGATATATCTATTGAGAAACCGATATTATTACCTTTAATTATAATATCCGATATAACTTCATTTAAAAAAGTACCGTCTTTAAAGGTAATATGCTGAATTTTATCTATAATTTGTCGTTGGTGTAAATTCGCCATAATTAAATTTCCTTTTTAAAGCTGTTTTAAGCTCGTAACTTGACGTTATATACTATAATATATATAATTATCTCATCTTTAAAATAATATAAAACAACAAAGCAAATGCTTAATAAAAAATATATCTCAATTTTAAAAAAATCCCCATGGAAAGATTTTGATTCTGATAAAGAAGATAACATATTTACAAGACCGCGTAAAAATCAATTTAACTTTGATCAATTTCAATGCCCGTTTAATTTCAATGCTAAAACAATAATTTTAGCTGTTGTCGCAGTGGTTACTTTATGGCTCGCTTCGGGTATTTATGAAATAAAAGAAGGTGAAGAAGCAGCGGTAATAAGATTTGGGCGTTTTGTGCGTAAGGGCTACCCCGGGCTTAATTATCATTTACCGGCGCCTTTTGAAAAGATAATAGTTGAGAAAGTTAAACAATCACGTCGGATTGAGATTGGTTATCGTACAAATAGCTCTCTGCGTAGCGGTGGCGATAATACTAAAAATATTGCCGGTGAAAGTATAATGCTCACCGGTGATGAAAATATCATTGCTTTAAATTGTGACGTAATGTGGCATATTAATAATCTTAAAGATTTTATTTTTAACGTACAAAGACCTGCAGAAACAGTAAAAGCAACAGTCGAGAGTGCCGTTAGGGAAGTCATAGGCAATACTCCTATTTCTTGGGTATTATCTGATCAAAAACAGGAGATTACTTATAAAATAGAGAAATTAGCACAGAAGATATTGGATAGTTATAATGCTGGCGTTATGATTGAGAAAGTACAATTATTAAAAGCCGAGCCGCCTGCCGAAGTAATAGACGCTTATAGAGACGTGCAAACTTCAAAAGCAGATAAAGAAAAAGAAATAAATCAAGCTCAAGCCTATAATAATAAGATTTTGCCAGAAGCTAGAGGAGCGGCTGCAAAGATTATACAAGAAGCAGAAGGTTATAGAGCAGAAGTTATATCGAAAGCAGAAGGTGATAGCCAAAGATTTAATGCTATTTATAAACAATATGCTACAGGTAGGCAAGTAACTAGAGATAGATTATATTTAGAAGTAGTCGAAGAGATATTAGGCGGTTCAAATAAAACGATTATTAATAATGCACTACTGCCGCACATGGCTATTAAACCATAGGGGTGCTATGTCATTCCCGCGAAATCAAGGCTATACACAAATGACATCTAAACAACAAGGAATATTAAATGCAACAAAAGATTTATTATATAATTTTTACAATTGTTTTTGGGCTGATACTGATTTCTAGCTCCTTATTTTCAGTTGACCAACGCCAATCTGCAGTAGTATTCCAGTTTGGTGAGGCAGTTAGAACTATAGAAAATCCAGGACTGAATATTAAAATCCCGTTTATTCAAAATGTTGAATTTTTTGATAAGCGTCTTTTAGATGTTGAGGTTGAGGCAAAAGAATTAACGGCTGCTGACGGTAAACGAGTTATTGTTGATGCCTACGCCAAATTCCAAATTAATAATCCCGTAATGTTTTATAAAACGGTACATGATTATCAAGGTGTGAAAATTAGGCTGACTCGTAATCTTGAATCGTCAATGCGTAAGGTGATAGGTAAAATCTCGCTAAGTAGCCTTTTAAGTCAGGAACGTAGTAACGTAATGTTAAATATCTTAAATCAAGTGAACGGTGAAGCTAAAAGCTTCGGTATTGATGTTGTAGATGTTAGAATTTTAAGAGCAGACTTACCAAAAGAAAATAGTGCGGCTATTTATCGTCGTATGCAAACGGCACGTGAAAAAGAAGCAACCCAAATTAGAGCGGAAGGACAAGAAGAAAGCGTGCGTATTCGTTCAAAAGCAGATAAAGAAAGTAAAATAATACTTGCTAAAGCTTATAGAGATGCACAAATTATTAAAGGTGACGGCGATGAGAAAGCAGCAAAAATATATAATTCTGCTTATTCAGTTGACCCGGAATTTTATAAATTTTATAGATCACTTTTAGTATATAAAAATTCTTTAAAGAACGAGAATACTAATTTTGTAATTTCACCGGATGCTGAAGTTTTAAAATATCTAAATCTAACTAAGTAGTATACTATTCTATCTACTTTTTATTTACTTGGAGTATATGGTTAATCTGAAAATAGTTCTTGTTATAATAGTTTTAATATCAAGTAACGTTGTTCTAGCAAAAGAAAATAGTAAGTTTTTAAAAGTAGCAGCTCAAGAAGAGAATGAATTTACGGAAATAAATTCTGCTCCTTTAAAAGTAAGTGAAGCCGCCCGTTATAGCTTTGCCGATATAGTTGAACCGTTAATTCCTGCAGTCGTTAATATTTCAACAATAGAATATGTTAATAGTAAATCAAAAAATGCCGAGAAAGATCCTCTGCAAGAAAAAGTTAATGATTTTTTAGAAAAGCTTAATATACCGCTGAATTTGGAAGAGGTTGATCAAACTCCGAAAAGTGTCCCGCTTGGTTCAGGATTTATTATTGAACCTAACGGCTTAATAGTGACAAACTATCATGTAATTGCAAATGTTGATAAAATTAATATAAAACTTGCAGATAATACCGAATTATCGGCTAAATTAATAGGTAACGATACTAAAACCGATTTAGCTCTCTTAAAAATAGATAGCGAGGAACCTCTACCTTTTGTTGAGTTTGGAGATTCAAATGATGCAAGAGTAGGAGATTGGGTTATTGCGATCGGTAATCCGTTCGGTAATCTAGGCGGTACGGTGACAAGCGGTATTATTTCTTCTAAAGGGCGGGATATCGATATAGATACGGACAATATAGTCGATAATTTTATTCAAACAGATGCTGCAATTAATAACGGTAATTCCGGTGGTCCTATGTTTAATTTGGATCAGAAAGTAATCGGCGTAAATACGGCAATTTTTTCACCGCTCGGTACTAATATAGGTATCGGTTTTGCAATACCGTCAAATACTGCAAAGCCTATAATCGAACGTCTTAAGAAAGATGGAAAAGTAAGTAGAGGACGCCTTGGAGTAACAATACAAGATTTAACCGCGGAAATTTCTGAAGGGTTAGGACTTAAAAATACTAGGGGGGTGTTAGTAGCTAAAGTACAAGAAGATGGTCCAGGTGATAAAGCGGGAATTAAAACAGGTGATATAATAATAGAGTTTGCAGACATACCGGTTAAAAATACTAAAAAATTACGTGTAATTATTGCAGATGCTCCTATTGATCAGGAAGTAAAAGTAAAAATACTTCGCGATAAAAAGGAGCTTGAATTACCTATTAAAATTACTTCGGATAATGAAGAGGTTACCAAAGATTCTACAGAAGAGACCAATAAGAAAGAAATAACAAATAAAGAAGAAAATAATTTATCTATTACTAAAAATAATATTACTTTTGGTAATTTGACTGAAGAACTAAGACAAAAATATACTATTCCTCAAGATAAAATGGGAATAGTTATAACCAATATTGATGAAGAAGAAAGTAGCTTCAAAATTGGTGATCTAATAACCAATATTAATCAGGAAAGCATAGACGATATAAGTAAGCTAGAAGAATTATATGAAAATGCTAAAAAATCAGATAAGCAAAATATTTTGCTCCTGATTGAAAGGGGTAGTAGTAATATGTTCGTACCATTGCAGGTTATGTAAGATATAGTTTTCTATGTCATTCCCGCCTTCGCGGGAATGAAAAATAACCTTAACATTGATACAAAAATTACATATTTAATCAAATAAAGCTATAAAAATAAGTTTTTTATAGCTTTTACTGGATTCCCGCCTTCGCGGGCGTGACATAGAATGTAAAAATAATACCTAAATAATTTATGAATGAAAAAATAGCAATTTTAAGTGCATATAGTTTTGTTAATATAGAAGAACCGGCGAATTTGATACCGAAACTTTTGCTTATCGGTAAAAGAAAATATGTTAGAGGTACTATTTTATTAGCTAATGAAGGTTTTAACGGTTCTTTTTCAGGTTCATATGAAAATGTGAATCTTGTACTTGAAGAATTGATAAAGCTGACCGGTCCCAAAGATGTTAACGTTAAAATAAATTATAGTGATGTTCATCCTTTTCAGAAATTGAAAGTCAGACTTAAGAAAGAGATCGTAGCAATGAACGTTGATTATTTAAATGTTGATTTGTTTAAAGGCGAATATATAGAGCCGAAAGATTGGGATGAATTTATCACAAAACAATATGTTATAGTAATAGATACTCGAAATGATTATGAAATAGAGGTTGGTACATTTAAATCAGCAATTAATCCTAATACCAAAACATTTAAACAATTTCCTGCTTGGGTTCAGCAGAATCAAGAATTGCTCAAAGGTAAGAAAATTGCTATGGTTTGTACAGGTGGTATCAGGTGTGAAAAATCCACCAGCTTACTTAAAAGCATAGGTTATGATGAGGTATATCATTTAAAGGGTGGAATACTGCAATATCTAGAAGATACACAAAACAAGAACAATTTATGGCAAGGTGAATGTTTTGTCTTCGATGATAGGAGAGCAGTGACAGATGATTTATCGCCCGTAGAAAGACATTGGTTGCAGAGATAGATGTCGTTGACCGATTGAAACGTGTAGTATGTCATTCCCGCGGAAGCGGGAATCCAGAAAAAAGAGAGCTTTTAATTTTAAAAATTCAGTATATGTGTATTTTTTAATTACTGGATTCTTGCTTCCGCGGGAATGACATAACCCTTTTTTATTTATTAGAAATATATGACTAAAACCAAACAAGAAATTTATAATAAGCGTCCAACTTCACCGCATTTAACTATATATAAGCCGCAAATAAGTTCTATATTATCAATTTTGTATCGTATGACCGGTGTAGCTTTGTTTTTTGCGGTGTCAATCTTGGTGTGGTGGTTGATTCTTAGTAAATATGACAATAATTATTTACAGCTTGCTGAATGCTGTATTATAAAAATATGCTTAGTAGCTGTTAGCTACGCTTGGTTTTATCATTTATGTAACGGCATTCGGCATTTATTTTGGGATATCGGTTACGGTTTTTCTATAAAATTGGTTAATATCACCGGTGGGTGTGTAGTGGTAGGATCTGTATTATTAACGGTATTGTTATGGGTGTAGTAATTAAAAACGTCATTGCGAGGAGATGCGTAGCATCGACGTGGCAATCTCAGAAATAATAACAAATGCCTGAGATTGTTTGGTCAATTGCTATGCAATCTCCTCGCAATGACGAAAAGCTAAAACAAATAATAGAGAAAATTAATGGTATATGATTTTAAAGCAGAAATTGTAAAAGCAAAAAATAGCGGTTCTGCTAAAAGCGGTTCTCATCATTGGTTATTGCAAAGAGTAACGGGGATTATATTAGCTTTATGTTCTGTGTGGCTAATATATTTTACGTTAACCAACAAAAATAATGATATAAATATTATTATGTGGGAACTTAAAAAGCCTTTTAATGTAGTAGCTTTGTTAATTACGGTGGTTATTTCGTTGTATCATGCGATGCTTGGTATGCGTGTAGTAATTGAGGATTATATCAGTTGTTATAAATTACGTAATACATTGATTATAATAGTGCAATTATTTTGCATTGTTACTATTGTAGCTTTTGTAGTAGCGCTGTTTTATAAAGGATAAAAATTGTCATACCGCGGCTTGACTGCGGTATCCAGAAAACAATTTATAGCATTATTGTGTATTGGATTACTGGACCCCGTGGTCAAGCCATGGGGTGAAAGAGGTAGACAATTCACGTGTCAAAATAGTAAAAAATTAATTTAATGACCAAAGCGTATAATATCATTCATCATAAATTTGATGTAGTAGTTGTAGGTGCAGGCGGAGCAGGTCTTCGTTCTGCATTCGGTATGGCTAAAGAAGGGCTAAATACCGCTTGTATAACTAAGCTGTTCCCAACCCGTAGTCATACTGTGGCTGCTCAGGGTGGAATTAGTGCAGCTCTTGGGAATATGGGCGAAGATGATTGGCGTTGGCATATGTATGATACGGTAAAAGGTTCTGATTGGTTAGGCGATCAGGATGCCATTGAGTATATGTGCAAAAACGCTCCCGATGCGATTTTAGAGCTAGAGCATTACGGCGTACCTTTCTCAAGAACTGAAGAGGGAAAAATTTATCAGCGTCCTTTTGGAGGAATGACAACAGAGTACAGCAAAGGAAAAGCAGCTCAGCGTACATGTGCTGCGGCAGATCGTACGGGGCATGCCATACTTCATACTTTATATCAACAGTCACTAAAACATAAAGTACAGTTTTTCATTGAGTATTTTGCTATTGATTTATTGATGGAAGATGGTGAATGTAGAGGCGTAGTTGCGTGGAATTTAGATGATGGTAGTCTGCATTGTTTTAGAGCTCATAATGTAGTGCTTGCAACGGGCGGATACGGGCGTGCTTATTTTTCGGCGACGTCTGCTCATACTTGTACGGGTGATGGGGGCGGCATGGCGATTAGAGCCGGTCTTCCACTGCAAGATATGGAATTTGTACAGTTCCATCCGACAGGTATATATTCGGCAGGCTGTCTTATTACCGAGGGGGCAAGAGGTGAAGGGGGATATCTCGTTAATGCAAACGGTGAGCGTTTTATGGAGCGTTATGCTCCTGCTGCAAAGGATTTAGCTTCAAGAGATGTAGTTTCAAGAGCAATGACTATAGAAATCAGAGAGGGGCGAGGAGTCGGCGAGCATAAAGATCATGTATTTTTACATTTAAATCATTTATCGCCTGAGATTTTACATAGTCGTTTGCCCGGTATCTCTGAGACGGCTAAAATTTTTGCCGGTGTTGACGTGACTAAAGAGCCGATACCGGTGCTTCCTACGGTACATTATAATATGGGTGGGATACCGACGAATTATCACGGTCAAGTCATAATCAAAGACGGTAAAAATCATAATAGAGTAGTAAAAGGGCTTATGGCAATCGGTGAAGCGGCTTGCGTATCGGTACACGGTGCTAACCGATTAGGATCAAATTCTTTGCTTGATTTAGTAGTATTTGGTAGAAGTTCTGCATTAAAAGCAGCCGAGCTTATTAAGCCTGCGAGTCCCCACAAGTCTATAAAAGAAGCAAGCCTTGAAAAAATTATAAATAGATTTGATAAAGTCCGTCACGCTAACGGTAATATTTTAGTTGCAGAGTTAAGGCTTAAAATGCAAAGAACTATGCAAAGCCATGCTTCGGTATTTAGAACTCAAGAGGTACTAGATGAAGGAGCAGGAATGATTAGTGAAATAAGAAGCAGCTATAAAGATATAAAAATTAACGATAAATCTTTAATTTGGAATAGCGATTTAGTGGAAGCCTTAGAGCTAGATAATCTATTTGATCAAGCTTTAGTAACGGTATATTCGGCAGCTGCAAGAAAAGAAAGCAGAGGAGCTCATGCACGTGAAGATTATCCTGATCGTAATGATGGGGATTGGATGAAGCATACTCTTAGCTCTATCGATGAAGCAGGTAAAGTAGTTCTTGATTATAAACCTGTGACTTTAACTACTTTAACCGATGAAGTAACAGCAGTCCCGCCGGTGAAGAGAGTGTACTGATTAATGTTCTTATGTCATTCCTGCGAAAGCAGGAATCTAGAAACCTTTAATGTTATCCCGCGATCCAAAAATGTTTATTTTTTAGATATCACGGTTAAGCCGCGGTATGACAAGAAAAAAATATATATAAAATATGTTTGAGTATTTAATAAAATTCTATCCAAAAATCTTTTTTATTGTAGAGGGAATTTTGGTAACTTTAAAATATAGCGTTATTGCCGTTATATTCGGTTTAGTAATAGGGATGCTGCTCGCTATTTGTAAGGTAAATAAAAATCGTGCTTTAAGGCTTTTTGCAAATTTCTATACTTCTATTTTCAGAGGAACGCCTTTATTAATTCAATTAAGTATTATTTATTTTGCTTCACCTTATATCATAGGCATTAAATTTAGTGTGTTTATGGCGGGAGCTATTTCTTTTTCTCTTAATTCGGGAGCATATGTTTCCGAAGTAATCAGGGCAGGGATTAATGCAGTTGATAAAGGGCAGTTTGAAGCGGCTGAAGCTCTTGCTATTCCAAAGTTTTTAATAACGAAAGATATAATTCTGCCGCAAGCAGTTAAAAATATTTTTCCGTCATTAGTAAATGAGCTTGTAAATTTGATTAAAGAATCAGCCATTATTTCTATGCTTGGAGAAATGGATTTAATGCGTAGAGCACAAATTGTATCAATTGAAACATATAATTATTTTTTTCCAATGCTTATTGCTGCGTGCTGTTACTATATTTTAGTGATGTTAATCAGCTTTATAGCAAAAATAATTGAGAAAAAAATGATTGTTAATTAAAACATACTTGCTTTTATGGAAAAAGTAATTATAATTTAAATTTAGTGTAATTTACAAATTCTTGTAATTTGTATTTAGAAATGGTGGAAAATAAAGGGTGGAAGTATTTTTCACCCTTTAATTATCGTATATAAGTTTTTTTTGGAGTATTTTTTTTTAATGCCGACATATAATCAATTAGTACGTTTTGGGAGAAAGTCAAAAACTCGTAAGACCAAATCTCCTGCCTTAGAATCTAATCCTTTTAAAAGCGGTGTTTGCCTAGTTGTAAAAACCGTTACCCCTAAAAAGCCTAACTCTGCACTTCGTAAGATTGCAACGGTGCGTTTAAGTAATAAAAGAACCGTAAATGCATATATTCCTGGTGAAAAGCATAGTGTAAAGGAACATGATAGGGTGTTAGTAAGAGGCGGTCAGGTTCCTGATCTTCCGGGGGTGAAATATCATATCGTACTTGGTGCTTATGATATTGCCGGAGTTAAAGGACGTAAGCAAGGTCGGTCACGTTACGGTGCTCCTCGTAAGCAAGTTGCAGTTACAAAAAAATAAATTATTAGTTAGAGAGAAAAAATAAAATGTCACGTCGTCATGCCGCGGAAAAGCGAGTAATTTTACCTGATATGAAATATAACAGTATTTTACTGTCAAGATTTATCAATAATATTATGAAAGAAGGGAAGAAAGCCCTTGCAGAGAAAATTGTTTATTCAGCCTTTAATAAAATTGAAAAGAAGCATAGAGTTGATCCGTATCAAACCTTTAATAATGCTATGCATAACGTGAAGCCGCATTTAGAAGTAACTTCGGTTAGGGTTGGAGGAGCTAATTATCAAGTTCCGACGCATGTTGATGAAAGAAGAGGATATGCCCTTGCTAGCCGTTGGATTATTAATGCTGCGTCAAAACGTTCTGAAAAAATGATGATTGATAAACTTGCTGAAGAGCTATTTGAAGCTTCTAATAATAGAGGCGTTGCCATTAAGAAGAAAGAAGATACTCATAAAATGGCCGAAGCTAATAAAGCTTTCTCTCATTTTAGCCCTAAAAAAATGAAATAAGGTAGGGTATAATGAGTAAAATAAATAAACTTGAGCATATTCGTAATATCGGTATATGTGCCCACATTGATGCCGGTAAAACCACAACTACCGAACGTATTTTATATTATACCGGTAAATCGCATAAAATAGGTGAAGTTCATGAGGGTGGTGCTACCATGGATTGGATGGAACAAGAACAAGAACGCGGTATAACCATTACCTCAGCTGCTACTACTTGTAGATGGCAAGATAAAATAATTAATATTATCGATACTCCTGGACACGTTGACTTTACTATCGAAGTAGAGCGTTCGCTTCGTGTGCTTGACGGTGCGGTTGCAGTATTTGACGGTGTAGCAGGTGTTGAACCGCAGTCAGAAACGGTTTGGAGGCAAGCAGATAAATATAATGTTCCTAGAATGTGTTTTGTCAATAAAATGGACAGAATGGGAGCAGATTTTTATAGATGCGTTGAAATGCTCAAAGATCGTTTAGGAGCAAAACCGCTTGTTATTCAGTTGCCTGTAGGGATTGAAGAAAATTTTAAAGGTATAATTGATCTTGTTAAAATGAAAGCAGTGATTTGGAAAGATGAAGCACTTGGAGCTGAGTATTTTGAAGAAGATATACCTGCCGATATGAAAGATAAAGCTGAAGAATATCGTGCTAAATTACTTGATATGGTTGTTGAGTTAGATGATCATGTTATGGAAAAATATTTATCAGGTGAAGAAGTAACAGCAGAAGAGATTAAAAGATTAATCAGAAAAGGTACTATTTCAGCAGCATTTTATCCGGTTTTATGTGGTAGTGCTTTTAAAAATAAAGGGGTACAGCCTTTACTTGATGCCGTAGTAGATTTCCTACCTTCGCCTATTGATATAGGTATAGTAAAAGGTATGGAAGTAAGTACTGGTGAAGAAAAAGATTTCCCTATTTCGGTAACTGAGCCTTTTGCAGCTTTAGCATTTAAAATTATGAATGACCCGTTTGTCGGTTCATTAACTTTTATTAGAATATATTCAGGTAAAATTACTTCAGGAACAACTGTTATTAATACCGTAAAGAATAAAAGAGAAAAAATCGGTAGAATGCTATTAATGCATGCTAATAATCGTGAAGACGTAAAAGAAGCATCAGCAGGTGATATAGTAGCTTTAGCAGGTCTTAAAGATACTACCACAGGTGATACGTTATCCGATATTGATCAGCAAGTAATCTTAGAAAGAATGGAATTTCCAGAGCCGGTAATTGAGCTTGCGGTAGAACCTAAATCAACAGCCGACCAAGAAAAAATGGGCCTCGCACTTTCTCGTTTAGCAGCTGAAGATCCATCATTTAGAGTGTCAACTGATCATGAAACAGGACAAACAGTGATAAAAGGAATGGGAGAACTCCATTTAGAAATTATCATTGATCGTATGAGAAGAGAGTTTAAGGTCGAAGCAAATATTGGAGCTCCTCAAGTAGCATATCGTGAAACTATAACAAAAGCTTGTGAAATTGATTATACTCATAAGAAACAATCCGGCGGTGCAGGACAATTTGCTCGTGTAAAAATTATTTTTGAGCCTCTAAAAGAGGTAAAAGATCTAAAAGATGAAGATAAAAATAAAATTTTTGTCTTTGAAAGTAAAATCATCGGCGGTGCCGTGCCTAAAGAATATATACCAGGTGTTGAAAAAGGATTAAATAATATTAGAGAAACCGGTATTATTGCTGGTTATTCTATGATTGATTTTAAAGCAACTTTAGTTGACGGTGCGTTTCATGATGTAGATTCTAGTGTACTTGCGTTTGAAATTGCTGCAAAGGCAGCATTTAGAGAAGGGATGCCGAAATGTAATCCTAAATTACTTGAGCCGATTATGCAAGTTGAAGTTATCACTCCTGATGAATATATGGGTGATATTATAGGCGATTTAAATAGTCGTAGAGGACAAATTCAAAGCATGGATCCAAGAGGGAATGCTCAAGTAGTCACTGCGAATGTTCCTTTAGCGGAAATGTTTGGTTATGTTAATACGCTTAGGTCTTTATCGCAAGGTAGAGCTCAGTTTAGTATGATATTCTCTCATTATGATCAAGTGCCGAGTCAAGTAGCTGATCTTATTAAGGCTAAAAAATAATTTAGGGGTGAGGTGTCACGTCTTACAGAAATAAATGTTGTTTTACCGTGGCAGCTTATAAATTAGAAGTACTGTTTATTATAGTAATTTTTTAATAGTAACAAATATTTTTAATAAATTTTATTGATTTTTTATTAAAAATATGATAGGAGTGTAGCTCAATTGGTAGAGCGCCGGTCTCCAAAACCGGAGGTTGCGGGTTCGATACCTGTCGCTCCTGCCATTATAGGCTTAGAGCTTTTTTGCTATAAAATATAGAATTTTACAAAATTTGCTTATAGAGAGAAATTTGAAAGAGGTACTTCACCTCGAATTGCAGAGTACATACTAGTATGTGAGAATTCCAGTGCTGGATCATCGTCTCGATTGCCTCTAGAAGTAGAATTTTGTAAGAAGTCTAATAAATTACCTAACAAAAATATGTTTAAAGAATATAAAATTTATAAGTTTTTTGAACAAGTTAAACAAGAAACTTATAAGGTAGTTTGGCCAACTAGAAAAGAGCTTGTTGCTTCAACATTAGTAGTGGTAGTAGCAGTTTTTATTTTTAGCCTAATTTGTTTGGTACTTGATTATAGTATACATAACATAATGCAGCTTTTGCTTAATATCGGCAAATAGTATAAGGAATAAATTGTGACAGAACAGAGTATAGATAATATATTGCCTTCTTCTGAAAAAAATGTAAAGCAGTGGTATGTAGTACATACGGCATCAGGAGCAGAGAAACGCATTAAAGAAGATATGCTTAGAAAAATCGCTAAACAGAACATGACGGATTTTTTTGAAGATATATTAATACCTGTTTTTGGAGTTTCTGAAGTTAAACGCGGTAAAAATGTCAAGGTAGAAAAAAAACTAATGCCGAGTTATATCTTGATAAAGATGAATATGACTGATAAATCTTGGCATTTAGTAAAAAATATATCTGGAGTAACCGGCTTTTTAGGAAGCAAAACCACGCCAAAAGCTCTTACAGAAAGTGAAATACAAAATATTTTTAATAATTTGGAAGCAGAAGCTAAAGAAGCAAAGAATTCTAAATTGTATGAAGTTGGTGAAATAGTGACTGTTATAGACGGTCCTTTTGAAACTTTCATGGGTACAGTAGAAGAAATAGATCAAGAAAAAAATAGGTTAAAAGTTTCAGTTGCAATATTTGGTAAAGCAACTCCAATAGAACTAAATTTTAATCAAGTAAAGAAAAATGATTAAAAGTTGGACTAAATACGGTTTATAAATTACTTAAGCTGTATTGTGCGAATGTTTAGGATGTCATTGTTGCGGGATAATGCGTCGTCATTGCAAGCAGCCGTAGGCTGCGTGGCAATCTAAAAGAAATAATACAAAACTTCTGATTTACAGAATTTTTTTCTTCCTTGTTTTGTCAAAACTTACAGTTTTGTCTTGCAATGATGGGAAACAAGATCCATGCAATTGTTACAAAGTAATATTAATTTAAGAGAAAAATAAGGATATTTATAAATGTCTCAGAAAGCAATAAAAGGTTATATTAACTTGATAATTCCGGCTGCTGGAGCCACTCCTGCACCTCCTATAGGACCGGCCCTAGGACAAAGAAAAGTTAATATTGTAGCATTTTGTAAAGATTTTAATGATGCTACGCAAGGTATGGAAAAAGGAATACCTCTGCCAACCGTAATTACCGTTTATGAAGATAGTAGTTTTTCTTTTAAAATAAAAACTCCTCCTGCTTCGTACTTTTTAAAGAAGTATGCTAAAATTACTAAAGGTTCTAGTGCTACTAAAAAAGAAGCAGTAGTAGGTAAAGTTACTATGGATGATTGTCGTGAAATTGCAAAGTTAAAAATGCCTGATTTAAATACAAAAAATATTGAAGCAGCAACAAAAATTATTTGTGGTAGTGCTGCATCTATGGGACTTGAAGTAGTAGGGAATTAATTATTATGTCAAATAAGAAAGATGTCGCTGTAAAAATTAGCGGCGGTAAAAACATAAGAGAAGCTAGAGAAAAAGTAAAATCAGATACTTTATATAATTTAACAAATGCAGTTGAACGATTAAAATCAGCATCATATGTTAAATTTGACCCAACCTTAGAAATAGTTATGAAGCTTGGAATTGATCCTAGGCATTCCGATCAAATGGTACGTGGTGTAGTTAATTTACCTGCCGGTACAGGCAAAACCGTAAGAGTGGCCGTTATTTGTAAAGAAGAAAGAGAAGAAGAAGCTAAAAGTGCCGGAGCAGATTTAGTAGGTTCAACAAATATTATTGATGAAATTAAAGCAGGGAAAATTAATTTTGATGTATGTATAGCTACTCCCGATATGATGGCAGCTATAGGTTCAGTTGCAAGAATTTTAGGACCAAAAGGTTTAATGCCTAACCCTAAACTTGGTACCGTAACTTTAGATATTAAAAATGCTATTAAAAATGCTAAAAGTGGTCAGGTAGAATATAGAGCAGAGAAAGCAGGTATAATTCATGCAGGGCTTGGAAAATTATCTTTTTCAGACCAAGCTTTATTAAAAAATTTAAATGCGTTTATTGAGGCAGTAATTAAAGCAAAACCTGCCGGATTAAAAGGGAGTTATTTAAAAGCAATGTATTTATCTTCTACTATGGGAGCATCGGTACAAATAGATTTAACTAGTATAGCATAATTTTTATAGCCGTTTAACGGTAGTATAGTAATAATAAAAAAATTTTGTTATTTTAAGCATTTGTATCAGTTTAAATATATTAAACTGTATGATAAAAGGAGAATTAAAAGGTGTTAAGATCAGAAAAATCGGTAGCAGTAGAGGATATTGTAAATATTTATAAAGAATCGCCCTCTATAATTATTACTCATTATCACGGGTTAACCGTTAGTCAAATGAGTTCGCTTAGAGAAGCACTTAAATCTAAAGAAGCAGGTTTTAAAGTAGTTAAAAATACTTTAGCAAAAATAGCTGCAAATCAAACAGGGCTTGATAGTATTGCTAATTTATTTTCGGGTCCTACTGCTATTGTTTATTCTAAAGAACCGGTTGAGATGGCAAAATTAGTAGTTAATTTTGCTAAGGCTAATGATAATCTTAATATTATCGGTGGAATAGTCGATAATCACGTATTAGATGAACATTCAATAAAAGAACTTTCTAAGCTACCTGCACTTGATGAGCTTAGGGGTAAAATTGTTGGGTTATTACAAGCACCGGCTACTAAGGTTGTAGGTGTTTTACAAGCCCCGTCTTCGAGTATGGCGAGAGTAATGCAAGCACATGCTAGTAAAAATTAACTTAAAGGTTACTGCATCAGGTATTTTAATTGATAATTAAAGAGCTTTTATAGTTTTAAAAAAGTCTTATAATTTGAAGCACAAAAGAATTTAATTAACTTTAAAATGCCTGATGTAGTAATCTCTCAATATAAAAAAAGTAAAAAGGAAAAAATTATGGCAGATTTAGCTAAAATTGAAGAACAATTATCATCATTAACGTTAATGCAAGCAGCTGAGCTTGTGAAAATGTTAGAAGAAAAATGGGGTGTATCTGCAGCAGCTCCTGTAGCTGTAGCAGCTGCCGGTGCAGCAGCTCCTGCGGCTGAAGCAGTAGCTGAAAAAACTGAGTTTGAAGTAGTTTTAACAGCTGCTGGTGACAAGAAAGTTGAAGTAATTAAAGTTGTGAAAGATATCACAGGTCTTGGTTTAATTGAAGCTAAGAAATTAGTTGATGAAGCTCCAAAGCCGATTAAAAGCAATGTGAAAAAAGCAGAAGCAGACGAAATCAAAGGTAAGTTAGAAGCTGCTGGAGCAAAAGTTGAATTATTTGTATTTTAGATGTTTGTAAGTAAAAATTAATAAGATTTTTGTTGAAACAGTTGTTTTTATTCAAAGAAAAATCTTATAATTCTCAATCAAAAATAACTAAGTATAGATTAATTTTTTTACAGGACCTAATGTTTTTGCATTACAGATGAAATATTTTATAGCTTTAAATTAACTTCTTAAAATCCAAAAAGCCTTATTCAAATTTAATTACTAAAATAAGGCTTTTTGGATTTTAAGAAGTTAATTTAAAGCTAATTTAAGTTATTTTTTTGAAATAGGATAAAGCTATTACATTAAAAATCTTATTGATTAAAATAATTTTGTTAACGTACCATACGTCTAGAAATTTAAATTATTGAAATTTTCTAGGTTCTGTGAACATTTATAATTGATTTTTAGTGAAAATTAATGAGATTTTTGAAGGAATAGCCTACCTATTTTTAAAAAATATTATAATTTGTTGCAACAAATAAATAACCAAAATCAAATCTTTTTGGAAATGTTCGTAGAGTCTACACAAGATCTAAATAAGAAACTTACTAGGTTTCTTTAATTTAAGTTCTATGTGAAAAATTTTAAAACAATATATTTTACTGCAAATTATAAGCATTTTATTGAAATAGGTATCTATTCCAATAAAAACTTTATTGTTTAAAATATAAATAATTTAAATTTTATATACAAAACCTAGGTTCTGAACACTTTTGATTAATAATTATAATTAGGAGATATTTTTAAGCGAAAATTAATAAGATGTTTGAGAGGAGAGTTTATTACTATTTCAAAAAAATCTTATGATTTACAACTAAAAAGAGTCATAATGATTATTCTATTAAAAGTGCATAGGACCTCATCACTGTAATATGTGCAGTAATTTTATCAGTCAGGAGATTATATGGTTTCATTAAGGGATAATATAGAAGCACAACCCTTGTCACATAATAGAAGAATAAGAAAAAATTTCGGTCACATAAATTTAGTAGCAGATATACCGAATTTGATTGAAATTCAAAAAAATTCATATGAGAAAAACTTTCTACAGTTAAATATTAAAGATTCTGAAAGAAAAAACAAAGGTTTACAATCTATATTAAACTCAATTTTTCCTATTTCAGATTCCTCCAATATTGCTAATTTAGAATTTGTAAAATATGAATTCGATACTCCAAAATATGATGTAGAAGAGTGCAGTCAAAGAAGTTTAAGTTATGCTGCTCCTCTTAAAGTTACTTTAAGATTAAGTATTTGGGATATAGATGAGGATACCGGTGCTAGAGAAATTAAAGGGATTAAAGAGCAAGAAGTATATATGGGTGATATCCCATTAATGACTAAAAACGGTACTTTTATTATCAACGGTACGGAAAGAGTAGTTGTATCACAAATGCATCGCTCACCTGGTGTATTCTTTTATCATGATGAAGGAAAAGTCCACTCTTCTGGCAAGCTTTTATATTCTGCTCGTGTTATTCCATATAGAGGGTCTTGGCTTGATTTAGAATTCGACGCTAAGGATGTTATTTATTTCAGGATTGATAGAAAAAGAAAGCTTTATACTACTACTTTGCTTAGAGCTATAGGTATGAGTACTGAAGAAATTATAAAATTTTATTATAATTCGGTAACTTATAAGCTTGTTAAAAATAAAGGTTGGGCGGTTAAATTTATACCTCAGCATATTACTGCTCATCGTTTAACAAGTGATTTAGTAGATGCAGATACCGGAAATATTCTACTGAAAGCAGGACAAAAAATTACTCCGCGTTTGGCTAAAAAATATTTTGGGGAAGGGCTTAATAATATTTTAGTAGCTCATGAAACTTTAATCGGCAAATATCTATCCGAAGATTTAAGAGATCCTGCAAGCGATGAAGTATTAGCAAAAATCGGTGAAATGATTACTGCTGATATGCTAAATGTTATTAATGATCTTAAAATTAAAAATGTTAACGTATTAGTAATCAATCCTCAATCCGGTCCATATATAAGGAACACCTTATTTGCTGATAAAAATCAGGATCGTGAGGCAGCATTATGTGAGATTTTCAGGGTTCTAAGACCAGGCGAACCTGCTAATATCGAAGCGGCTGAAAGTCTGTTTTATAATTTATTCTTTGATACGGAAAGATATGATCTTTCAGAAGTCGGGCGAATAAAAATGAATTCTAGGTTAGAGCTGAATATTTCTGAAGAAGTTACGGTTTTAACAATTGATGATATTAAAAATATCGTAAGAGTTTTAGTAGAGCTTAAAGACGGTAAAGGTATCATAGACGATATTGATCATTTAGGTAATAGAAGGGTTAGATCGGTAGGTGAATTGATAGAAAATCAATTTAGAATAGGTTTAGTCCGAATGGAAAAATCTGTAATTGAAAGGATGTCGGCAGGTGATGTTGATACCGTAATGCCTCATGATTTAGTAAATTCTAAAATTTTAGTTTCAGTAGTAAAAGAATTTTTTAGTACCTCCCAATTATCCCAATTTATGGATCAAACAAATCCATTATCGGAAATAACTCATAAAAGAAGGCTATCGGCACTCGGTCCCGGAGGTCTTAGTCGAGATCGGGCAGGTTTTGAGGTGCGTGATGTACATCCGACTCATTACGGTCGTATTTGTCCTATTGAAACACCTGAAGGTCAGAATATCGGGTTAATTAACTCTATGGCTACTTATGCTAGAATAAATAAACACGGTTTTATAGAGAGTCCGTATAGAAGAGTTAAAGATGGATGTGTAACCGATGAAGTGGTATATCTTTCTGCTATTGAAGAAGGTAAATACAAAATTGGACAAGCAAATTCTAAAGTTAATAAAGACGGAAAGCTGCAAGGAGAGTTTATTAATTGCCGTGTTGAAGGCGGTAATTTTATAATGGTAGAACCGTATGAGGTAGACTTCATTGATGTGACTCCTATGCAGGTAGTATCGGTTGCGGCTTCTCTTATACCTTTCTTAGAAAACGATGATGCTAACCGTGCTTTGATGGGTTCAAACATGCAAAGACAAGCCGTTCCTTTAATTAAAACGGATGCACCTTTTGTAGGTACTGGAGTTGAAGGGGTAGTAGCTAAAGATTCCGGAGCGTCAGTGCTTGCATTACATGACGGTATTGTTGAGCAGGTAGATTCAAATAGAATCGTGATTAGAACGCTAGAACAAAAAGTTGATGGTTCTCCTTCGGTTGATATTTATAACTTACTAAAATTCCAAAAATCCAATCATAATACTTGTATAAATCAAAAGCCTTTAGTTAAGGTCGGTCATTACGTTAAGAAAAACGATATTATAGCTGACGGTCCTAGTACGGATAACGGTGAAATTGCTTTAGGTCGAAACGTGCTTGTGGCTTTCTTACCTTGGAACGGTTATAATTTTGAAGATTCCATTTTAATATCTGAACGTATAGTAAAAGAGGATGTATTTACATCTATTCATATTGAAGAGTTTGAAGTAATAGCTAGAGATACACGCCTTGGTCCTGAAGAAATTACCCGTGATATACCGAATGTAAGTGAAGAAGCGTTGCGTCATCTTGATGAGGTCGGAATAATTTATATAGGTGCAGAAGTAAAAGCCGGTGATATTTTAGTTGGAAAAGTAACACCAAAAAGTGAATCGCCTATTACTCCTGAAGAGAAGCTACTACGTGCTATTTTCGGGGAAAAAGCTTTTGATGTAAAAGATTCATCGCTGCATGTACCTTCCGGAGTTAGTGGAACTGTAGTAGAAGTAAGGGTATTTTCTCGTAGAGGTGTAGAAAAAGACCAGCGCGCTATTGCTATTGAAAAACAACAAATTGAAAAATTTGCAAAAGACAGAGACGATGAATTAGAAATTATTGAGCATTTTGTGTTTAGTTGGCTTGAAAAGCTTTTAGTAGGGCAGGTGATTATTAACGGTCCTAAGCAAGTAAAAGTAGGACAAACTATTACTACTGAAATGCTAAAAGGCTTATCTAAAGGGCAATTTTGGCAGATTACCGTGGAAGATGCAAATGTAATGAATGAAATAGAGCAGATAAAGACTCATTATGATGAGAAAAAAGAGGCTCTTGATAAAAGATTTGCTACTAAGGTAGAGAAATTGCAAGGTGGTGATGATTTACCTCAGGGAGCTTTAAAAGTAGTAAAAGTATTTATTGCAACTAAGCATAAATTACAACCCGGGGATAAAATGGCAGGAAGACACGGAAATAAAGGTGTTATTTCACGTATCGTACCTGAAGAAGATATGCCGTTTTTAGAAGATGGAACTGTGGTAGATATCGTTCTTAACCCTCTAGGTCTTCCGTCCCGTATGAATATAGGACAGATTTTAGAAACGCATCTTGGGTGGGCATCAATAAATTTAGCAAAAAAAATATCTACCTTAGTAAAGAAATATAAAAATAAACATATAGGTATTGCGCAGATTAAGAAATTCTTAATTGAACTGTATGGAGAAAATATTAATTCTATACTTGAAAGACCGGAAGAAGAGATTATCTCTTTTTGTAAGAAAGTAAGTAAAGGCGTACATTTTGCAACTCCTGTATTTGACGGAGCAAAAGTTCAGGACGTTAAAGATATGCTAAAGCTTGCCGGTCAAGACCCTTCAGGACAAGTGAAATTAATTGACGGTAGAACCGGTGAATATTTTGATCGTCTAGTAACCGTCGGACAGAAATATTTGCTGAAATTGCATCATTTAGTCGATAATAAAATTCACTCCCGTTCTATAGGACCTTATAGTTTAGTAACGCAGCAACCGCTTGGAGGTAAGTCTCATTTCGGCGGACAGCGTTTCGGGGAAATGGAATGCTGGGCATTACAAGCTTACGGTGCAGCTTATACGTTACAGGAAATGTTAACGGTTAAGTCGGATGACGTAAATGGTAGGATCAAAACTTATGATTCTATAGTACGCGGTGAAAATAATTTTGAATCAGGCATTCCTGAATCATTTAATGTTATGATAAAAGAATTTAGATCTTTATGTCTTAACGTAAAGCTTGAAGTAACTTCAAGTTAAGAAAGACAGGTCATTTAAACAGATAAAAAACAAGTTTTTTATCTGTTTTACGAGATTCCCGCTTTTGCGGGAATGACATATAGGGTGCAATAAGAACTCTGGGTAGACGAAGGTCAATTTCAAAAAGAGCTAGGAGTTCACAAGGCGAGGAGCGGATACTTAATGTGTGAGCACCGCAGAACTTGTAGAACGACAACGCCAATTTTTGAAATTCACCGAGTATATACGAGTAATTTTTAAGGAAAAGTATTTTTATGAGCGTAGTAAATTTTTACGGACAATTAAGTAATACTCAACAATTTGATCAGATAAGGATTAATATAGCAAGTCCCGATCAGGTACGTTCGTGGTCTTTCGGTGAAGTAACAAAACCTGAAACAATTAACTATCGAACTTTTAAACCTGAGAAAGATGGTTTATTTTGTGCAAGAATTTTTGGTCCGGTAAAAGATTATGAATGTCTCTGCGGTAAATATAAGCGGATGAAAAACCGTGGAATTACGTGTGAGAAATGCGGCGTTGAAGTTACGGTTTCTAGAGTCAGACGTGAAAGAATGGGGCATATTGAACTTGCAGCTCCCGTTGCTCATATTTGGTTTTTAAAGTCGCTACCTTCAAGAATTAGTACACTTCTTGATATGACAATGCGAGATGTGGAAAAGATTCTTTATTTTGAAAATTATGTAGTAGTTGACCCAGGGCTATCGATTTTACAAAAAGGCGAACTCTTAACAGAGGAAGAATTACAGAAAGCAAAAGATAAGTACGGTGAAGATGCATTTACTGCCTCTATAGGTGCAGAAGTAATACAACAAATGCTTAAAGAGCTTGATTTTTCAAAGTTAAAGCAAGAATTATACGAGGAATTACAAACCACTTCTTCAGAAGTCAAAAAGAAAAAATTAGTAAAGCGTTTAAAATTAGTAGAGGATTTTTTAGAGTCGGAAAACAAGCCGGAATGGATGATTATGGATGTTTTACCGGTTATTCCTCCTGAAATTAGACCGCTTGTTATGCTTGACGGCGGAAGATTTGCTACTTCAGATTTAAATGAACTTTATAGAAGAGTAATTAATAGAAATAATCGTTTAAAGAAATTAATAGAATCAAAAGCTCCTGATATAATAGTCAGAAACGAAAAAAGAATGTTACAAGAAGCAGTGGATGCGTTATTTGATAACGGTCGTCGCGGTAGAGCAGCGAAAAATGCTAATAAGCGTCCATTTAAGTCATTAAGTGATATGCTTAAAGGTAAGCAGGGGCGTTTCCGTCAGAACTTGCTAGGTAAGAGGGTTGATTACTCAGGACGTTCGGTTATCGTGGTAGGACCTGAGCTTAAACTTCACCAGTGCGGTTTACCTAAAAAAATGGCTCTGGAGTTATTTAAGCCGTTTATTTATTCTAAGCTTGAGTTGTACGGCATCGCTACAACTATTAAAGCCGCTAAAAGAATGGTGGAAGCTGAAAAATCCGAAGTGTGGGACGTGCTTGAAGAGGTAATTAGAGAGCATCCGGTTTTACTTAATAGGGCTCCGACGTTACATAGGCTTGGTATTCAAGCATTTGAACCGCTATTAATTGAAGGTAAAGCGATCCAGCTTCATCCGCTTGTGTGTGCTGCGTTCAATGCGGATTTTGATGGTGATCAGATGGCAGTACATATCCCGTTATCGATTGAAGCACAGCTTGAAGCTAGGGTATTTATGATGTCTACAAATAATATCTTAAGCCCCGCAAACGGTCGTCCTATAATTGTACCAGATAAAGATATAGTGCTTGGTTTATATTATCTAACCCTTGCATTTGATAATGAAGTAGGCGCAGGGATGATGTTCTCAGATTTAGCTGAGATGGAACATGCTTTATATAATAAATTTATAACTATTCATACAAAGATAAAATATCGCAGAAATCAGTTAAATGCCGAAGGTAAAATGGTCCCTGTTATCATTGATACTACTTACGGTAGGTTAATGGTCGGTGAGTTATTGCCTTCTAACCCTAATATAGAATTCAAGTTTATTAATAAACAGCTAACTAAAAAAGACATATCATTAGTTATAGATTTAGTTTATCGTCACTGCGGTCAAAAAGCTACGGTAATTTTTGCCGATCAGCTAATGAAACTAGGTTTTAAATATGCTTGTTCTTCAGGTATTTCTTTTGGAATGGACGATATGGTAGTACCGGAATCTAAGAGTACTCATATCAACGAAACTCAGCTTGAAATAAAAGAATTTGAACAACAATATTCAAACGGTTTAATTACTTACGGAGAGAAATATAATAAAGTAGTCGATGCTTGGTCAAGATGTACCGATAGAGTAGCAAACGACATGATGAAAGAGATTGCTACGCCGCCGGTTAATGATGCTCCAAATCATCAGAAAATAAATGCTATATATATGATGGCTATTTCCGGAGCAAGAGGTTCTTTCCAGCAAATTAAGCAGCTAGGCGGTATGCGAGGTTTAATGACCAAATCAAACGGTCAAATTATACAAACTCCTATTATCTCTAACTTTAAGGAAGGATTAACTGAATTTGAGTGTTTTAATTCTGCTAACGGAATGCGTAAAGGGCAAATAGATACGGCTTTAAAAACGGCAAGCTCAGGTTACTTAACAAGAAAATTAGTAGATGTTGCACAAGACTGTATTATTACTGAAAAAGATTGTGGAACTGATAAAGGAATTGAAGTTAAGAGTGTTATTGAAGGTGGAGAAGTTATAGTACCTTTAGCTGAAAAGATTTTAGGTCGTACTGCTGCTATTGATATATTTCATCCGGTAACTAATGATCTAATTCTCAATAAAGGCGAGCTTATTAATGAAGCAAAGTTAGAGCAGATTGAGTCGGCAGGACTCGACAGAATTATGATAAAATCCGTATTAACCTGTGAAAGTACTACCGGTATATGTAGCATATGTTACGGTAGGGATCTTGCTACCGGTACATTAGTATCGGAGGGTGAAGCAATCGGGGTTATTGCTGCTCAATCTATCGGTGAACCGGGTACGCAGCTTACAATGAGAACTTTCCATATCGGAGGAGCGGCAACAAAAGGTGCTGAGGTTTCTTCCGTAGACGCTTCCTATGACGCAAAAGTGAAAATTATAAGTCGTAACGTTGTTATTAATTCCGAAGAACGCAAAATTGTTATGAGCCGAAATTGTGAATTATTATTGCTTGATAATAACGGTAATGAAAAGGCTCGTCATAAAATTCCATACGGTGCTAGATTACTTGTTGATGACGGTGATATGGTGATTAAAACTCAAAAACTAGCAGAGTGGGATCCTTATACTATACCGATTATCACGGAGAAGTCAGGTAAAGTTTTATTCAAAGATATGGTTGAGGGTATTTCTATTCGTGACGTAACTGACGAAGCTACCGGAATACCGAGTAAAGTTATTATTGAATCAAAGCAATATTCACGCGGTGCAGAATTACGCCCGCGTATACAGCTTTTAGATGCTAAAGGTGAAGTTATCACCTTATCAAACGGTTTAGAAGCTAGATATTACTTGCCGGTTGGAGCAGTTTTAAGCGTAGAAGACGGAGTACAAATATCGGTAGGTGATATCATTGCACGTATACCAAAAGAATCAACCACTACTAAAGATATTACCGGTGGTTTACCAAGAGTTGCCGAGCTTGTAGAAGCAAGACGCCCTAAAGATCATGCAGTTATTGCCGAAATTGACGGTAGAGTAGAATTCGGTAAAGACTATAAATCTAAAAGACGTATTATTATACATCCGATTGATGAAACAATGTCTATTGAGTATATGGTACCAAAAGGCAAGCATGTTGTAGTTAACGAAGGTGACTTTGTTAAAAAAGGTGATTTATTGATTGACGGTAATCCGGTACTTCAAGATATTTTAAAAGTAATGGGCGTAGAGGTTCTTGCAAATTATATTGTTAAGGAGGTTCAAGCCGTTTATCGTCTACAAGGTGTAAAGATTGATGATAAGCACATAGAAGTTATTATCCGTCAGATGTTACAAAAAGTAGAGGTTACGGATTCAGGCGGAACTACGTTATTAGCAGGTGAAAAAATAGATAGACATGAATTTGATGAGATAAATGCAAAAGCTATGAAAAACGGTTTAAAACCTGCTGAAGCACAATTAATATTACAAGGTATTACTAAAGCTTCTCTGCAAACTAGATCGTTTATCTCTGCGGCATCATTCCAAGAGACTACTAGAGTTTTAACTGAAGCAGCTATTGCCGGTAAAGTAGATAAGTTGCGAGGACTAAAAGAAAACGTGATAGTTGGACGATTAGTACCTGCTGGAACCGGTTACTTTATGGATAAAATGCGTAAAGCAGCCGTAAAGCTTGATGAAGAGAATGTATAAATATACTAAGATAGAACTTGAAAAATTGGCTGTGTCGTCTTTGTAAGTCCTAGGATGCTGAACGTTTAATATACGCTCCGCTCCTCGACTTACAGACCCTTTGCTCTTTTCCAAGCTGATCTTCGTATGTATCGGATAGTTTATAAAAAACCCGTCATTGCGAGCCAGCATTTATGCTGGCGTGGCAATCTCATGAAATAATAACAAACTTCTAAGCTAGCTTCGTCAATTACTTTTTAATGTTTGCAATGACGGGGTGGTATCCACGCAACAATGCCTTCCTAGCTAGAAGCAGGAATCCAGAAAAATAACCTTACTACGCATTATTGAAAAAAAAAGCCTATAAAAAACTTGGTTTTTTATAGGTTTTTTCTTATTTTCCGCTTGCAGAAATTACGCTTTAATAACAAGCAATCGGTGCTGTTAAATGTTCGTAGGTTTGACCTAAATAAGGTTGTTCAAAGATATACGTATTATTGTTATCATAATTATAATTACCATATAATTGTAATCTTGCTACAGAATCGTCATATTGGAAGTTTTCAAGTGTTTCTTGATTTTTAGATATCTGAATTTCTGCTAAACAATGCTCAACATAAGTTTTCAGTGCTTCTTGACGAATTGCATCATGTAAAGCTTTTAACATGAGTAAGTTTACTAATGGGTTAATACTATTATTTGCATTAGTAGTAATCGTAGCTTCTTCGTGTTTTTGATCAATAGACATCTTTCCAAACTTCGCTTCTAGAGGTAATTTAGACGTCGATCCGGTACTCGCATCCTCACATATTTCTATATACGCTGCGGTGCTACGTTCCGTATCTCTTTTAAATTCCTCTCTATAAGCTGATTTAGAAAGATGTCTAACAGGCAATTCAGAAATTAAAGACTCTTCATTGCTTACTTCTACCTTCTCTATTGCAAGATTTGCTGATGCAGCATTGACGTTTTCTTCAAAATTTATCTCTGGGAAAAGTGCTGTCACATCCGTTATTTCAAGTTTTCCTCCTTTTTTACCTACTTCATAAGCTTTAGCAATAATTTGTTTATAAATAACGTCAATTAATGCTCGTTTTTTTTGCATTTCATCAGAATAGTTAATTCCTCCTTCATTCCAAAACTTTACTATTTTAGACAAAGCAGGAATACATTTACCGGCCTTTGCTAAAAATTTTTGTATAAATGTAGGCTCAATAAGAGGGGTTAATGTAGGATTTTCTTCATATTTTCTAAATACATACTCGACAATTTTAGGTATATTTTGATCTGATTCTGTTTCGTCAGGTAAGCCGTGTAATATTTTTTTGGCTGTTGCTTGACCCATCTTCTCATGCAAAATATTAACCCCGATCCATTTCCATACCGGATTAGCCGTAACACAAAGCTTTGTTATATAAAATGCTAGTGATATAGGTAGAGATAATAACTTTAAATAGTTAAGGCAAGTATATCGTATTGGATGAGGAGTGAGACTATAAATCTCACCCATATCTTGGTTTAACTCACATGATGCTTTAATCATTTTATACTTTTGCTCAATTAAATGAGAAGTGACATTATATATTGGCATATTATTACTTAAATTTAACTAAATTCGTCAGTAAGATATAAAAAACGTTAACATGTGTCAAATGCTATTTTAATGAGATTTTGTTTTAAATCAATTATAATACTTGCAAAGTTTTATCAAGATAAATAGAATGATCCAAAGTCAAAAAATAATATAAGGAGTAAGTATGCTTAATATAAATTTTGTGAATGAAGAAGCATCTACTAATCAAGGTCTAGTAGTTTTTATTGATGAACAGTTAAAGCTTGATAGTAATTTAATATTACTTGATCAACAACATCATGGATTAATTTCTAAAACTATTCAGAATAAACTGCAATTTACTGGTAAATATGGACAGATCAAGGTTATTCCGTCCGTCATTAAATCAGGCGAGGTTAGATATTTGATAATAGCAGGTCTTGGGAATGAAGAAAAATTAACTGAAGCAAAAATTGAAGAGTTAGGCGGCAAAATCTTACAGCATGCAACCGGTTGTAAAATTTCTACTATCGGCTTAAAACTTACAAATAGAATTAGCAGGTTTACATCTCAAACATTTGCATCTTTAGTTGCTAGTGGTGCGTTTCTTGCTTCTTACAGATTTGATAAATATAGAACTACCTTAAAAGAAGCAGAGAAGTTTGCAGTAGAGTCAATTGAAATTTTTACCGATAATAGCACTGAAACAGCAAAATTATTTGAAATCAAAAAATTAATTGCTGAAGCAGTATTTTTTACAAGAGATATAAGTAATGAACCGTCAAATATTAAAACTCCTCAAGTTTATGCCGAAAGAATAGTTGATATACTTGAACCGCTAGGGGTAGATGTTGATGTTATCGGTGAACGTGAGATGAAAAACCTTGGTATGGGAGCATTACTTGGTGTGGGGCAAGGTTCACAAAACGAGTCAAAGTTAGTGGTGATGGAATATAAAGGTGGCGGTAAAGATGCTCCTACTATTGCTTTGGTCGGTAAAGGAGTGATTTTTGATACAGGCGGTATTTCATTAAAACCGTCAAGTGATATGCACTTAATGCGATACGATATGGGAGGTTCTGCAGCAGTTGTGGGTACCATCATTGCGGTTGCCGGTCAAAAATTACCTATAAATATAGTCGGTGTTGTAGGGCTTGTCGAAAATATGCCGTCCGGTAATGCACAACGTCCAGGGGATGTAGTAACTACCATGTCAGGGCAAACTGTCGAAGTTTTAAATACCGATGCAGAAGGGCGTTTAGTACTTGCTGATGCTGTTTGGTATGCACAAGAAAAATTTAAGCCTAAATGCGTGATTGACGTTGCAACTCTAACAGGAGCAATAACCGTAGCACTTGGTAATACATATGCTGGTTGTTTTTCCAATAATGATGAGTTAGCTGATAAGTTAATAAAAGTAGGGGAAGAAGTTAATGAAAAACTTTGGAGAATGCCGCTGCATGATGAGTACGATGCAATGATTAACTCCGACATAGCCGATATGGCAAATATCGGGAACGTACCGAGAGCTGCCGGAAGCTGCATAGCTGCAAATTTCATTAAACGTTTCATTAAAGATGGAGTAGATTGGGCTCATTTAGATATAGCAGGCGTTGCAAATAGTAATAAAGCTTCAGCACTCGGTCCTAAGGGGGCAGTAGGATACGGCGTGAGATTACTAGAGAAATTTATCAAAGAATATACTTAAATGCTATTCTTGTGTTGCATTGCCTGCATGGGTACCGAGTCGTTATTGCGAGCAGCCTTAGGCTGCGTGGCAATCTCGTCAAATATCCTGAGATTGCTTCGTCAATTACTTACGTCATTTTCTCGCAATGACAGAAAAAACTATCCACATGGGTAATACTGAGCTAAGAATGACATTAAACTTCGTCTATTTAATATTCGTTTATTCTGAATATAATTATGAACACAATAAATAAACCTTATATATTTGTTATAGGTAATGAGAAAGGCGGAGCAGGTAAAACTACCTGTTCTATGCATCTAATAATCGCTCTGCTTTATCAAAATTATTCGGTAGTAAGTATAGATACCGATTCACGTCAAAGTTCGTTAACGAATTATTTAAAAAATCGAGATTTATATAATAAACACAATCCTGATAAACCTGTATTAGTACCGAAACATTTTCATATATCGGAAAGCAAAGTAGAAGAGCAAGCAAAGAGTTTTGAGCCGATACTCAAAAATAATCAGGATGTCGATTATATAGTGATTGATACCCCAGGCAGTCATACTCCTTTATCAAGGGTTGTTCATTCTTACGCCGATACAATTATTACACCGATTAATGATAGCTTTCTAGATTTAGACGTAATAGCAAAAGTCGATAGCAAGGATGAAATTATTAGCCCATCAATATATAGTCAAATGATTTGGGAACAGAAAATGGAACGTGCTAGTCGTGATAGAATTAGTATAGATTGGGTAATACTTCGTAATCGTTTAAGTAGTCTTGATGCATTAAATAAAAGACGCGTAGGAAATGTATTAGCTAAACTTGCTAAAAGAATTAACTTTAAACTCGCAGAAGGATTTAGTGAACGTGTAATATATAGAGAGTTATTTTTACAAGGTCTAACATTACTTGATCTAAAAACTGCAAAATATGATAGAGTATTTAATAGCTCACACGTGCTTGCACGTCAAGAATTACGAAATTTTTTAGACTTTTTAGGTATTAAGGCTGCGTTCAAAGGTTAATTTCTATTAAAGTTTTTCTTGTATAAAGTTAAAATATATATATAATGTAAATTAATATGTTTTAACTTTATAAGAGAAACACATGCCAAATATTGCTGAAAATATTTCAAAACTACCGGAAGAACAAGAAAAAGTTAATAAGCTTGTTGATCAATATAAAAATTTAACTCCGGAAGAACAAAAAATTGTTGATAGAAAACTTAAGTCACATTTTACAAAAGAAGAGCTAGAACAAGATGAGCTTAAATCAAGAATGAATAGGATACGTAGTAATTTGTCTAAGCAAGACCAAGAAAAACTACAAGCAGGTAATAATTCTATAGGTGAAATAGCAAAAGATGTATTATCGTTAGTTAAAGGAATAATAAAGCTAGTCGAAAATGTTGCAGAGATAATTAAAAATCCTAAGAAAGCAATATATGAATGGATTAAAGGTGAGTTAAATCAAGTAAAACCTCAACAACAAAATTATCAGCAACACCCATCAAAGCCAAAAGCTGCTGCAATATCAAGATAAAACTTTGGCAAGATAAATTTTTAGTTTTTATTTGCGAAAATTTGCGATTTTATGTATATAATATAGGGGAAATCGTATAATAAAAAAATAAAAATGCATAAATACAGAACTCATAATTGTAACGCATTACAAATATCCGATGTAGAAAAAGAAGTTAAGCTATCCGGTTGGGTACATAGAAGAAGAGATCACGGGAATCTAGTTTTTATAGATTTACGTGATCATTATGGTATAACTCAAATCGTGTTTACCGATCAAAACCCTCAGCTTATGGAGGATGCAAGTCGTTTGCGTTATGAGTCGGTAATTACGGTAAGGGGTACAGTTGTAGCAAGATCAGAGGACACGATTAATAATACGCTTCCGACAGGTCATGTTGAAGTGCTAGCTGTGGAATTTAGTGTTGAGTCAGCTGCGGACACTCTACCTTTTGTTATTAATACCGAAAAAGACGCTCCCGAAGAGTCTAGGCTTAAACATCGCTTTTTAGATCTTAGACGTGAGAAATTACATAATAATATAATACTCCGCTCACACATTATTTCTCATATTCGTCATTTGATGACGGCAAGCGGTTTTACCGAATTTCAAACTCCGATTTTAACAGCAAGCTCACCTGAGGGGGCTAGGGATTTTTTAGTACCTAGTAGAATGCATCCGGGTAAGTTCTATGCATTACCGCAAGCACCTCAGCAATTCAAGCAGTTATTGATGGTATCAGGCTTTGATCGTTATTTCCAAATTGCTCCTTGTTTTCGGGATGAAGATGCAAGAGCCGATAGATCACCCGGCGAGTTTTATCAGCTAGATGTAGAAATGTCGTTTGTTACACAGGAAGACGTATTTAGTACTATTGAGCCTGTGATGTATGATTTATTCACTAAATTCACGGATAAGAAAGTATCAGAGACTCCTTTCGTTTGTATTCCATATAATGAATCTATGCTAAAATACGGCTCTGATAAGCCTGATTTGCGTAACCCTATTATAATTGCCGATGTAACTGAGATATTTAGAGATTCCGATTTTACAATCTTTAGAGAGAATATTAAAAGAGGTAGCATAGTTCGTGCAATTCCTGCACCTAAGGCAGCTGCACTGCCTCGTAGTTTCTTCGATAAAATGATAGAGTTTGCGATATCAGAAGGAGCAGGTGGACTTGGCTATATTCAGTTTAGTGAAACCGGTGAAGCAAAGGGACCGGTAGTAAAATTCTTAAGCCCGCAGCAATTAGAGAGTCTAAAAGCTACAGCTAGTATTAGTAACGGTGATGCTGTATTTTTCGCTAGCGATAAGAAAGAGAAAGCTGCTAAACTTGCCGGTAAGGTTAGAATAAGACTTGGTGAAGAGCTTGATTTACTTGAAAAAGATTGTTTTAAATTCTGCTGGATTACCGATTTTCCATTCTATGAGTTAAATGAAGAAACAGGAAAAATTGATTTTAGCCATAATCCGTTTTCTATGCCGCAGGGCGGAATAGATGCTTTAGAGCAAGCTAAAACCACTGAAGAGTTATTAGAACTTACCGCATACCAATATGATATTGTTTGTAACGGTATTGAACTGTCCAGCGGTGCTATTAGAAACCATAAGCCGGAAATTATGTATAAAGCATTTTCCATAGCAGGTTATAGTGAAGAGGAAGTTGATAAGAGATTTGGAGGGATGATTAGAGCATTTAAGTTTGGAGCTCCACCACATGGTGGAATAGCCCCCGGTATTGACCGAATCGTTATGCTGCTTGCGGAAGCAACAAATATAAGGGAAATAATAGCGTTTCCTTTAAACCAGCAGGCTGAAGATTTACTAATGAACGCCCCAAGCTATGTAGAGGATAAAGCTCTAAAAGAGCTAAGCATTATGCTCTCACCATCTGCTAGAAAAAATGCAGAAAAAGAATAAGAGTTTATAGTTGTTGTATGTTATTATGTCATACCGCAACTTGGCCTATAGTATGTCATTTCTATCTAAAAGCGGAAATCCAGTACTTGAAAAAAATTTAAAAAAGACTAGACCCTGCGATCAAGTCGCAGGATGAGATTAATAGTTACTGGATTTCCGCTTTTAGCTAGAAATGACATTAGGACTATGCAACGACCCTGTGACTGCTCGCAATGACGTTTAAGGCATACACTCAACAATGCTTACCTTTGTTGATGTCTTTCCTTCCTAGCTTGTAATTTAGAGCATGCGATTTCTTTTACCGTTTCTACTCTTTTTGTTTGGAGTCCTTTTTGTTTCTTCTGTTGTAGTACATTACCAATTTTTATACTTTCTGTTATAAGTTTTTCTGTATTATGAATTTTATTTAAATTCTCAGGAGAAATTTGTTTCATAAAATAATTTGAGATACTAGATAAACCTCTCTTTTCACAAAAAATTCCTACCTTGTAATATATAGTATCTTTAGAATTTAACTTGAAAGATTTAGCATTTAATAAATTTGTCGTGTTTTCGATATTATCCTGATATTTTAAATTTTTCTTTATACCCTTAATATCTTGCTCGGTAAGATAATTTTCTTTTTTTAGCACTTTCATTATCTTGTCGTAGAATTTTGCTACTGCTTTATCGGTTACATTTTTAGTTGTTGCCTGCTTTGTAAAATCAACAATTAGTGATGCCAATTTTTCGCCTGTAGATTTGTCTTGTATACGCATTGATTTTGCAGGATCAGAAATTTGTACTTCTACTTTATCTGTCTTAACCTCAACTTCTTTTTCTTTCCATTTTCCGTCCAAATCTTTGCTCCATTGTTGTTCCTTGATTATTTCTTTTTTCAAACCCATAGAAACTTTAATTTGGTAATTATTTTCATATGCCCACTCTTTAGCATCTTTACCTTCAATTGTAATATTATTATCTATTGCATAGAGTACCGGGTCTTTTACAGGTGAATTAGCGAAAGCCTCTAACCAACCACCATTTTTAAATTCAGGTAAAACATTACTGAATTTTGTTACTATCTCAGCGCCTTTGGCCACTTCTTGCATATTAACAAGATGTTCTTTTATACTGCCTTTATAGTGTTTTCTCAAATCATCAAAATTTTGAATATTAGTGGATAACGCAATATTTTTTGGATCAAACCCAGCTTTTTTTAATTCATCAATTTTTTGATCAACTATTGCTTCCATTTGTTTCTCATCAAATTGACTTATCATTTGATTTAACGATTCGCTATATTTATCGATATTAAATGAGAAATTACCTGCTTTAATAGCAGCACTGTAGTCAACACCAGGATGTGTAAATATGTTGGCTGTTGATTGAATCATACTGCCAAAATTCTTATGAAATGCTAAAAAAGAGCGACCATGATCAATTTTGGTTATTGTTTTACCATCCTGTACCATTAAATTACCAGCATGATAATCTACTTCCCCCAGCATATGACAAGCAGCTATAGCTTTTTCAAATCCTTCCAACTTTTTTAAATTTTGATCATTAGCTCTGACTCTAGTTTCACCTGATAAACCAGAAAATTCTGTTAGTGTTACAGCATTATCAAAAAATTTAGAACGTACATAAAGTGAATCAGGGTATTGTTCATCCGCTGTGACCAGCCCTTCTTTTGGTGCGCGATCATGTAATAAAAATTGATACATTGTAGAGCCTATTAATTCTTGTACTCCGTCTCTTCGGTCAGCAACAGCCTGTCTTTTTGCCTGAGTATCTTGTATTTTTTGGCATGCAGTATGAGTTTTATAAAAATGTTTTAAAATAAAAGTATTACCGGCGTTATCTTTAGCAACATAACCGGCCGAGACGCCTGCTGTCTTTTTTCCTTTCCCCTTAAACTCAGCTTGCTGTGCCACCCTCTTATCACGTAGCATAGCATCAATTACTTTTTTAGGGTCATTAGGATTTCTTATTTCTTCAAGTTTTCTGTAATCTGCGTTATATTGGCTATCATCTAATCCAACCTGTCGTTCAATTGCCTCTTTCATAACTAAATGCTGTAAAAGAGGTACATCGATTATTTCCCTTAATTCCTTGTTTTTATCTCCTGGAAACGAGTTTTTTATTATTGTTGTAACTTTAGCTAAATCCTTAGTGTTTAAATCGGCTAGGGTCATATAGCTAATATATAGGCTTTCATCAGTAGTAGGAGATTGGTCATTAGAAAGGTCAATAATAGATTCGGCAATGCCTTCGCAGGTTCTAGATATTTTGGCATTCAATTCTGTATCGTTAGTTTTCAGGGCTTTAAAAAGTTGTTCTTGTAATAATAATTCTTGTTGAGTTTTCTCTTTAGACATAAAAATAACCTGCTTAATATTAACTAATAGTAAAAAAGTGTTGTTGCGTGGGTCAAAATCCTCATCATTGTGAGGAAACCACGCAGCAATTGACGAAGCAATCCAGTAAACATTCTGGTTCACAGAATTTTTTTATTATTTTTTCTGGATTGCCGAGTGCGTTGCGACCGTTTGCAATGATGATTCAGTATCCATGCAACAATGCCACGTGGGAATGATATTGAATAAGTTTTCCAAGCCGTGCAACAAGGCCCCCGCTTTTGCGGGGATATGACATCGAGGTCTTTTTAAAAACTATTCAGTACTATAGATTTGATCGTGATATAACAATGAAAAAACCGAAGCAATGAAATAAAATCATGACTTTGCAAGAATGATACCAATTAATCTCTTCTATTGCCTAAAAATCTCATTAAATATAGGAAAAGATTTATAAAATCTAAATATAAAGTAAAGGCTGCCATAATAGAAAGCTTTTGTCCTACTTCATCGTTTCCTGCCATGTAATACATAGACTTAATCTTTTGAGTATCCCAAGCAATTAATCCCATAAATATTACTATTCCAATAAGAGAAGTAGCAAAAGAAAGAGCCGAGCTTTTTAGAAACAAGTTGACTAATGAAGCAATGATAAGACCTATAAGACCCATTGCAAAAAATGAACCCATAGATGTTAAATCTCTACTTGTACTATAACCGTATAAACTCATTGCTCCAAAAACGGAAGAGCAAATAAAGAAAGTACGAGCTATTGATGCACCGGTATAAATAAGAGCTAAATATGCAAGCGACATACCGGTTAAACCGGCATAAACCCAAAATAATATTTGTGCCGTTTGCAGGTTCATCCGTCCGAAGCCCATAAAGAAATATAAAGCAATACCGAGCGGAGCAAACATTATAATAGTACCGAAACCTGTTTGAAACATTAAATTATAAATAGGCTCAACTGATATAGTCGTTACGGCTGCTACACCGGTTAGTAAAAGTGCTAAAGCCATATAATTATATACTTTAAGCATGTATTTTCTTAAGCCTTCATCAAAAGTTTTATTTTTTGAGGCGGCAGTTAAAGTTTTTGTATAATCGATCATAAGTAACCTTAGGATTATGTTATTTACATAATAAAATATAGCCTCTTAAAGGTATTTTTTCAAGCTATATTAATTATATTTTATAAATATCTTGCATTGAATATAAAGCAGAAGGTTTATCTTGTAGCCAAATAGCGGCTTTAATTGCACCAATAGAAAAAGAATTTTTATTCAGAGCTTCGTGTTTTAAGGTGATTATTTCATCGTCACCTAGGAAAGATATTTCATGTATACCGTGAACATTTCCACCACGAAGCGAGGAAATACCTATTTCTTTTTCGCTTCTTAGTCTATTACCACGATTAAATGTTATATTTAATCCTTTTTTGCTTGCAATTGTTTCAGCAAGCATAACAGCAGTTCCTGAGGGTGAATCTTTTTTATTACGGTGATGTGTTTCTAGAATTTCAACATCGTAATCATCTAGTATTTTTGTTACTTCTTTAGCTAGATAGCTAAGCAAATTAGCTCCTATACTCATATTTGCAGAATATAAAACAGGTAAAGTTTGAGCTGCTTTTTCTAAAAGCTTAAAATGTTGAGGTTGGAGACCTGTGGTTCCGATTACTAATTTTGTATTATGTTTTAATGCATAATTAATTAATTTTTCTAATATTTCAGGGGTAGAAAAATCGATGATCACATCAGAATTTTTACAAAAATTATCTAAATCATCTAAATTATTAGTACTATTAAATTTTGCTGCAATTTTGCAATCTTTAAATTTATCTATTCTCTCTAGAATGGTTTCTCCCATTTTACCGGTAGAACCACTAAGACCGATATTTAACATATTGGCAATGTATACTCCTAATAAATGAACAGTAAGTAGACGAAGTTTAATTTGGACAAGAGCAAGGCGTCTAAAGTCCTTAGATCGCAGTTTATACTTTATAGTTCGAACCGCAGATCTTATTAGACGACGCCAATTTTTCAAATTAAACTAGGTTCTGTGAATATTTCTAATTGATTGGCTATTTTGAGGTCTTTTTTAGCGAAAATTAATAAGATTTTTGCTGGAATAGTTACTTATATTTCCAAAAATCTTATAATTTGCAGCAAAAAATAACCAAAATTAAATCTTTGTATACGATTTATGAAAATATAATAGAGGCTTTAAATCATTTTTAATAGCGGTATTTATTACTTCACCGATAAATATGACATGATCACCGGCATCGTAAGAAGCATATTTATTACACTCTATATGATAAGTTGCACCGTTTATTAAAGGGCAATCAGTTTTGTTGCCAAGCTCATAATCAATTTTTGTAAATTTATTAGATTGTGATTTAGCAAAATGTTTTGAGATATCAATTTGATTCTCTGCTAAAATACTAATTGCAAACTTATCACTTTTTTGAAAACTGTTTATACTAAAAGAGTTTTTATTAAGGCAAAATAATATTAACGGCGGTTTTAAAGATACGGAAGTAAGAGAACTAGCAGTAAAGCCAAAAAGTTCGTTATTGCAATTTGTTGTTATAACAGTCACTCCCTGAGGGAATCGGCTCATAGCATCTTTAAATTGACTTTCTGTTACTGTCCCAGCCATTTTTTCATAATTTTGTTAATGGTTCCGTCTTTTTTTAATGAATCGATTGCCTCATTAATTTCATTAATTAGTCTTGAGTTTTTAGACATGCCTATAGCAAAATCGGATGAAAATTCTTCTAAAGTACTGCTTTCTAAATTTGAATTATTTTCTTTTAATTTTTTGCCTTGAAATTCCTCAGAAATAATAGCATCTATGACTCTGGCTTTTAATTCTTCAACCAACATTAAATGATTTGCTAAAGAATGAACTTTGATATTTATCGTCTGTGATAGATCATGTGCTTTTTTTTCTAAAACACTACCGAGCTGTACCCCTACTATTTTATTTTCTAGATCTTTGCTATTTTGTATATTATCACCTGTTCTATATATTATGGCAAATCTTGCAGTAGCATAATTATCGGAAAAGCTGATATATTCAGCACGCTCTGGTGTTACGGAAAGCTCCGCCACCGCAACATCAATATTTTCACTAACCAAAGCTGCAAGTAAACCGTTAAAGTCGAAGTTTTTTATGATAACTTTTTTATTTAGACGTTCGCTTATTGCTTTGATAATATCAATATCAATCCCAACAATCTCTCCGTCTTGGATAAATTCATAAGGAGGATTATCTGCGGCAGTACCGACTATTAAAGTTTTTTCCGTTTCTTTTTGTTCACAAGAAACTAGAAAGCAAGATAGTAAAAATATTTTCAGAAATTTCATAAAAATAATGTTTTAAGTTTGAGTATGTTCTGTGTCATCCTACGAGGCATTGCCCTTGTTGTACGGATATCAAATCGTCATTGAGAGGAAAATTACTGGGTAATTGATGAAGCAATTTCAGGATATTTGGCGAGATTGTCACGTAGCCTACGGCTGCTCGCAATGACGATGAAACCGAGCCATGCAACAAAGTCTATGGCTGCTTGCAATGACAGGAAAATCTATCCACACGGGCAATACCTTCAAAGGAATAGCATCAAGAACTCAATTTCTCCTTTAAAAGCTGATTCACAAGCGTCGGATTAGCCTTACCGCCGGTTTTTTTCATTACCTGCCCTACAAAGAAACCGAATAATTTATCCTTACCACTTCTATAACCCTCTACTGATTCAGGATTTTCAGATATTACCTCGTCAATTACAGTGTTTAGCACGTTATTATCCGAAACTTGTACAAGTCCTTTTTCTTCTACTATTTTATCAGGTGCTTTACCGGTTTCAAACATAATTTCAAAAACGGTTTTTGCAATTTTACCGGAAATAGTATCATTTTCTATTAATTTTACCAGTTTTGCAAAGTTACTAGGGGTAATTTTGCATTCATTTATTCCTATCGATGCTTTATTTAATTGGCCAAATAATTCACTAGTTAGCCAATTAGTAAGCATTTTAGGGTTACATTCATTTGCTGCTTTCTCAAAATACCCAGCAACCGATTCATCGGCTACTATTACTTCGGCATCATATTTACTTAAGCTAAATTCCTTCATATATTTTTCAATCTTTTGATCAGGTAGCTCAGGTAAATTTGCTTTTAGCTCATTTATTAACTCATCAGAAATAACAAGCGGTAATAAATCGGGATCAGGAAAATATCTATAATCAAGTGCTTCTTCTTTTAAACGCATAGTTCTTGTTTCGCCGCTATCGGCATTAAATAGGCGTGTTTCTTGAATTATTTCTTCACCGCTTTCAAGCAAGTCTACTTGTCTTTTAGCTTCAAATTCTATTGCTTTAATGATGTTACGAATTGAATTGATATTTTTAATTTCGCATCTTGTGCCGAGTGGTTCGCCGCTACGTCTTACTGAAATATTAGCATCGCAACGCATCGAGCCTTTTTCCATATCACCGTCACAGCTGCCAATATAACGTAACAAATTTCTTAGCTTTTTTACAAATTCAGCTGCTTCTTCCGGTGATGATATATCAGGTTCGGTCACAATTTCCATAAGTCCAATACCGGCACGATTCAAATCGATAAAGCTGTAATGTGGTGATTGATCATGCATAGATTTACCCGCATCTTGCTCTAAATGCAAACGGTTAATACGAATAGTTTTAAGATCGCCGGTACTAGTAGGTATTTCCATAGTGCCGTTTTGTACTATAGGATAGTAAAATTGCGAAATTTGGTAACCTTGCGGCAGATCGGCATAAAAATAATTTTTACGATCAAATACCGAATATTTATTTATTTTAGCTTTAAGCCCAAGCCCTGTTTTAATTGCTTGGTGTACACAATGCTTATTTAATACCGGTAACATCCCGGGCATTGCTGCATCAACATAGGCAACCTGCGAATTTGGATTTGCTGCAAAAATAGTACTACTTCCTGAAAAAAGCTTAGATTTTGAGGAAATTTGAGCATGGATTTCAAGCCCTATTACATATTCCCATTTCCCCGTATTACCTTCAATATATGACATAATTAAAAACCCTTTGGCTCAAATTTAATATGTTTTACACCTGACTCAATGGTCGATGCTACTTTCAAAACATTATATTCGTCTAATTGTTTACCTATAATCTGTATCCCAAGAGGTAAACCGCGTGCCGATAATCCAGCAGGAACCGATGCACAAGGTAAACCGGCTAAACTTGCAGGAATAGTAAATAAATCGTTTAAATACATAATAGTCAGATCATTTTGTTTTTCACCAATCTTAAAAGCTGCAGTCGGGGCAGCTGGTAATAAAATGGCATCAACTTTTGCAAAAGCATTATTAAAATCGTTTGCAACTAAACGACGTACTTTTTGAGCTTTTAGATAATATGCATCCATACCACTAGATGATAGCACATATGTTCCAATCATAATACGACGTTTTACTTCCTCCCCAAATCCGGTTGATCTAGTCATTTCATACATTTCGTCAAGCGTCATATTTTCACGTTCTACTCGAAGACCGTATCTAACGCCGTCATATCTAGATAAATTTGAAGAAGCTTCAGCCGGTGCTATTACGTAATAAACAGCAACACCGTATTTAGCATGCGGCAAAGTAATATCAACTATTTCAGCACCGGCGTTTTTAAGTAGTTCTATGGTATCCTGCCACATTTTCATGATATCAGGTTCAATAATACTGTCCTCACCAAGGTTAAGAGGTACGCCTATCCTCATATTTTTCATAGAACTTCCGATAGCGGATTGTAGCTCTGGAACTTCTGCTTTAATCGAAGTAGAATCTTTTTCGTCAAACCCCATCATCGCTTCAAGCATAATGCTACTGTCTAAAACGCTTCTAGTAAATATTCCTGCTTGATCAAGGGAGCTAGCAAACGATATCATTCCGTATCTTGAGCAACGACCATATGTCGGTTTAAAACCGACTAAACCCGTAAAGCTTGCAGGTTGACGTACCGAGCCGCCCGTATCGCTACCAAGAGCAGCAGATGCCATAAATCCGCTAACTGCCGCAGCTGAACCGCCTGAAGAACCGCCTGGCACTAAATCAGCATTATCATCATTTGCTTTCCAAGGGCTAATTACATTTCCAAAACAACTAGTGATATTTGCTGAACCCATAGCAAATTCATCCATATTGGTTTTGCCGAGCATCACACCGCCCTTATCAAAAATATTTTGTGTAACACTTGATTCATAATTAGGTATAAAATTTTTCAGTATATTAGAACATGCCGTAGTTCTAATTCCTTTCGTGCAGAAAAGATCTTTAGCGGCAAACGGGATACCCTCAAGGGTTCTTGCGTTATTTTGAGCATAATTTTGATCGGCTGCTTCAGCCTGTTTTAAAGCTAAGTCAAAAGTTTCGGTAACATAAGCATTTAGGTTTCTATGCTTCTCTATTTGTTTAATATGTGCACCTATTAATTCCGTACTTGTAAAATCTTTATTTTTTAGACCTTTTATACTGTTTGCTACTGTTAGTTTGTTTAGTTCCGTCATAATTATTCAACAACTTTTGGAGTGATAAAATATTTTACTTCTTTAGCCAGCTGAGCACTATTTCCACTTACATTATCAAATAACTCACTTGATAAATCAGAACTTGTAACGGTGTCCTCTCGCATTCTAGCATTCATATTAGAAACCGAAGTTAAAGGTTCTATATCTTTGCAATCTATTTCATTTAAAATATCGATCATATCCATAATAGTACTAAGCTGAGTAGAAAATTTTTCTACAGTATCTTCTTCAAATTTTAATCTAGCTAATTTTGCTATTTTCTGTGCTTCTTCTTTTGTTATCATAGTTTTATTATTTTGAGTGGTATAGTCTGATGTTATTCCCGTGAAGGCTTGCCTGTGTGTAACGGTATTTCTGTCATCCTGCGACTTGTGAGCTAGATCCTGGATACAGCCTGTGATACAAGGTTCTATAGCCGATTTTATTGCATGACTCCTTTATTTTATTAAGGCAAAAAAGCTAATTCTAATATATCGGCAACTTTTCCATATACTCATCTTGTAAAATTTCCTCTACTTCTTCTAGTAGTTTATTTTTTAATAATTCTTTATACTCATATGATTCAGTAATATGAGTAACTGGTATCCTGCCTGATTTTAATATAATTTCTGGAATTAAATCTCTAACTAATTTTGTCATTTTATTTTGTCAGTATAGATTCAATTTATGTCATTCTCGCTTGGCATTGTTGCATGGATCGATTTTTCTGGATTGCCACGTCGCTTTGCTCCTCGCAAGGTATTGTTGCGTGGATTAATTCCACCGCTGTCATCCCGCGACTTGATTGCGGAATCCAGTTAAAAATAAAATTATTAGTATTTTTTATTGTTTTTATGGACCCTGTGGTCAAACCACGGGGTGACACAGTGGATTTTACCGGTCCACGCAACAAATCTAAAGCAGGAATGACATAGAAAATCAAACAGTCATTATTTCTTGTTCTTTTTGTTTTATTACCGAGTCAACTTTACTACTATAATCATCGGTTAGCTTTTGTACTTGTTCAGATAAGCTATGATGCTCATCTTTTGCGATAACGTTATCCTTTTCTCGCTTTTTAAGTGCTTCATTGCCGTCTCTTCTAATATTACGTAATGAAATTTTAGTATCTTCACCGTATTTATGAGCAAGCTTTACCAGTTCTTTACGTCTTTCTTCAGTTAAAGCCGGTATCGGCAGTCTGATTAATTGACCGTCCGTTGCAGGAGTTAAGCCAAGATTTGCTATCGTAATTCCTTTCTCTACCGATGATACCATAGATTTATCCCAAACCTGCACGTTAATTGTTCGTGCATCAGGGGTGGATAGAGAAGCAACTTGTGAAAGTGGCATTTTACTCCCGTAAGCTTCCACGGTTACGCTATCAAGTAAATTCACTGAAGCTCTACCGGTACGTAGCCCTTTAAGCTCATGATCTAAAACTTTTAGAGCTTTCTCCATCTTTTCTTGTAAGTTTTTCTTTAAATGCTCTTTATCCATCTTTATTTATCCATATATTATTATTAATACGCGAATTGAGACATTGTTATGTGTATTAGGAAATGCCCCTGATGTCATTCCCGCGTAGATTGGTTTTTCCGTCATTGCAAGGAAAAACTATAAGTTTTGACTAAGTAATCTAGTAAAAAATTCTGATCTACAGAATTTTTTATTATTTTTTCTAGATTGCCACGCAGCCTACGGCTGCTCGCAATGACGATTTAGTCTCTACGCAACAACACCTATGCGGGAATGACATAAAAATCATACAACAATTCACACTACAATATATTATTTCTCAATTGTCGTATATTCCCCTTTATCTTGTATTACTCTAGCAAAATTTCCCTGTTCTTTTATCGAAAATACCCTTATAGGTAATTTATTTTCTCTTGCAACTGCAATAGCTGCCGTATCCATGACTTGCAGGTTATTAATTATAACATCTTTATAGCTAATAGTGAAATATTTTTTAGCATCCGGATTTTTTTTAGGGTCGGAATCATATACACCGTCAACCTGAGTTGCTTTTAATAAAATATCGCAATTCATTTCGATTGCGCGAAGTACTGCGGCACTATCGGTTGTACAAAACGGGTTACCAGTACCGCCGGCAAAAATTACTACGCGCTTTTTTTCCATATGTCTTTTAGCTTTGCAGCGAATATAAGGTTCGCACACGCTCATCATAGGAATAGCCGATAGAACTCTTGTATAGATATTGAGGCTTTCCATAACGTTTTGTAAAGTTAAAGCATTAATCACCGTTGCAAGCATACCTATATAATCCGCTGAAGCTCGGTCCATACCGACAAGTGCTGCATTAATCCCGCGGTAAATATTTCCACCGCCGACTACAATAGCGACTTCTACTCCTAAATCGATAACTTCTTTAATATCGCTGGCAATCTTTTTTATTACGTCATATTCATGCCCAAATTGCTTATCTCCCATTAAAGCTTCCCCTGACACTTTAAGTAAAACTTTTTTATACTTTAGAGCGTTTATATCTGATATCATTTTCTGCTTCAAGTTGTTTTTAATATCTGCTTAATTTTTTTAATCATTATACCTCTTTGTAGGTCGGTAATCGATGATTTATTGAGTGCATGCACTAATAACATATTATTATTTATATCAAGTGTTACTGTACCTGGAGTTAGAGTAATCGAATTACCATAAATTATTTCGCCTATTTCTTCTAGCCCTTCTGCGTCAACCCATTCAAAAACCGGCTCTATTCCTATCTTTCTTTGCCAAATTATTTTAATAACTGCGAAAGCCGATTTCCATATTTCTAATAATAACCAAGGAAAATATAATATAAATTTAATTTTAGTGAGCATTAACATTTTCGGTTAATTTGATATTTGAAGTAAAAGGTATTAGTAGCATTATAAATACAAATAACAGCCCTATCATATTAAATATATTATTTATTGCAATTACAAAAGCATCATGATTTAATTTGTTTGCTAATAACAAATATGATGCTTTTTCGGGATTCAAAACTTTTCCGCTTAATAATTCAGTATAAGAATCTAGTTGTTCTAATGCCATTATAGAAGTAGACGAGATATTTTCCGATAAATATTGCATAAAGGTTTTAGTATCATTAGTAAGTATAGTACTGATTATTGCAAGCCCTACCGCTCCTCCTAAATTACGAGTAAGATTATAAAGCCCGCTAGCGTTACCTACTCTTTCTTTCGGCATATTGCCAAGAGCTATATTATTAGTTGGTATAAAACAAAACATTAATGAAAGTCCTCTAACAAATTGAGGAAGCACAAATGCAGCAAATTTAGAATCAGGCGTTAGAAAACTATTCAAATGACATCCAAGAGCAAACCCTCCAAGCCCTATAATAAGCATCAGGCGTAAATCTACCCCTAGCCCTAACATTCTACCGGCGAGTGGTGCAGATAAAAATTGTGCTCCGCCCGTCACCATCATAGTAGCCCCGATTTGTAATGTATCATATCCGGCAATAGTAAAGAGAAATAGCGGTAATATATATACTGCCCCGTATAATCCGATACCCATAACGAACGAATAAAGGCAACCAAAAGTAAAGTCTTTATAAAGAAATGTTTTTAAGTCTAAAATTGGATTAATAAAGGTTAGTTCTCTAATGATTAATAAAATAAAACCTAAAACTACTGCAATACTTAAGAATAATATTAAATTATCCTCAAGCCAACCTTTTTTGTTTCCTTCTTCTAACACATACTGTAATAAGCCGAGCGTTAAAGCCATTAATAATATACCGAGAAAATCAAAATTTTTCAGTAATTTATAATTTGGTTTATCAAAATCCCCATATAAAAAAACTACCGTGCATACGAAAATACCGGGTATGACGTTTAATAAAAACATAAAATGCCATGATAAAATCTCCGTAATATATCCACCGAGTGTAGGTCCTAAAGTAGGGGCAACAGTTACGACAAGTCCAATTAAGATAGTAACGATAGGACGTTGCGATGCAGGAAAAAGTATAAAAACGGTACTAAAGACCGTCGGTATCATAGCACCGCCAAAAAAGCCTTGTAATGCTCTAAAGATAATCATGGATTCAATATTAGTTGCAAGCGAACATAATACGCTCATAACCGTAAACCCTAAAGCTGCAATAAAATAAGAAATTCTAGTAGTAAGTAACCTTGCTAAAAAGCCGGTAATAGGAATAATGATAACTTCAGCTATTAAGTACGATGTTTGAACCCAAGAAAGTTCATCGCTTGAAGCGGCAAGACCGGCAGCTATTACGGATAATGAGCTAGCGACAATTTGAATATCAAGTACCGACATAAACATGCCGACAACCATACCAAAAAAAGCAAATAATTGCTTTTTAGAAAGAGCAGGCGGTTGTAAATTATCATTTGACATAATTAAATTATACAGTTTAAATTAAATAAAGTTAATAAGTGACATATATGTTTAAAATAAAAAATTATTGTACAACTTTTAATTTTTAATTAAACTATTTATTAGGATATAAGTAGACAAGACATAATATATGGTAATCATTTTATTTATATTTAGCAAATAATAAATATGTGATTGATTTATTAAAAATATTTACTATAATATTCATTAACTATAATTGATTTATCAATATGCAAAACCCAGCACAAAAAGTTATATCTTTTTCAGAGCATAAATCTGATATAGAACGCATAAAGAAATCAATAGAAGAGGGGTGGGCGATAGTAAAGCTAGTACCTAATAACGACCGTTTTATCGGACTTTTAGAAAAGATTTCGCATGCTGAAGATGAAACAATCTATATTCCTCCAAGAAAAAAGATAATAGTTAATTAATACGAATAGCGAATTATTACATAATCTGCTATTCGGCTTAAGAAGTTGAATATAAAAGGTGACAATTGGCTTTCACTTTTTATATAAAGCTAAATATATATTATTTTTTAGCAAAAACTTATAATTCTTTACAAAATATAATGGAATTACCTAAAAAAGGTAGTTTTGTTTTACACCATTCTTAAAAAGACCTTATTGTCATTTCCGTGTAGCATTGGTGTTGTTGCATGGATTAATTCCACCCTGTCATCCTAGCTCATTTGTAGCGAGATCCAGTTTAAAATACTCAGGTGACCTTGCAGTTAATAAAGTGTATTACCGCAGTTGCTACAATCTGGCCTATATTTATGGCTCAGGGAATCACGAATGGCGTCATGTTCTCTTGTTACCGTCCTGCTCTAAACGACTGTAAGCACTTAGCAATATCCCGTTATTAGAAATTAAAGCCGGAGTAACGCTCCCTGCTATTTTATTCGCTATCTTCTGGCCTAAACCAGATAGTGCGTTGTTATTTACAGCATTTACTGCGAGTTCCGTTACTTTTTCTATCGCTATCATCTTTGCCAGCTGTACTCCCGCGATGCTTTTGCTAGCTCTATGATGGTCTTAAAAAAGTTGTCCACTTCAATCTTTCAAGCATTTTGATAGTTCAATACTCATAGATCTTATTGGTAAAGATTTATTTTCTGTTATAGCTTGCTGACGTTCTTTCGTGATTGCTTCCCAGTATCTGTAATCTTCATCTTGTCTTTTCATTAAATCAAATTGGGCAAGGTAGGTATTTAGCTTTTCTTGAGCCTTTGTCACTTCTCCATCTTTAGCGTGTAAAAATTCTATTAAATGCGGGACATCTTCTGGAAATAGTCTTGGATTACACATTTGTATATAATTTACTATTAATAACCAACCTAAATTACGTCTATCCTCTTTAGAATATTTAGGATAATTTATATATTTTTCATCATCCATAAAAACATAATCGAAATATTCTTATAATATTTCTCCAGTATCATATAATTCGCCTAAATGAAAATGATATTGTTGATAATGTTTTAACATTACTTCTAAAAAGTCACCTAAATTTTCTAAGGTTATATCTTCTACTGCTTTAAATTCTACAGAATCAAAGAAATATAAATCTATATATTCTTGAAGTGTTTTTCTGATATATGCATCTTCTTCATTTATTTTTTCATACCATAATTTATCTGTCATTGTTTATTTCATTTTGTTATTCCAATAATTTATACCGCTTCGAGGTTTCATTATTATTACCTTATTTGCATATTTTTGTTGTGATTAGGTTATTTTTTAAAACAGCATCTCTCTCTATTTCTTGATATGTCCTTGCATGAGCTACATTACCACCTGTATTATCAAATATTACAAACTGGTCATTTTTTATATCAACAGCAATAAGTCTTTCAGTATCATTACTTATTTTATAAGCATTTTTTAAAACTGCTTTAGGTTCTTTAGATGCTGGACTTTTTGACCACTTGGATTGATGGTGATAATAAATGATTAGTATTTTAAGTTATTTTTTTTGGATATCGTGGTCAAGCCACGGTATGACACGAATGCGTTTTTCTATACATTATTAGTATATCAGGTTCTACCACGCCTATCACAAATAGGGCTATAGTTTTATTTAGAAGATGGTGCCAATGTGGGGATTTGAACCCCAGACCTACGCATTACGAATGCGCCGCTCTACCAGCTGAGCTACATCGGCTGAAATATGATTATATTATGCTGAGATACGGATTCCTACGAGACATGTTTCGTCATTACGAGCGATGACTGACAAGGAGCGTGGCAATCCAATAAAAAATTTTAAAATGCTAAAGACTAGCATCCTTAATTGGACCCCGTGGTCAAGCTACGGGGTGACAATGAAATATCTTTATAAATGCGTCGAAAATCTTAAATGGAAATGCTGCGTATCGTCATATTTCTTCTTCTTAACCGGGAAACCCCAATCCATTCTGATCGGTGCAAAACGTGTTACCCAAATAAAGCCGAAACCAACGGAAGCTCTAAGAGATTTATCGTTATAAAAACCGTTTGGAGTTTGATATTGTTTCTTATTTAGGCCTACTCCCCAAACGCTTCCTAAATCCATAAAGACTGCACCGGTTAAATTAAATTCCTCAGGTATAGGTGTTGGGAAATTAAGCTCTGTTGAGAATGTGTAATATCGCTCACCGCCAAGTCCTTCGTTAGTGACCTTTTCACGAGGTCCTACACCACCGCTTGCAAAGCCTCTTAAACTATAATCACCTAAATTAAATCGATCGGAAATTCTAATAATTTTTCCTCCAAGCCCTGCAATATCGCCTCCGGAAGCAGATAATTTTAAAGTAAGCTTGTTATGTATGAAAGACTTATAATATTTACCGTCAACTTCATGCTTTATATATTTATTATCACCTCCAACGCCGGCAAATTCTTGTGTGCCGCTTACTAAATAACCGTTCTTTGGAACAATTTTATTATCGGTTTGATCATAAGTAATAGTATGTCCTATAGCAGAAGTAATAAATCTTCCCATTTGCTCCTTTAAGAATATTGAGCTTGATGGAGTTGGAGCACTTAAAATATCACGTTTGATTAAATAATCTATTTCGTGACCTAAATCCTCTTTAATTTCATAACCAAGAGAAGTTTTGACTCCTATAGAGTGTAACTTATAGCTTTGATCAGTTGTATTTAATACACTAGCACCGCGTCCGGTATAGTTTCTAAATGCGTTTACGCCAAGTGATAAATCACGATCTAAAAAGTGCGGTGCGGTAATACCACCGTAATAGCTTGTAGTGTTTTTACTTACTTGCACACCGGTATTAAGCAGTTTCCCGGTACCGACTAAATTACGCTCTAAGAAAGAGAAACGTCCGAATAAACCGCCAGCAGTATTATATCCTAAATCAAAACCTATAGAGGAAGTAGATTTTTCATCAACTTCAACGTTAACATCATATTTATCTTTAGCTTTAGTTGGAGCTAAGCTAATTGCTACTTTCTCAAAATAATCTAAATTTCTAAGATTACGCTCACCTTTTTCAATATATGAACGATTAATTATATCACCTTCTTCTATTTTAAATTCTCTTCTTATAACAGGGTCTTCAGTTTTAAGGTTATTAATAATATTAATTTTCTTAATATAAACCTTATCGGCTTTTTCAATAATAAATTTAATATCTGCAGTATGATTAGCATTTTTCATTATATCCGGATAAACATTTACCGCAGGGTAACCGTTCGCTGTAAAATATTCTCCGATTTTTTCAGTTATATCATCAACCTTTTTCATATTGAAAACCTTGCCTTGCTTAATATTAACAATTTTATTAAGCTGTGTTATATCTATATTAGTTAATTTATTGTCTATTGTAATATTACCGAAGCTATATTTTTCTCCCTCTTCAATGGAATAGGTAAGGGTGAAATATTCTTTAGTATTATTGAGTTCTGCCGATGCCGAAATTACTCTAAAATCTGCAAAACCTACAGATTGATAAAACTCTCTCAGTAATTCTTTATCATACTCCACTCTATCAGGATCGTAAGTATCGTTACTTTCTAAAAAACGAAACCAACGAGATTCTTTAGTTAAAACAATAGATTTAAGTTCTGAATCACTATAATTTTCATTACCGCTAAAATAAATATATTTAATACCGGTTTTTGGTCCTTCGGCTATATCAAAAATAACCTTAACTCTGTTGTTTTCTAAATTTTCGATTTTAGGTGTGACCATAGTAGCAAAACGTCCGCTACGTTTATAAATTTCTAATATTTTCTTTACATCTAATTCAATTTTAGCTTGGCTAAGAGATTCACCCGACATTGTGTAAATTTCTTTAGCGAGCATATTAGTTTTGATTTTAGAATTACCGCTAAATACTACACTACTTATAAAAGGCGTTTCAGTAACGTTAACTATTAAATTACCATCATTTGTTATATGCATATTTATATTTCTAAAAAGTGAGGTGGCATATAAACGTTTTATTACCTCATCTTCTTTAGAATTATTATAGGTTTCTCCTACCTTAAGCTTTAAATAGCTTTCAATAGTAGAACGCTCAACCCTATGGTTACCTTCGATAGTTATTTTACGAATTACAGAGTTAGCTAATGAAATATGATAATAAAAAATCGTTAATAATAAAATTGTTAACTTACTAATTGATCTGATTGTCACCTAAAACCTTCTTTAAGATTTAATTTAAATTTCTGTGTTTAAACCCAATGTCATCCCGTGGCTTGACCACGGTAAAAAATAATAAATTAGATACCGCGATCAAGTCGCGGTATGACAAAGAACTGGATTTCCGCTTTTAGCTAAGAATAATACAAAGTTCTCCTAACTAATGCATTCAAACATAATTAATGTACTCCACTATAGTAGATAATATAAACGAGAGCAAGCAAATCTATAATTTAGGAAAACAAATTTTGTATATCGTTGGAAACAGCAATTATAATAAGAAAAATTATGATTATTGCTCCTAATTGTAACAAAATATTTTTAGTCTTAGGATTCGGTAATTTACCTGTAATTGCTTCATATAATATAAATACTAAATGTCCGCCGTCAAGCACCGGTATAGGTAGTAAGTTAAGTAACCCTAAATTAACGGAAAGCATTGCTATAAATAACAGATACATTTGGGTTCCACCAGCTATAGATTTGCCTGACTCTTTAGCAATAGCTATCGGCCCTCCTATCTCATCGAATGAACGTTTTCCTACAATCACTTGCGATATTGCGTTTAGAGTTAAAGCAGACATATCTATAGTAGTATTAATAGCTTCCCAGAATCCTCCTAAAATTCCTATTTTAGTATGAATAGGTTCATTTTTAGCTATAATACCGATGCGAAGAGTTTTCTTAACTTGCTTTTCTTCGGTAGGTGATATAATTATTTCTTGAGGCATTATATTAACGATAAATTCCTCACTTTTTCTTTCTATAGTGAAAGTAGAAGAGCTAAAACCATTAATTAATATCTCTCTCTGCACGTCCCCGAAATCTTTAACAGATTTATCGTTAACCTTAACAATTTTATCTCCTGCTCTTAAGTTTGCTCTCTCTGCCGGTGATGAAGCTACTACATCACCTATTATAGGAGGAATCTCTGTTTTTCCAAAGTAACAATAAAAACCTGCAAATATTATTATGGCAAGTAAATAATTAATTAACGGACCTGCTGCAACTATTAAAAAACGTTCTAAACAAGATTTAGCATCAAAAGCTACTTTTTCGTTAACTTCTTTAGTCTTATCCATAAGGCTGCGATCATAGCCGTAAATCTTGACATAACCGCCAAGCGGTATAAGGCAAATCTTCCACCTAACTCCTTTTTTATCGGTAATGCCTATTAGTGCTTTACCGAAACCTATCGAGAACTCCTCAACTTTTACATTAAAATATCTAGCAATACAATAATGCCCAAATTCATGGATAAATACCAAGATACTAATTGTTATAATAAATCCTATTATAGAGAGCATAAAAATTTTATAAGTTTACTAATAAATTATTTTAAGGTATACATTGCAAGGTTATAGATATCATTTCGTCGTTGTGAGTGGACGTTGCTCCTTGGTTTCCGATGTCATTCCCGCGAAAGCGGGAATCCACAGAAAAAAAATGAAGTAATCCAAATGTATTAGTTTTAAAAACTAATAGTATTTATGTTTTTTAATTACTGGATTCCCGCTTTCACGGGAATGACATCACGCCATATCACACTCGCAATGACGAAAATTAAATTTTAAATTTCTTTTCTTTATGAGTTCAAATAAAATTAATAAAAAGTCTATTGCACGTATTGCAGCAGTGCAAGCTATTTATCAAAACATATTGCAAAATAACGACGATATGGATGATATCATGCAAAATGTACTTTCTTTTTATCAAAATAATAATTCTATAACAGATTTACCTGAGAATTTAAAAATATCATTAAGTATAAGTCATTTTAAAATGCTGGTAAAGTCAGTATTTGAAAATATTAATAAACTAGACGAAATTATCGACAATCATTTAACAAATGATAAAGATCCTGCACATATGCCGATCTTACTCCGAGCTTTATTGCGTGTTAGTATATGTGAGCTATTATTTTGCCCTACTACGCCTGCTAAAGTAGTAATCAACGAATATACGGACATAGCAAATGATATGTTAAATGAGCATGAAATTGGTTTTGTTAATTCTGTATTAGATAAAATAGCAAAAGAGCATACTCGTTTAATTTGAAAAATTGGCTACAAGTACTGTGGTACTCAAGTATTATTAACGGCTTTCGTGCCTCTTCTTGTGGATTCCTTGCTCTTTTCCAGGTTAAACTTCGTCTACTTATTCTTCATTATATTTATAAGTATAAAAGATTTTATGACAAATAATTTAAGCGGTTATAGAAATAAATTTGTTAGAGTTAAGACTTCTAAAAAACGCACCGTCTCTTCTAGTAATTGGCTTAGACGCCAATTAAACGATCCGTATGTTGCAAAAGCACGTATAGACGGTTTTAGGTCGAGAGCTGCATATAAACTACTTGAAATTCATGAAAAATTTAAACTTTTTACTCCTAACATGAAAATTGTTGATCTAGGAGCAGCTCCTGGGGGATGGAGTCAAGTAGCTTCCAAGCTTATTAAAGCTTCGGATAATAACCTAAATAATAAAATAATCTCTATCGATGTGTTAGAAATCGAACATATTGCTGGAGTTGAATTTTTTCAAAAGGACTTTTTTGAAGCAGATACGGAAGAATTAATTATTCAGGCTTTAGACGGTAGAGCTGATATAGTAATGAGTGATATGGCATCAAATACCATAGGTCATAAAGCTACAGACCATATAAGAACCTTACTTTTATGTGAGCAAGCTTTTGAATTTGCTTTAAAAGTACTAAAACCCTCCGGTCATTTTATCGCTAAAATTTTTCGTGGCGGTGCAGAAAATGAATTATTACATAAAGTAAAGCGTGAATTTAAAACAGTGAAACATTTTAAACCTTCATCCAGTCGCAGTGAATCTACGGAAATCTATTTAGTTGCTCTAAATAAGAAATAATGAATATGAAAGGCGAAAGGTAATTTCTGCCTATAAATTTATTATATATGTTATTTTTTTATTTAACATATTAGAGGATATAGATGATAATTACTTATATCTCCTGTTGTTTGGACTTCCTGAGCATATTCTTGACTGCAGCTTTGAAAATTATTATACATCCCAACTAAATTAGCTCCGGTTTCAGTTTCAACTATTTGATTATATAAATTATTTTTTAAATTTAGAGTATTTTTAGCATATTTTGGTGTTGCTGCTTCCCAATCATCTATGGTTAAAGTAATATTCTGTTTCAAATCAGAAAAATTAACAAGTCCATGTTTACTGATTCCGGCTATGATTTCTTCAAAGCCTTCGACTATTCCATTAATTCCTAGATATTTTGTAACTTTTTGTTTGGCAAAATTATATAAATATGATGCCCATTCTTCTAATTGTGGTAGTGCTGTTTTTTTACCAGGAAGTACCATTGTTGTTTTTCCAAAATGCTTATTAGTAATATTAATAAGATTATGTTTTGCATTATATATCTTAGAATGGGTAGCTAGCTCTTTTATTGGAGTTGTTACTTTTCCGGTAAATAAATTTTTTTCTATGCCTCTTTCAATTATCGGTTTTGAGCCAGGGCTGTCAAAAGTTATAGATTTATTAAAATTTAGGTTGCGAGAATGTATTTCTACTAAGGTTAAATCTGCAATTATTGCTCCAAGTGAATGACCGCTAGTATTAAAACTATATTCTGTGGCTTTACTTAAGCCGCCTAATTTGTTAATTATTTCATTAACAAAATCCTGAAGTGGAGTTAGTTTAGTAGGTAAATAGTGCAGAGCGATAAGCAAGTCGTCTAATAAATCATATATATTAAATTTTGTGCCGGCACTAGCAATATGAACTTCTTTAGTTTCTTTATTTATAAATGCGACGGCTTTATAATCATATTTAGCAGTGTTGATATTATCACATGAAGCAGTCAGTATTTCCCAGCCGCGATCTGTTAATTGTTCATTGACCTTTGATGCTTTTAGCTTATAAATATTTAAATCATCTGTTTTATATGCGAGGTCTAAACCTATATAAGCAAGCTTTTTAGTGCTAATATGTTTAGAATTTTTGTACGTAGGCATATCTACCTCTTTTTGATTAATTTTACCATAAAATATGGTTTTTTCTAAAAAATGTCAAGTCAAATATTAATGTTTATTAATCTATTATTAAATAAAGGATTGATATCTGATTATTTTTGTTGTATAGTGCATTTGTAACCATGAAATATGGTGAATAAAATAAGGAGATAGACTATGTTGACATTATTAATACGAAACTTATTCGGAAGTAATAAACCGATTACTTACTTATCTTTAATAGAAAAAGCAAAAGCAGATTATAGTTTTTATACAAAATTAGCATCGGGAAGCTTTTTTGTAGGAATAAGTAGTTTTTTTTCATCTAGTAGTTGGTTAAGCAAAATACCTTTAATAACAGGGGGTGTTTTTGGTACTAGTTATGGGGCAAAAGGCATTATGGAGAGTAATGAACAAATAAAGCTTTTTACTCAAGCTCATGAAGCAACTAAAGTTGAAGAGTATTTGGCTACTTCGGGGTTAGGAAGTTTTGTATACGGTACTGCTATAGATAAAAACGGTATAGATAAATTTACCGGTAAATATATTGAAGGAACAAACGGTAAGATAATATCTAATGCAATAACTCGCGTACCAACCTTAAGTTTAACGGAAGACGGTGTTGGTTACAAACATAATGGTGGCTATGAAATAGTAGAATCAACAGATCGTGCGTTATATCAGGCAATACCTGGCGTGAAAGGACAATATACAAATAAATTAGTTCTAGATACTAGTATTCTTCCTTTACATGCTTGTATTATTCAGCAGCTAATACAAAATGGCTATTCAAGTGAAGATGTTGAAAAAGCTTTAAGTTTAGAAACTGTTGCAAAGAGAGAAAGTTACAAAAATAAGCAATTAGCAGAATACAAGCCAAATTTGACAAGTAAGTTATGGCATGGTACAGAAAAAGCTATGCAAAATAAAGTAGTAGAACTTTCAAAAGAAATACAGAAATATGCTGAAATAAATGAAGATTATGAAGAATTATTTAATTATCATACTTCCAGTACTAGTGAAGAACAAGAAGAGCAGTTTTATAGCCTTGATTATAATAATCTTAATGATGATCAAACTCAAATCTTAGGAGATGAAGGATATATATCTGATATTGCCTAGTAACTAAATACAAAGCTTTCTAAAGAGTAAGGTTATAGATCTATAACCTTACTCTTTTTTATTTAATAACCTCTTTAGCTCTCCGTTCAAAAGCTATAATCATTTTTTCGGTTGCTTTGGTAAAATAAGTGCTGATTAATTTATCCAGTATTACGGATTTCATTTTAAAATCAATAAAGAATTTTAATTCAGTTCCTGCCGTGTATGGAACAAATTGCCAAGTACTTTTTAAATATTCAAAAGGTCCTGAAATAGCTACTGTATTAATCAAATATATTCCATCATCTGTTATTTCGCGTGTAACTCGTGAGTTATATTTTTCTGAAAAGCCTTTTAACTGAATTACTAATTCAGCAATAACCTCTTGATTATTTTCTGAAATAATTCTAGAAGCAGAACACCAAGGCAAGAATTTAGGATAAGATTTTACATCCCAGACCAAATCAAACAATTCTTGCGGTTTATAGGGTAAAATTTTAGTGTGTTGAAGGCAAGGCATTAGAAATCTGTGACTTTACCTTTATGCTGCCAGTCCCCGTATCTTGTCGGTTCTAGACCTTTAACACCGCCAATTTCTTTTTCTTTTGGTAAATTTGCTTCTTCTGATATATTATGAGACATCTTTCCAAACTTCGCTTCTAGAGGTAATTTAGACGTCGGTCCGGTACTTGCATCCTCACGTATGTCCATATACGCTGTGATGCTGAGTTCCGTGTCTCCTGTAAATTCCTCTCTATAAGCTGGTTTGGAAAGATGTCTATTATCTTTTTTATCGTCCATAGTACTAAATATATGAAATATAACCGTATTTATATTAATAGTCGTTTAGCTGAAAATAGCAAGATAGAATTAGCAAGTGATCATGTTCATTATGTCAAAACGGTGCTACGTCTTAAAGTAAATGATGGCTTACGTCTCTTTAACGGTACGGATGGAGAATTTCTAGCACAAATTAACGATATAGGTAAAAATAACCTATCGGTTAGACTTAAAGAACAGTTAAAAAAGCCTTATACAGAATCTACGTTAACTCTTGCTGTTGCTATAATAAAGCAAGATAAATTAATGCTTGCAATAAATATGGCTACGCAACTCGGTATAACTAAAATTATTCCATTAATTACTAGGTGGTGTCAATTGAGATCGGTAAATATCGAACGTTTAACGAAATGTGTTATTGAGGCAACAGAGCAATCAGAACGTCTTACTCCCCCGATAATTGAAAAAGCTATCACAATACAAGATTATCTAAAAAAGAATAATAATTTGATGTTATATGCTAATGAACATGAAAAAGAAGAAAATTCTATATTACGAATTTCATCATCACTTAGTAATAGTGATATAACTATTATTGTAGGACCGGAGGGAGGCTTTACTAATGATGAGTTGGAACTTCTTGCCTCATATAAGAATACAAAATCTATAAGTTTAGGAAGTAATATATTACGTGCTGAAACAGCAGCAATAACTGCTATAGCACAAGTGAGGTTGTTAGGTCGTCATTGCGAGGAAATTGCATAGCAATTGAGGAAGCAATCTCAGGAGTTTGTTATGATTTCATGAGATTACCACGCAGCCTACTACTGCTCGCAATGACGAAAAGGTAGAGTTACTTCACCTTTTCTATTTTGGGTTTACAAAATAGCTTACCTAAACAAAGGAAAGAATATACACCACAAAAGCCTATAATTATATAAAGTATTGTAACAATAATTGGAAATGAGCCAAATAAAAGTGTGACTAAATTAAAATTAAATAATCCGACTAAGCCCCAATTTATAGCACCTATAGAAGATAATAAATGTACAGTAGTAATAAGTGGATTATTAGAAGTATTTATTAACATATTTAAGCTCCTTTTAGTTAAACGTAAAAGGCCTTGTTGCATGGCTCATACCTCTGTCATCCCACAACTTGATAGCGGGGTCCAGTTAAAATACTAAAATTACTAGTATTATGGGTTACATTTTTGGATCCCGTGGTGAGGCCTCGGGATGACACTATATGCGTTTTCCGAGCTATGCAACAAAACTAACGTAAAATAATCATTTCTCATTTTGAGCTATATGTATACTAAATTTTATAATAATTTATTAATCCTTCTTAAAAGTTTGATATATTACAGGTATAACAAAAATTGTAAATATAGTACCGATGCTTAATCCTCCAACTATTACAAAGCCTATAGAATTACGAGCAGCAGCACCGGCCCCGTCTGCAAAAACTAGAGGTAAAGCTCCGACTACGGCAGCAAGAGTAGTCATAAGAATTGGACGTAAGCGAAGTTTTGAGGATTCTATTATAGCTTCTTGAACCTTTACTCCTTTTGCTCTTAGCTGATTAGCAAATTCTACTATCATAATAGAATTCTTAGTAATTAATCCAATTAAAGTAATAAGTCCTATATTACTATACATATTAAGGCTATTACCGGCAAGCCAGAGAGCAAGTACACCGCCGGTTATTGAGAAAGGTACGGCGAGTAATATTAATAAAGGGTCAGTAAAGCTTTCAAATTGAGCTGCAAGCACTAAATAGATAAATATAAGAGCAAACACAAATGTTATAAGCATATTACTGTCTGCCTCTCTCATTTGTTTAATTTCTCCGATATATTCAATTATAGTATTACTAGGATCAAGTAACTTAGCGGTTATTTTATTGATTTCATTAATTGCATCATCAATTTTCCCGTCAGGAGCAAGATCGGAAGAAATAGTAACGGATTTTGAATTATTATAATGATTATATGATTTTACTGATATTTTTTCCGTAATATTGGCTATCGATTCAAGCGGTAACATATTATTATTTTTTGCTCTGATTAAAATTTTACTAAAATCGCTAATATCTTTTCGATCTTTTTGATTAAATTGTAATATAACGTCATATAAATCATTACTCATTCTAAAATGCCCGAGTTGTTGACCTGCAAGTAAATATTGTACCGTTTTGCCTATATTTGCCAAATCCATTCCGTATAAATAAGCCTTATCACGGTTAACTTCTATACTTATAGTCGGCATTGCCGATTGTAAATTTCTATTGACGTTTAAGAAAATAGGATTTGTTTTCATTATATCAATAAATTGTTGTGATATTTTATCTAGATCATCATATTCAAGGTTTGTTTGAATAGTAAACTCGATAGGGCTACGTGCATTCCCGCTAACCATTGAACGTGGATCCATAGCGCAAATCGACATGCCCGGTATTTCAGAAAACTGCTTATTTAACATATTCTTAATAGTTTCTTGGGAACAAGAACGCTCACCCCAATTTTTTAGAGGAATGAATCCAAAAACATTATCGCTACCGCCTGCACCTATTACCATCAGATAACCTAATATATCTTTATAATTAGCAAGGATTTTTTCGGCTTCTTTCACTACTTTAGTAGAAGATTCTAAATTAGAACCTTCAGGACCTTTAAGAGAAACTTGTAAAAATCCATCATCTTCTTGGGGTACAAAAATTTTTTGAGTAAATTTAAAACTAATAATCAGCACTATAAATGATGATGCAATAATGATGACAAATTTCTTTTTATTGTCAAAAGTTAGCTTTAGATAGTAAATATATTTATTTTGAATAAATTTTAGAATGTCGTTAAACTTTACTAAGAATTTTGGTAAGTCCGTATTATGTTTTGTAACCATACGACTTGACATCATAGGAGTTAAAGTTAAAGCAACAAATCCTGAGAATAAAACACAAAATGCTAAAGTCCAAGCAAATTCAATAAATAATTTCCCGATAAAACCCTCTATAAAACCCACGGGTAAAAATACGGCAGCAAGCGTAATAGTCATAGCAATGATTGCAAAGCCGATTTCTTTAGAAGCAAGCATAGCCGCTTCCATGGGTTTATGCCCCATTTCATTATATCTAAAAATGTTTTCAAGCATAACTATCGCATCATCGACCACTAAACCTATAGCAAGTATCATAGCAAGGAGCGTAAATATATTAATAGAAAATCCAAAAGCATACATTACGCTAAAAGTACCGATCAACGATACCGGAATCGTTACAAACGGAATTAAGGTAATTCTAGCAGAAGCAAGAAATAAATAAGTGACTAAAACTACTAATATTAAAGCTTCAAAAATTGTTTGAAATACTGCATAAATTGATGCTTTTACAGGTGTTGCTCCATCATATGCGATACCCATGCTTATTCCTTTGGGCATGGATTCTTTAATTCTTTCTAGTGCTTTAGTGACTTCATGTGATAAATCTATGACGTTAGCTTTTGATTCTTTTATAAGACCAAGGGCAATAGAGCTTTTGCCGTTATATCTAAAAATTATGTCCTCATCGGGAGAAGTTAAAGATATTTTTGCTATATCTCGTAATTTTATGATACCTCCGTTTTGTACTTTTAGAATAATATTACCGAATTCTTCCGGTGTAGATAAAGAACCTTCAAGAGTTACTATAAAATTATTGCTTTTTGTTTTAATCGTACCTGCGGGATAATCTTTATTTTGCTCTTTTATTGCGGATTCAATCTCCAATAAAGAAATTTTATGTTGATATAATTTTTTAGAATCGGGTTCTATTCTCATTATATATTCCCGACCGCCGTAAATTTGTGACTGTCCTACGCTTTCAAGTTTATCTAACGGTGTTTGTAGATTATCTTCGACGATCTTTGTTAATTCTAAATCGCTATATTGATCACTTTTAACGCTTATGAAGAGGCTTGGGAAATTATCGGCATCAAGTTTTGCAACTGACGGGGCTTTCATATCTTGCGGGAACATATAAGTGATATCCGATATTTTGGTACGGACATCGTTTAGTGCTACTTCAATATCGGTAGATAATAGAAACGATAAAGTAATACTACTTTCGCCGGTAGAACTTTGAGAAGTTATATAATCTAAATTTTTAACCGTCTTTAAAGCTTTTTCTATACGTGTCGTTATTTCTTGCTCCATATATAAGGCATCGGCACCTGCATAATGAGCTTCGACATTTATAATAGGAACTGAAATATCCGGAGTACCTCTAATTTGTAGTTTGGTAAAAAAATTGCTCCAAGAGCTACGATAACCAAATTCAAAACTGTAGCAAAGACAGGGCGTTTAATACAAATTTCAGACAATAACATTGGATTTAATATATTTTTCTTTAAAAATTTTATTCTAAATTAATGTGAATAGCGAATTATTACATAATCTGCTATTCGGTTAGAAATATTCTATATAAAAGGTGAAAGACGGTTTCTACTTTTTATGTAAATTAAGTATATATTGTTTTTTATTAAAAAACTTATAATTTTTTATAGAGTAGAAAATTAGTTTTTGTAATTTACTACTGACAATAAATTAGGGTTTTAATGATAAATTTTCACTATAACTGATGTAAAATGGCTACATTTTTCTATAGATTAATATAATAACGTATATATTTTAAACTTTGTAAATAACTGGCATTTGCAGTATGTGGGTAGTTTGTTATAATTAACTTACATAAAAAATATATTGATGTATATTATTGCCAGTTGTATATATTGTTTTATAAAAAAACATCAATACATATTAACCTATCAAAGGAGAATTGATTTTATTATGAGTACACATAACAAAAAAGAACCAAAAAAAATGAATAAAACCGAATTTATAGCATTTATGACCGACCATGGTCATAATCATAAACATGCTTCACATAAAACATTAACAAAAGCTGAGGCCGAGAAAGCACTGAATTTAGTTCTTGATAGTGTGATTAGTGCTATAAAGAGTCACCATAATATTAATATAACAGGTTTCGGTTCATTTGAAATACATCATAGAAAAGCACGTGAGGGTCGTAACCCAAAAACCGGAGCAAAAATGAAAATAGAGGCTTACAATCAACCTACTTTTAGAGCCGGAAGAAAAATGAAAGAAGCTTGTAATTAAAAGAAGTAACGTATTTACAGTACTAATAATTTCCGAACCCCGTTACACGCTTGCGGGGTGACACTAGAAAAACCGGCTCATGCGATAATGCTCTGCAAAAGTCGGAATGATATAGAATACTTCTTAAGTACAATTCATAATGATATTACAACCATTGATAATTGAACGCCTAGAGTTTCACTTAAAACATAATAAGCTATACAATAGTTGGCTTATCGAAGCCGAAAATATAGAGCAAGCTTTAAAAGATTTAGAAGAGTTTATATATATTAAGCTTTTTAAGAATAGCATTCCTCTTGCAAACAATCCTGATTATCATTTCATCGCTAGGGAAACTTCAGCTACATCTAATGCTAAAAATATTTCTATTGAACAAATAAGAAAATTACAAGACTTCTTAAGTAAAACTTCTGCAATTTCAGGTTATAAAGTTGCAATAATTTATTCGGCGGATCTTATGAATTTGAATGCAGCGAATTCATGCTTAAAAATTCTTGAAGATGCACCAAAGAATAGTTACATTTTTTTAATTACTTCAAGAGCTGCAAGTATTATTTCTACAATTAGATCAAGATGTTTTAAAATTAATGTTAGATCATCTATCCATCATACTAAAAACGAATTATATTCCGAGTTTATTCAGTCGATAGCAGATAACCAAACGTTAGATTTTATTAATCGCTTTACTACTAAAGACCGAGAATTATGGCTAGATTTTATTGATAATTTATTATTATTAATGAATAGAATCCTTAAAAAATCTGCCAATGTTAATATTGAACTTCTAAATTTGGAAAATAAGATTTTTAATAAACTATCAAATAGACACCCTTCATATTTACTGCAAAAATTTACCGACATAAAAAAGTTAATATATAATACCATTGATTATGATTTGGACTTAAAAACAAGTTATATATTAGTGGTGAATGAGTTTTCTAGTAATTAACACGATAATCACTACGTTCCTTTCTATGTTATCCATAAAACAACAAAATATATTGAGATACTCCTTTTTTTTTAAATAGTTAATAGATATTCAAGATAGAAAGCGGCCTCCCTCTAGAATATAAATTTAATTTATGTTTTATTTTGACTATTGTTCATTTACTCGTAGTATATATTAGGTTTTAGGAACTTTATAAATTAAATTATTTGCATGTTTAAAACTTTAACACAAAATTTAACGAAGATTTTTGATAAGCTAGTTAGCTCAGGCATTTTGACGGAAGCCCAAATAGATGCTGCTATGCGGGATATAAGAGTGGCTCTTTTAGAGTCAGATGTTGCATTACCGGTGATAAAAGATTTTATAGCGGAAGTTAAACAGAAAGCTTTAGGGCAGGAGATTATTAAGTCTGTTTCACCTGGACAGATGATAATTAAAATTATCCATGAAGAGATGATCAATCTCTTAGCTTCAAGTAAAAGTGAGACAAAGCTAAATTTAAATTCAAAGCCGCCCGTAAATTTCCTAATGGTAGGGCTGCAAGGGAGTGGTAAAACTACGGCGAGTAGTAAGCTTGCTTTACGGCTTAGAAATCAAAATAAGAAAGTTTTACTTGTTTCTTTAGATACTTACAGACCGGCCGCACAAGAGCAACTCGCTATACTTGCAAACTCAGTACAGATTAATTCATTACCTATTGTGCAAGGTGAGAAACCCCTCGATATTGTCAAAAGAGCTATTGCCGAGGCTAAAATTTCTGCTTATGATGTCGTAATTTATGATACGGCAGGTCGTACACAAATTGATAAAGCTATGATGGAGGAAGCGCTTGCAATAAAAAAGATAGTGGAGCCTACAGAAACTTTGTTAGTAATCGACAGTATGACAGGGCAGGATGCAGTAGTTACGGCAAGTAGTTTTAATGAAAAGTTAGCAATTTCAGGATTAATTTTATCTAGAATTGACGGCGATTCCAAGGGTGGTGCAGCACTCAGTGTAAAATATATTACTAAAAAGCCGATTAAATTTTTAAGTAGCGGTGAAAACCTAACTGATTTAGAAGAATTCGATGCTGAACGTTTAGCTTCGCGAATACTGGATATGGGTGATATTATCTCTTTTGTTGAAAAAGCAGCTAGTATCGTTGATAGAGAAGAAGCTGAAAAAACGGCAGCTAAATTAAAAAAGGGTAAGTTTGACTTAAATGATTATCTTCAGCAAATGAGAAGTATAAAAAAAATGGGAGGTTTTGGAAGTATACTTAGTATGTTACCGGGTAGCGGTAAAATTATGGATCAAATAGATCAATCAAAATTAAATAGTAAAATAATTGAACATCAAGAAGCAATTATTTTATCTATGACGCCAAAAGAACGTAAAAATCCCGATATAATTAATGCTTCTCGTAGGAAACGTATAGCTGCTGGAGCAGGAACTACGGTACAAAAGGTAAATATTTTGCTAAAGCAATATAAACAAATAAGCGAGATAATGAAAAAAGCCAGTAAAATGAATCCTAAAAATCTATTACGTAGCGGAATTGGAAAATTGTTTTCTTGAATTTATATTGTATCTACATTATGTCATTCCTGCGAAGGCGGAAATCCAGTCAAGCATATAAAAACAAGTGTTTGTATGGTTATTTTATCAAGTATGTAACTTCTGTAGCAATATTGAAGTTATTTTTCTGGATTCCCGCCTACGCGGGAATGACATCGAGTAGGTTTTCCGATCCATGCAACAATGCCGACTTGATCGTGGGATCCAGTTAAAAATACTAAAATTATATGGACCCTGTGGTCAAGCCACGGAGTGACCTTTTCCTTAAGTTGACACCCATGTGTCTTCGCAGGAATGACATCGATGGTTTTTTTTAAAACTATCCAGTAGTATAATAAGTAACACATATTGACCTAGTATTAAATTTAATTAATTTTTAATTTCAAAGCATTTGCAAAAAATGTATGAATATTGATCAAATAATTGGCACTACCTTTTAAATCACTACCACTACCATGCCCACTATATACACTTCCTAGAAAGTCAAGTTTTAGTATTTGGGTTTTTCTCAAGCACATACTCAAAAATTCTTCCATGTCATGGGTGTACACGCTGCTCTAATACTGAATCTGTAATTAACACAGCTTGGTATTTTTGCATTAAAGATAAATTCTCTAGTGGTGCATATTTTTTGATATGTACTAAATCTTCTACTTTGGATCACCATATTCTGTAACCCATGAATGTCCTGCTCCGAATTCTTTATATCGTATCCAGTATCGGCACTTCACATGCTATAGCTCCAAATAAATCAGGACGCTGCGTCATTGCAACACTTACTAGCAATCCGCCGTTACTTCCTCCTTTAATTCCTAAATACTCAGGGCTAGTAATATTTTGCTTTATTAAATCCTCTGCTACCGCGATAAAATCATTCAATTCGGTTTGACGTTTTATTCCTTGAGTCGCCTTATGCCACTCAGGACCAAACTCTCCGCCACCTCTAATATTAGCAAGAACACTAACCCCGCCATGTTTAACCCATACTTCATTTTCCATGCGAGAGAAATATGGAGAGTTGATTACTTGAAAACCGCTGTATGCTTCAAGTAATGTTGGATTCTGACCATCAAATTTTGTACCTTTTTTATAGACAATTATGGTATTTTAACTTCATCTGAGCTTGTAGCTTCCTTTTGATCTATAACATAATTTTTGCTATCAAACGGATATAAAGGCTTTCTAATAACTTTGAATTCATGAGTTTTATCCTATAAATAGATAGTGGGAGGAACTATAGAATTTTCTATAGTAATTAATGCATCTTCTTCCTCATCATCAGACAATATACCAAAAATTGTATTTTCATAAGACAGTAAAGTTACCGGTTTTGTCCATTCATTATTTTCTAATGTAAATGTTACTACTTTTGAAATAACATTCTCATAGCTAGTTAAAAATACCGTATCTTTAGTCATTCCTACAAAATACAATACTTCCCTCTCTGTTGGGGTAAATAATATTTTTAAGCTAGCTTTATCGCTATCTTCTTTTAGAAGATCAGCGTATTGTATGGCAACAAGTGAACCTGCTTTATATTACTATCTTTAAATTGCCAATCGGAATGCAGTAGCCAAAATACATATTATTTAAAAGAACCTTCAGGTGTTGCATCTGATGGCATATTTATTTTTTGTAATTTTAAGCTCTCATCTTTAGTATCTAAAATATAATTATCGTAATTATAAAAATCCTTATCTGCAGATATAAATATTAAAGATGAAGAAATATTATCGGATAAAAGCTTACTGGCTGATACACGTATATAATTCTTTAGTATTTCAAATAATTTTTTGGCTTTCTCTATAGGTTCTCCTCGCTTCCATATGTAGAGCGAGCTAGGATATAAAGAGTCAGTCACTTCCTCTTGATGTAAAACTGGATAAATATAATAGTATCTTGATCAACCCAAGTAGGGACAGTAAATTTACCTTCTAGTAATTTCCCGCTACTTGTTTTTGGCTCAAAACCATTTTTTACAAAATCTTTTTTCTCTGAATCCCATGTTCTAAAAAACATCTCATCCTTACCGCCAAATGACATGGTAATTAAGAAACGATTAGGGTTTTGAAAACAATCACTCCCACCTCGATACATTACTTTTTTACCGAGTTTTTGGGATAATTTATCAAAATCGATTAGAACTTCCCAATTTGGTTTATCTTTCGAGTAATTCTCAACCAATGTCCTACGCCATAACCCTTGCGGGTTTTTATAATCCATCCAAAAATTATATACGTAACCTTTACGTATAGCACCAAAAGGAGTGTTGCTTTGATCATAGCAAACAGATTCTATTTCTTTCTTAACTACCTTATAAGTAGGCATAGATTGGCAAGCCTTTTCTGTTTTATCAGTATGCTCTTTTGCCCATTTTAGAGCTTCAGCTTCTTCTAGAAATTTAGTGTCTGTTGGGTTATATATTTGTTCATTATTACTTCCCATAGCTTGAACACAAAAAGTTAATAAAAAAATTATAAAATAGTGGGTAATTTTTTAGTGGGTAATTTTTTTTCATAATTTTAATAATATCTATTAAATTAAAAGCTTTATTTAAAGTTTGCTTTGAATTAGAATAGTGTTTTATCATACACCTTGAATAAAATCAAAGAAAATGCTAGGTTTTGTGGACATTGCTAATTGATTTGTTATTTTGAGGTCTTTTTTAGCGAAAATTAATAAGATTTTTGTAGAAATAGTTATTCATATTTCAAAAAAATCTTATAATTTGTAGCAAAAAATAACCAAAATTAAATCTTTTTAGAAATGTCCACAAAACCTAAACTAGCACTAGCAAAAATACAAAATATGAGAGTTATGGCTAATGATTTAAGTATTTATATTCATTGGCCTTTTTGTTTGTCAAAATGTCCGTATTGTGATTTTAATTCTCATGTAGCAAGTACTATAGATCATAATCAGTGGCTTAAATCTTATGAAACTGAAATTGAATATTTTAAGGATATTATTCAAAATAAATATATAAAATCTATTTTTTTTGGGGGCGGTACTCCCTCTTTAATGAATCCTGTAATAGTTGAAGGAATAATAAATAAAATCAGTAATCTAGCAATTATTGATAATCAAACCGAGATAACTCTAGAAACTAATCCCACATCCTTTGAAACTGAAAAATTTAAAGCATTCAAAGCCGCCGGAATTAATCGTGTTTCAATAGGAGTGCAATCCTTAAAAGAAGACGATTTAAAAAAATTAGGTAGAACTCATGATTGTATGCAGGCCATTAAAACAATTGAGGCGGCAAATACGATTTTTCTACGAGTGTCATTTGATTTAATATATGCACGTAGCGGTCAGACATTAAAAGACTGGCAAGAAGAATTAAAACAAGCTATGCAGCTCGCTACCTCACATATTTCTCTTTATCAATTGACTATCGAAAAAGGTACGCCGTGTTATAAATTATTTAAGGAGGGGAATCTGATTTTGCCGCATTCAGATGCGGCAGCTGAAATGTATGAATGGACGAATCATTATCTAGAATCTAAAAAGTATTTTAGATATGAAATATCCAATTATGCTATGATAGGGCATGAATGTTTGCATAATTTAACTTATTGGAATTATAATAGCTATTTAGGTATAGGCCCCGGAGCTCATAGTAGAATCATTGAATCCTCAAGTTCGGTATTGGCAATTATGATGTGGCATAAACCTGAAAAATGGTTAGATTCGGTTAAAACAAAAAATGTTGGTATTCAAACTAATACTAAGTTAGCACATCAAGAGATTATTGAAGAAATGCTAATGATGGGTTTACGCCTTAGCAAAGGTATCAATATTTCTACATTAGAGCAGAAATTAAACACGAAATTAGAGAATATTTTAGATATGAATAATCTTAAGCATTATCAAGCGTTAGACTTAATTAGACTAGATGAAAATATCTATCTTACCGACAAAGGTTTAATGCTGTATAGCTACATAGTACCTAGATTGATTATATGAAAATTATTCAAGTAATTTTAAAGTTTATAATTATTTTTATTATTTCTTCTATTCATGTTATGGAATGTAAACTTGAGTTTAAAAAAGATATATGTGAATGGTGTTGAGTATGATCAAAAAGTCGGAAATCCAATTACACCGATAGCAGATGCTATTAAAGCAGATAATATTGATGAAGTAAAAAAATATTAGATGAGGGATATGGAGTAAATCAACCATATTTGGGCTGGGCTCCTTTAGATTATGCTATATCGAATAATAATATATTGCCGATTTTTTATTAAAGTGTGGTGCACCTATGAATTTAATCCATATAAATATAGGATTTATGAAGCCGGAAATTGCCAAACTTTATAATTAATCAGGGAATGAGTCCTAATTTAAGATATGAAGACGGTATTACCGGAATGATGCTAGCCGCAGAAAGAAATAATCTTGATTTAATAAAACTTTTGCTTAAGTTAGGTGTTAATCCTAATGTTCAAAATTCTAAAACCGGAATGACTTCCCTTATTATGCATCATCATATCTTAATGTTGAACCTACTCGTATTTTATTAGAATATGGAGCGGATCAAAAAATTAACGATTGCAAAGAGAAAAGAGCTTTAGATTGGATAGTGGTGGATGCTAATAGAACTTTACATGCTTCTGACGCAGAATACTATACTGCTTTATTTGTTGCTCCATTTAAAACTAAACTAAAAATTATAGAAGAAAGAAATAGCATAAAGACTCAAAACAAAGAAAAGCAATAAAAAAGCTTCTCAATTCTCACCGTTAAATTTTTGTAGCGTTTCTATTTATACTTCACAAGTTAGGATAAAAACCTATCTTAATTTTCTGCCTTATGTTCTGTATCTGTCATTGCAAGAAAATTGCATAGCAATTGACGAAGTAAGGAAGAGAAAAAATCCTGATTTACAGAATTTTTTTTATTATTTTTTGGGGAGTGCCATGCAGTCTACGACTGCGATGTTGTTAGCCCGATTAAGATATCTTGGTAGCTCAATTGATTTAATATACCTTTAAGGCTAATATATATTATAGGTAGATTCTCATGTCCTTTATGTACAATCCCCCAAATTAAATAGTCAACTATAGGAGATAAGTTATCATTCTTCTTGGTCATTTGGACGGTATGCAGCATCTACATGCCAATCTCAATCATTATACGGCGATTGAGAGCTACGTTCATTATGCGAATTACGTCTTGGTGCTACTGCTCTAATAATATTCTTATCTTCTTTATATAATACAGGCAAACTACCAATTATCCCTATTACTCCATACATATGACAAATTAATTCTTCTATTCCGCTAATCCATACCTCACCGTCATAGGGAGTCATTATATTATAATTTTTTTGATCGATATTTTTTATATGTATAATTTCTGCATTATTATTTACGGCATCTTTAATTTCTTTTGTATAATTTACATATTTTGTATCTACTCAATATAAATCTTTGTTTTCTTTCAACCAGCTAGTTAATCTAACGATTTTATTGTTTAAATTTTCTAATTTTGCTATACAAGTTTTTTCATCTAAAATTTTCCTCCAAACATCATAGCACGCATTATTATAGTCAATATTAGTATCTTCAATGATGAAATAAAATACCTATAGTATTAATATGAGCATCTTCTATTCAAAGTATAGGATGTACTATTTCAGATATTTTTTCTTTTGGGAATATTGCCTCTACTTTATTAGAATCACCTTGTAAAAATTCTATTCTATTATCTTCTTTTTGATAACTATATTTTAATTTCGCTTTTCCTGGGATTCCCGCTTTCGCGGGAATGACATAAAACGCATTTTTCAATTCAGACAACAATGCTTATAGTTGCTCGCAATGACAATGTCTGGTCTTATTAGCAATATCATTAAGATAAATATACTTCCTTATCTAAAGTATCTTCACTGTTATCTATAATCATAGTAATTGTTGCATCGCCGGTAATATTGATAGTAGTACGTAGCATATCAAGTATTCGGTCAATACCAGCAATAATTGCTACTCCCTCTATAGGTAAGTGAATCGAAGAAAGAACCATAGGAAGCATTATCAAAGAGGCACCGGGAATACCGGCACCACCGATAGATCCAAGTGTTGAGGTGAGAATAATGACTAAATAGTCGTGAGGAGCAAGCGTTACTCCCATCATCTGAGCAAAAAATATGGTGGTAAGAGATAAATTTATAGCAAAGCCGTCCATATTAATTGACGCACCTATCGGAAGTACGAACGAAGTACTAGACTCTGAAATGCCAAGCTTTTCACGACAAACTTGCATAGTAGTTGCAAGAGTTGCCTTACTGCTTGAAGTAGAAAAAGCAAGTATCTGATACTCAAAACTTTTCTTATAAAAAGGTATAGGTGAAACACGACAGAATACAAATATAAGTAAGCCAAAAACTAAATATTGGAATGTCATCGCCACAACTACCGCTACAACAAGTTTCGATAAACTAATCATTACCTCAACTCCCTGCATGCCTACAATCCAGCCTGTTAAAGCAAAAGCACCGTAAGGGGATAATTGAATAACAAACGATATCATTTTTAATATTAATTTTGACATTACATGAATTAAATCAGTAATAGGTTCACCGATAGATTTCATTTTGTTTAAGGTAATTCCAACAAAAATAGCAAAAAATACAACTTGTAAGACATCACCGTTTGCAAAAGCCCCAACAGCATTATCAGGGACGATATTTACAAAAAAATCAATTATATTAAATGAAGTTCTGCTTGTCGTTCCTGAAGAGGTGAAATCTATATGTACGCCTACTCCTGGCTTTAATACTAAGGCAACAGTGAGTCCAAAAACCGTGGCAAAAAAAGTAGTACCTAAAAAAGCGGCTACCGCTTTCATTCCTACTCTACCAAGGGCAGAATCATCATTCATACTAGTGATACCGGAAACCAAACTGACGAAAATTAAAGGGGTAATGATCATTTTTATCAAACGTAAGAAAATGTCACCGATAGGTTTAATATAATTAACATATTGTGGTAAGTATATACCAAATATAATACCTAAGATTAACCCTAAGGTAACTTTTTGCCATAATTTCATAATTTACTTACTTAATTTTTAAATTTGCTCAACTATAAGTTTATTTATTATTGTGGTTAATCCATTCTAAGTACTTTTGAAAGCCATAGTCAATATTTATTTTTATTATTTGCGGTAATTCATAATTATGAATTTCAAGGAGTTTATTTTCAATTTCATTATAATTAGAAGATTTTGTTTTAATTACAAGTCTATATTCAGTTTCTAAAGTTACTCTACCATCCCATCTAAAGTAACTTTTGACATCGTCAATTTGAATGCAGGCAGTAAGATTTAATTCTAACAAAACAGATGCTATTTTCTCGGCAATTTGCAAATCATTAGTAGTAGTTAAAATTAAACAGCAATCTTGCATGCCTAAACCTCAACAAAACAATTCGGTGTTTCATATAGTTTGAGGCTCGTTACGAAGAAGTTTTGACTTACGAAAAGTTTAGGAAAAATTTCATTCTTTAAATGCGTCGCTATATTTTCTGCAGTCGGGTTATTTTGCATGTAATATATTTTTTGACCGGTACAATTTTCTATTTGCTGCCCCATTTCCTTATCGTCTTGATGTAGGATTAAGCTATGATCAAAATTTTCATCAATCCATTTTTTAGCTAAATCCTTAATTAAACCAAAATCGATTACCATACCAAGTTTATCGGTTTTGTTTGCGGCTATAGCGATCTCAAGAACATAGCGATGACCGTGCAGGAATTGACATTTATTTTGATGTTCTATAATTCTATGTCCTGCATCGAACTCAATACGACGAGTACATTTTATCATTATTATATACTTCCTTTCTTTGAATGATTTTACTTTTTTTTCAAAGAGTAAAAACGGGACCACGTCATTGTGAGGAAAATTACGAAGTAACTGACGAAGCAATCTCAGGAGTTTGGTTATGATTCCATGAGATTGCCACGCAGCCTACGGCTACTCGCAATGACAATTGTTTACAAATTTAACAATAACTTTTCAGGATTCTCAATAAGCTGCTTAATTTTTACCAAGAACGATACTCCTTCTTTCCCGTCAATTATACGATGATCGTAAGATAAAGCTATATACATCATCGGACGTATTTCAATTTTACCGTCTATAACTACAGCTCTTTCCTCGGTTTTATGTAAGCCTAGAATACCTGATTGAGGAGGATTAATAATCGGTGTAGATAATAATGAGCCATATACGCCTCCGTTAGAAATCGAGAATGTCCCACCTGACAAATCAGCAATAGAAAGCTTACCCTCACGAGCTTTTTTAGCCAAAATTCCTATAGCTTTCTCCACTTCGGCAAATCCCATTTTATCGGCATCCCTAACAACCGGTACAACAAGCCCTTGCTCTGTTCCGACAGCTACACCTATATCATAGTAATTTTTATATACTAAATCATCGCCATCTATTTCAGCATTTACCGACGGAATAAGCTTTAAAGCTTCAATTGTTGCTTTAACAAAGAAAGACATAAACCCAAGTTTCACAGTGTGCTTTTTCTCAAACTCTTCTTTATATTGATTACGCAAAGCAATTACTTTTGACATATCGATTTCATTAAAAGTAGTCAAAATAGCTGCTGTATTTTGTGAATCTTTTAAACGCTGTGCAATAGTTTTACGCAAGCGTGACATACGAACACGCTGCACTCTTTCTTCATTAGATTTACTTATTGCAGGAGCAGAAGTAGCCGTAGTGTTTATTGTTGCAAGCACGTCACCTTTGGTAATTCTACCGTCTCTACCTGTTCCTTTTATATTATTGGGGTCAAGCTTATTTTCGGTAACTAATTTTTGTACAGAAGGAGCAAGAGTATTATTAGCCACGGCAGGTTTTTCTGAAGTAGGTTGTGTTACTGCTTGAGCTTTAGCAGATTCATTATTAGTACCGGCAGTATTTGCAGCTGCTCCTTCATTTATTTCGCCTATTTCTTCGCCAACTGCTACATTTGCACAGTCAGTTTTCGATATTTTACCTATAGTACCATTGCAAGGAGCATTAACTTCTAAAGTCACTTTTTCGGTTTCGATTTCTAAAAGTAATTCATCGGTTTTAACCGAATCGCCTTCTTTCTTATACCATTTGGCAATAGTTGCTTCCGTTATGGACTCCCCAAGCGACGGTACTATAATTTTAACGCTCATAATTTATTTTACTCCTATATTTGTATAGCATAGCCCTATATAGTTTTATCGTCATTGCGAGAAGACGCTATAAGCGTCGACGAAGCAATCTAAGGCAAATTCCTGAGATTACCACGCTCCTTTTAGTCGCTCGCAATGATGATTATTAGGCAATACCCTAAGAATCATATTCCCAATGCTGCCCTTAATAGTTTCTCTTGCTGTTTATTATGTGCTTGCAGCGAGCCTACTGCCGGAGAGGCTGATTCCTCTCTACCTACATATTTAAACTCATTATTAATTCCTGCTTCTTTTAAAGCATCGTTTAAGTGAGAAACTATATAACACCAAGTTCCCATATTCTTTGGTTCTTCCTGACACCAAATAAATTCCTGCGTCCCATTATATTTTTTTAATAGCGATGCTACAAGTTTTTTTTCAAAAGGGTATAATTGCTCAAGCCTAATAATCGCTATATTAATGTTATTGCCACGCATTTCAAATAGATCGTAATATACCTTACCGCTGCATAAAATTACTTTAGTAATATTGTTTGTATCTACTTTAGTTACTTCATCTAAAACCGGTAAGAAAGTAGTATTTTCACCTAGCTCGTCAAGTTTAGATACGGCATATTTGTGACGTAATAATGATTTCGGCGACATTACGATTAAAGGTTTACGGGTATCATCAAGTATTTGGCGACGTAGCAGATGGAAAATCGAAGCAGGGGTAGTAGGGTATGTAACATACATATTATTCTCAGCCGCCAGTTGTAAGAACCTCTCAAGTCTTGCCGAACTATGCTCCGGTCCTTGTCCCTCAAATGCATGAGGTAACAAAACCACAAGCCCGCTCATACGAAGCCATTTAGTTTCGCTGCTTGAAATAAACTGGTCAAAAATAATCTGAGCTCCATTAGCAAAATCACCAAATTGTGCTTCCCATAAAACTAAATTTTTTGGGTTTGCGAGTGAATAACCATACTCAAAACCAAGCACCGCATATTCAGATAAATTACTATCGGCTACCTCGTATTTTGCTTGTTCTTTAGATAAATTATTTAGAGGTATATAGGTAGTACCATCAATTTGGTTGTGCAATACTGAATGACGATGCGAGAAAGTACCGCGTCCCGAATCTTGTCCGGTTAGCCTTATATTTGTGCCTGAAGCAAGCAAGCTCGCAAAAGCTAGCTGCTCTGCCGTCGCCCAATCAATAGGTTGATCAGCTGTTAGAGTGGCTTTTCGAGCTTCAAATAGTTTTACAATTTTTGGATTAATGGCAAAATCTTTTGGTATTTCGCATAGTTTAGTGCCTAAATCGTGTAATGTTTTTTTACTGATACCCGTTATTGTAGCTTGTGTACGAGTACGAGAAATACCTTGCCATAATCTGCCTAAGAAATGTGCTTCTTGCTTATAACTTTTTGCCTGCTTATATTCCTTATCTAGTTTTGCTTTAAATTCTTCTTTTAACTTAGCAAAATAATTATTGTCGATTATACCGCTTTTTACTAACTCATTTGCGTAAATATTTCCAGGGGTCAGTTTGTTTTTAATAATGTTATACATCTTGCCTTGAGTATACATTGGCTCATCGCCCTCATTATGCCCATATTTACGGTAACAAATAATTTCTACTACAACATCCTTACCGAATTTCTGCCTGTATTCTACCGCAATATTGGTGGCTTTTAACACTGCTTCTATATCGTCACCGTTAACGTGTAAAATCGGGGCAGCTATGATTTTAGCAAACTCCGTAGAATATCTACTAGCTCTAGTATCTGCAGCATTAGCCGTAAAACCTAACTGATTATTAATAACGAAATGCAATATCCCGCCGATATCATAAGCAGCTAAAGGTGACATTGATAGACTCTCGGCAACCACGCCCTGACCGCAAAAAGCAGCATCGCCATGTACTAAAATAGCTTTGACTTTGCTGCGTTTAGTATCTCCAAGAATATCTTGTTTTGCTCTTACTTTTCCTGCAACTATAGGATTTACCGCTTCTAAATGTGAAGGGTTATCGGCTAGCGACAAGTGTATTTTCTTATCCTCTAGAGTTCTATCGGACGAATAGCCTAAATGGTATTTTACATCGCCTGAAACATTTAGCTCATCAGGAAATACGCTGCCGCTTATGAAGCCTGCAATAACGGCTTTATATGGCTTACCTACTACTTTAGTTAGAGTGTTTAATCTCCCTCGATGTGCCATACCGATAACGATTTCTGAGACGCCCTGATGCATGGATAAATCTATAGCTTTACTCATAGCAACGATAGAAGCATCACCACCCTCAATGGAAAAACGCTTAGCTCCGGGAAATTTTGTATGTAAATACTGCTCAAACCCTTCTACTTCTACTAAATCATTTAAGATAGTTTTTTTGTCTTCAGAAGAAAACGTAACTTCGCTTTCTAGCTTATTATATAACCAGTTTTTTTCTGCTACATTTTCTATTTGCTCAAACTCTACACCTATAGAACCTGTATAAACTTTATCGAACTTGGTCACTAATTCAGATAATTTACAGTTCCAAGTACCGACAAATTCATCCGTAATATTGATATTTTCTTCTAGCTGACTGCTATCAAGACCAAAAGTTTCTATATTAAGCTTTAAATCATTTTTTGTTTTACGTAGCTCAAGACCAAGCGGATCAAGATTCGCTAAATAGTGAGCATGCTTGCGATAAGCATTGATCATTTCCTTAGCTTTTAAACTATTTAAGTCTTCAGACGATAAATTATTATTTAACGATTCTTTTTTTATTTCATCAGGGATAATTATTTTTGCCGTACTTTTATTGAGTAAAGTATTATTATCCTTAATGCAGGCAAAAAATTCTTGCCAAGTTTGATCAACCGAGGCAGGGTTGGCTAGATATTGCTTATATAGCTCTTCAACAAAAACAGCATTCCCGCCAAATAAATAACCTGTTTTTTTTAAGTCTTCTTCCATATTATTGTTTGTATTGTTTAGTTTTTGTCATAAGCCGTCATTGCGAGCAGACATAGGCTGCGTGGCAATCTCAGCAATTCTTCCGAGATTGCTTCGTCAATTACTTCATAATTTCCTCGCAATAACGATTTTATTACTATAAATACTTCCCTTCTAAATATCTTATATACACCTCAGGGCTAATTTTTTCCTCACCGCTAGCACTTTTTAATAAATCGGCTGAATTTTTTAACGAACCGAGATTTCTAAAATTCTTATTTAGATAATTATTTAGATTACTAAAATCACCCTTTAATATATCATCTTTTATATTTGAATGCATCTCTTTTACTTTTTTCATCACCATTGATGCGATAATTGCACCGTTTGTATAGGCGGGTTTGTATAGGCGGGAAAGTAACCGAAATTTCCGTGTGACCAATGAATATCTTGAAGACAGCCGTTACTAAAACTTACCGGTTTAACGCCTAAATATTCCTGCATCTTACTATCCCAACAGTTTGGTAACTCATCGAGATTCAAGTCGCCATTGATAAGCATTTCCTCTATCTCAAAACGTAATATTACATGCATCGGATAAGTTACTTCATCTGCATCTACTCTTATAAAATCAGGCGTAACTCTTGTAATTTTTCTATATAAACTTGCCGCTGAATATTCTTCGCTTTTAAAAGCAAATTCGTCTCTAAGTAATTTAGCTAAAAATTCGGTAAATTCTCTTGATCTACCTACTTGCATTTCCATAAATAAAGATTGGCTTTCATGGAAGGCCATACCTTTAGCAAGCCCAACCGGCTGCCCTTATATATATTTCCGGTAGATTCTGCTCATATAAAGCATGTCCTGTTTCGTGAATAATTCCCATTAAACTGCTTATGAAATTATCTTTATCATACCTAGTAGTTAAACGTATATCGTTTGGTGTCCCACCACAAAAAGGATGAGTCGATTCGTCTAATCGTCCTTTTGTTAGATCAAACTGCATAATTCCCATAATGCGTTTTCCGATACGCTTTTGCATTTCAGGAGCTAGTTTGCTGTGTTGTACTAATTCTTTCTCGGTTTTCTGTTTTTCTAAAACTTTATTTATGAGCTGCGGAAGTTTTTTTTTAAGTACTGAAAAAACTTGTTTGATCTCGCTACTTTTTCTGCTTGGATCAAACATATCTATTAATGAGTCGTATAATCCGCAATTAAAAGCATCTGCTCGTACTTTAGCAACTTCTTTCGTATAATCTAAGACTTTTTGTAAGTGTGATTTAAATAAATTATAGTCGTTATGTTTTCTTGCTTCTCGCCAAACAAGTGCGGCTTTAGTAGTAGCTGTTACCAATTTCTTTTGTAGCTGCTCGTCAATACAATTTGCATCTGTTACTTTTCTCTCAATCTCTCTAATATTACCATTCTGCCATTCATCAAGGTTCTTTGATTCTTCTTTTGCTTTGCTAAGTAGCTCCTTTAGAATAGGAGATTTGAGCATAGAATGAACTAGCGACGTTAAAGTTACTATTTCGTTTGTCCTACTCTGAACCCATAGGCATATTTACGGCAACATCCCAGTATAATATGCTCAAGATATTATTAAAATGTGAGATGGTTGCAAATTCGTTTTCTAATTTTGTGTAGTTGTTGTTCATATGTTCTCTATTATGTCATTTTCGCTTTCGCAGGGATGACATAAAAACCGTACCGCTAGTGCCTATTACAAATGCAACAACTCCTTTGCTGCTTTTAAACTTGCTTTGGTGATTGTTTTACCTGAAATCATGCGGGCGAGTTCCTCCTGTCTTTCAGATAAATTTAAAGCTTTTACCGTTACTTTCGTTTCTTCCTCTAGCTGTGTTTTCTCGATTTTTATATGCAAATCCGCTTTACCTGCTACCTGCGGTTGGTGCGTAATAACTATTACTTGAGTAACGCTACTAAGTTTTTTTAATCGCTCACCTACTTTATCTGCGACCTCTCCGCCAATCCCGACATCTATTTCATCAAATATAATAGATGGCTTTACCATTTTATCAAACAAAGAAGTTTTTAAAGCTAACATGAATCTTGATAATTCACCGCCGGAAGCGATTTTATTAATTGCTGCAGCTGCCGTTCCCGGGTTAGTAGACGCTTTAAACACAATATCGTCATTCCCGTCAGCTGTTGGTTCTTTAGCATTTATCTCAATCTCAAAAATTGCTTTCGCCATTTTAAGCTGTTTTAGCTCCTGATGCAACGATTCTTCTAGATGTTTTGCAACAATAAGACGCTTTGCAGATAAATTACTCGCTAGTTCATAATATTTTTTCTGCAGTAGTACTTCTTGAGCTTTCAACTCATTACTATTTGCTATTTTGTTTTTTAATATACTAAGCTGCTCTAAAGATTTATCTAAAAATACACCTAACGCATCAGCAGGAACATTATATTTACGGCTAATAGCTTTTATTAAAAATAATCTTTCTTCTGTTTCTTCAAGGTTATATTCCTCATAATTGAAACTATCTAACAGATTTGATAATTCTTGGCGTGCTTCTTCTAGATTATTATAGGCTTCCTCTAAACTTGTAACGATAGCTTCAAAACGCTCATTGTTGCCTTGCCTTGCTAATAATTTCGTTGCTCTATTAATCGATGTATTTATTTCAGGGTTATTAATCTGTTCTAGAATATCTTTTATTAGCTGTAAATCCTTATCTTTATTTTGCAAATCTTTTCGTAGATTGGCTAATTTTTCTTCTTCACCTGTTTGAATGTTCAGTTTAGTTAATTCTTCCGTTGCAAAGCTCAAATAATCAATTTCTTGTTCTATAGCATTTTGCTTAAGTGTTATTTCGGCCATTTCTTTCCGAGTATTTTGCCAAGTCTGATAGCATTTGGAAAGCTCCGCTCGAAAGTCTAAAAGATTTCCATAACTATCTAAAATATCACGCTGCGTATTTGCTTCTAGAAGAGAAATATTATTATTTTGTCCATGAAGCTCGAATAAATAAGTAGCTAACTGCTGCATAAGAGCTTTAGTAACCACTTGATTATTAATGAAAAAATTTTTTCGTCCTTCGGCTTTTTGCAGACACTTTACAAACAATAACTCTTCAGGTTCAATAAAATTTTGAATCAGAAAATTTTTTATTTCTTCATTTAAAGAGAATATGATATTAACAACAGCGTAATCTTTTCCACGCTTTATTATATTATTTAAAGTTTTATAACCTAAGCAAAATAAAATAGCATCAAGTAAAATAGATTTACCGGCTCCCGTTTCACCGGTAATAACACATAAACCTTTATTAAACTCAATTTCCAGATCGTCTATCAGAATGAAGTTTTTAACTGAGAGACTGTAGAACATATGCCGCTTAATTTTGGTGGTTCTGAACTAGCCTGTACGCATAACTATACCATTGACTCTCAGGATAGTTGTAACCTAGCACTGAGGCATATTTTTTTGCTTCATCCGGAAGTCCGAGCATCATATAACTCTCGGCTAAACGGTAAAGAGCTTCTACCGAGTGAGAAGTAGTTTGATAATTATCAATTACCTCTTCAAATCTATTTATAGCTGCCATCGGATTCTTTTTCTTTAAGTAAAACCGACCTACCATCATCTCTTTACCTGCTAAATGATCGTTTACTAGGTCAATTTTTAAAGATGAGTCAATAGCATATTTAGTATTTGGGAATTTTGCTATTATGTCTTCAAAACTATCTTTAGCTAGGAAAGTTCTAGATTGATCATGATTTACGTCTGAAATTAACATATAATATGATAATGCTTTAAGGTAATATGCATAAGCAATGTCAACATTTGCAGGGTGCAAATTAATGAACATATCAAGCACATCAACCGCTTCTTCATATTGAGCGGCGAGAAATAAAGAATAAGCCTGCATCACTTCGGCTTGCGGCGTCATTTCATTACCTGGATGCTGGTAAAATATTCTTCCGAATTCTTCTGCAGCTTTATTATATTTTTTCTTTTCCAATAAGGTAATACCTTCATTATAAAGGGTAGGGATAGGGACTACTATGTCATCACTGGTTTTTTTGTTTTTGCACCCGCCTAAAACTAACCCTATAACTAAAAGGGTACTCAATAATTTTGTTAATTTCATAAGAACTTAAATTCAGTTAATAACTAAATATACATATAGGCTTATAGAATTTCAAGGATTCAATTTAAAATCTCACAAACTTACAAATTAGACCTATTCAGAAACTCGTTTATAAGGAGGCATTTGAGGGAAATACAAAACGCAGAACCGCAGCGTACACTTGTACGTAAGGATTCGAGTACCGGATCGACGTACAAATTACCCCTAGAAGTAGAGTTTCTGAATAGGTCTATATTCTTGGACTTATTTCTCTACCCAATGTCCTTTATCATTTTTATGGTATTTTTTTCTACGGCCGACCATGCTACTTTATATGCAACTGTCTCTCTAGAGTCATTTCCACGTCTTTTATCGGCATCCTTATATGGTTCAAATGCCATGATTAAAAGCTTTGCGATAAATATCCTTAGCATGGATCGGAAGATGATTTTTAACTGAATCAGGTAAATCGTTATTATTTTTATAAGGCATAAAAACCTCCGGTAATATTATGCAAATAATATTTTATAATATTGTAGGTTTCATTTCTATAGGAAAGGTAAATAAAATTTACGACCACAGACTTTTCATTTTATTAAAAAAGCTGTCGTCATTTTCTTTTTCATTTATGGATTCTTTTTTGAATTCTTCTAGTAATTCACGTTGTCTTTTAGATAAATTTTTAGGTACTTCGACATGAATATGCGTAAGCATATCACCCCTAATAGTTGATCTCATTTTAGACATACCTTTGCTGCGTAGCCTTAATTGATCCCCGTTTTGTGTGCCTGCAGGAATTGTTAAGTTTACTTTTCCGCCTTCAATTACCGGTACTTCTATCTCTCCTCCAAGAGCAGCATTCACAAAACTAATAGGTAGTTTACAATGTAGATGTGCTCCGTCTACTTTATAAATATCATGTGGTTTTATTGTTATATCAACGTATAAATCACCGCTATTACCGCCTCTAATACCTGCTTCCCCTTCTCCGGTATGTCTTATTCTAGTACCGTTTTCAACACCGGCAGGAATGTTTACCGATAAATTTCGTTGTTTATGGTAACGTCCCATGCCATGACATTTCTTGCAAGGATTTTTTATAATGTGTCCGTTACCTTGGCATTTATGACAAGCTTGTTCGATCGTAAAGAATCCTTGCTGCATTCTAGTTGCTCCAACACCGCTGCAAGCATCGCAAGTAGTTATGGTTTCACCTTTTTCAGAACCGCTACCGTGACAAGTATCGCATTTTACTGCGCTAGCAAAGCTAATATTTTTTTCTATACCGTGAAATGCTTCCTCTAGGTTAATTGTCAGATTATATTTTAAATCTGAGCCTCTAACTTTAGCTGAAGTTGGGCGTGATGATCTTCTGCTGCCTCCCATAAAGTCGCTAAAGAAGTCACCGAATATGTCGTTAATATCAGGGTGAAAACCGCCATGATTTCCTCCTCCCCCTCGTGATTGTTGATTTTGAAAAGCATCGTGTCCCAAACGGTCATAAGCAGCTCTTTTTTGCTCATCTTTTAGAACATCATAAGCGGCATTGATTTCTTTAAATTTCTTTTCAGCATCTTTAGCATCAGTAGTATCAGGGTGATATTGCTTGGCTAGCTTGAGGTAGGCTTTTTTAAGGTCAGTTTGGCTAGCTGTTTTACTAACCCCTAGTATTTGGTAATAATTTTGTGACATAATTTAATTTATAAAATGAGATTGTAACGTCATTACGAGGAAAATTACATAGTAACTTGACAAAGCAATCTCAGGATATTTAACGAGAGTGCCACGTCGCTTCGCTCCTCGCAATAACGAAATTACTTCTACTTCTTCTCTACATCTTGAAAGTCGGCATCTACTATTTTTTCATCATTAGCGGCACTTTCTTCAGCAGGTTGGCTCTCGCTTTGTGCTTTATACATCGCTTCACCGATTTTCATGCTAGCTGCAGTTAAACTTTCGGTCTTTTCTTTAATCAAAGCAGCGTCTTCCGACTCAAGCACGGCTTTTAAAGCGGCTAGTGCTTCTTCAACAGCTCCTTTATCGTCTGATGATAATTTATCGCCATATTCTGTAAGAGTTTTTTCAGTAGAATAAACTAAACTATCGGCAGCATTTTTTGTTTCAATAAGTTCCTTACGCTTTTTGTCTTCATCAGCATTTTGTTCGGCATCTTTAACCATTTGTTCAATTTCCGCATCGCTAAGACCACCGGAAGCTTGAATAGTTACTTTCTGCTCTTTACCGCTTGCTTTATCTTTAGCTGAAACATGCACTATTCCGTTAGCATCAATGTCAAACGTTACTTCTATTTGCGGCAAACCTCTTGGTGCAGGAGGTATACCTTCGAGATTAAACTGACCAAGTAATTTATTATCTTTTGCCATTTCACGTTCACCTTGGAATACTCTAATAGTTACGGCATGCTGGTTATCATCAGCAGTTGAGAATACCTGACTTTTCTTAGTAGGTATAGTAGTATTACGATCGATTAATCTTGTAAATACGCCGCCAAGAGTTTCAATGCCAAGGGATAGAGGTGTAACGTCTAATAATAATATATCCGTTACTTCTTTATTAAGTACTCCGCCTTGAATAGCAGCACCGAGAGCTACAACCTCATCGGGATTTACGCCTTTATGAGGCTCACGTCCGAAGAATTTTTTTACGGCTTCTTGTACTTTCGGCATTCTAGTCATACCGCCTACTAATACTACTTCTTGAATATCAGAAGCTTTAAAACCTGCATCCTGTAATGCTTTACGGCAAGGCTCAATTGTTTTTTCAATTAAATCATCTACTAATTTTTCTAGTTCAGCTCTAGTAAATTTAATATTTAAGTGTTTTGGACCGCTACTATCAGCCGTAATATAAGGTAAATTAATATCGGTAGTTACTGCAGAAGATAGCTCTTTCTTAGCTTTTTCCGCGGCTTCTTTCAAACGTTGAAGTGCTAAAGGATCTTTACTTAAATCTATACCGTTTTCTTTTTTGAATACATCTATTAAATGGTTTAATATTCTTGTATCGAAATCTTCACCGCCAAGGAATGTATCGCCGTTTGTTGATTTCACTTCAAAAACACCGTCAGCGATCTCAAGAATTGAAACATCGAATGTTCCGCCGCCAAGATCGTATACTGCAATAGTTTTACTTGCCGATTTCTCGAAACCGTAAGCAAGAGCTGCAGCAGTCGGCTCGTTGATTATTCTCAGGACCTCAAGACCTGCTATTTTACCGGCATCTTTTGTTGCTTGACGTTGTGCATCATTAAAATAAGCAGGTACGGTAATTACTGCTTGTGTTACTTTGTCCCCTAAATAATTCTCAGCAGTTTCTTTCATTTTTTGTAAAATGAATGCACTAATTTGACTTGGTGAATATTTATTATTATCCGCTTCGACCCATGCATCCCCGTTATCGGCTTTAACTATATTATACGGTACAATACCTTGGTCTTTCCTGACCATAGGATCGATAAAATTTCTACCGATTAATCGCTTTACCGCATATATAGTATTGCGAGGGTTAGTTACTGCTTGCCTCTTAGCAGATTGCCCGACTAATTTTTCGCCGTTTGCAAAAGCTATTATTGACGGCGTAGTTCTTTCACCTTCTGCATTTTCTATTACCTTTGGTTCTTTACCTTCCATGACCGCAACACAAGAGTTGGTAGTCCCAAGGTCGATACCTATTACTTTTCCCATAAGATTCCTCGTTTTCTTTTTTTTATTTTATTATGACTTTTGATTTGATATAGTGCGGCTTAAATGATTTTACAAGAGGTGACAATGAAAAAACTACCGATTTTACTAAAACTTTTATTTATTATTAATTTAGTTGTCCTAAATAATATAGTTTTAGCATCTAGCGAAACAAGCACTATTATATTTGAAAAAGCAAAGAAAGCAATCGTAACGATCGATACTAGAATTGCCGTATCGGCATATGACGATACAAGTAGTTGGACTGGAACGGGATTTATCAACGATAAGAACAACGGTTATATAATTACTAATACTCATGTTGTCGGCGGTGCGTCTATCGGAACTTATTTTGTTACTTTTTATAACGGTGAGCAGGCAGAAGCAAAACTTATCTATTACGATATTTGGCAAGATTATGCCGTTTTAAAAGTAGAGAGTAAAGATATACCGGCATCAGCAACGCAAATATCTTTTGCAAGCGAATTTCCAAAATTAAATCAAAAGGTTTTTGTAGTCGGTAACACAGAAGCAAAAGGTTTTTCTTTCCATACCGGTTATTTGTCTGATCTTTATAATATTGAAGGTTTAATGCCGCAATGTACTTATGTTATTAATTTAAATACTACAGGAGGTGCTAGCGGTTCACCGGTATTAAACGATAAGATTGAGGCTATAGGAGTATTATATGGTGGCGGTAAAACTCATTCTCTAGCGCTGCACGGTGATTATGTAGCTCGCACTTTAGAAAGTTTAAAGAATAATAAACAACCAGGCAGAAAACATATAGGAATAATAAGCGAGTTATATTCTTTAAATAAAGCAGTGAGACATCACAATTTCCCTAAAGAAGAAATGGATAAATATATAAAGAAATTTCCTGATAGTAGAAATAGAGTGATAAGCGTGAAGGCAGTTCTAGCCGGATCACCTGCCGAAAAATCTTTAAAAGCCGGTGATATTATTTGGGCAGTTAATGATAAGGAACTCGGCGGCAATCTAGCATTATTTGATAGAGAAATGGATAATTTCAAAGGAATCGCTATTAAACTTACTATATTTCGTGACGGAAAAAAGCTAGAACAAGCAGTAGATTTATATGATGTGAACAATAATAAAATCGCTAAAATGATAAATTTCGGCGGTGCAGTATTTTTTGAAGCCGATGATTATTTTAGTAATAAATCAGGTATTCCGCTTAAAGCTCTAAGTATAGCTTCCGTTCAATCCGGTAGTAGCTTTAGCTCTATACCAACGTTTTTTACTAAAGATTATAAAAATGTTTATAGATTGCAAATTTTTGAGATGAAAGATTTAGCGTTAAGTAATCTTGATGATTTGGTGAAATTCTTACCTGCTATTACTAAAGAGAAGTTTATAACGGTTAGATTTAGAAATTATCAACCTTATTATGCTAATTTCGGTTATAATGAACTTATCTCGTCGCATGATGATATGATTGCTGATGTAACTCTAGATTCTATAGATACTAAGCCTTATATGTTAAAGTATAATACTATTTCTCATGATTGGGATATGGAAAATATAAAACTTCAGTAATTAATGACATTGTGATAAATTAACAATTCTTAATCAATGAAGTAATATATAATTCAACTTTATTGCGTTATTATTTTAAATTTATAATCTTATATTTAGGAGAATTAATGACTAAAGAACAAATACTACAGTCGATAAAAAAACATCTTTTTTTAAGTTTTTTACAAAAAATAGTAATAACTCTAATACTCAGGATTCACTAACATCACCACGTTCAGATGATGATGATATAGAGAGGGATGTTTCTAAAAAAGAAGCTTCTTAAGAAAATTCAAAGCATTAATAGACAAGAATGATGAAGCTGCACTAAAAGCATTTCTATTTGATAAAAATAATAAGTATATCTTACATGATGCGGTTGAGGATAAAGAACAAACATTAGTTGAAAAAATATTAGAAATATTGCAAAATTGTGAACGAGATATTATAGACCGGCTTAATATAGAACCATGGCACGGTTGGGCAGAAGATATGCACAAATATTTAGAAGATGATATGTCTATAATCGGAAAAAATAAGCATACAATAATGGAGCTTGTATAAAAATTTTGTAAATTATCGGACAAGAATCTTCCTTGTAAATTTAACATAGAGTATTAGATTTGCAAGGAAGATATAGAGAGTTCTTTAATAAAAAACGGTAAGTATGTAAAACTTACCGATTAAATTTAAAGCTTAAAAAATTATAATTCAGTGATAGGGATATACTTGATATTTCCATCTTCTCCTATCAATGGGTAATACTCTGTTTGAGTGTTATAAGCATCATAACTAATTGATGTTTGTGATGATAGTGTTTGTGCTAATATTATCAATTTTTCTTCATATAACTCAAAAGATTTTTCTAAATCCTCTTTTGTAATCTTTACAGTTTTAGCTTCATCTGTATTTACTTTGAGTGTTTCAATATTTTCTGTTAAGCTATATTTTGTTAAAGTTACTTTTTCTAGTAGGGGAAAAGTTCTTATTTTTACCATCTAATACCTTAAACTTTTGAAGTGGCAGCATACAAGTCTCACTTATTAATGTCAACATAATAAATATTAATAAATACTCATTATTATAATTTTCTTTCACAAAATCGAAATAAACTGTTATTAATATAAAAAACCAATCTTAATCTAATATATGCGTTCTTTATTTGTAATAATTATATTCTTTCTAATGAGCAGTTGTAAATTAAAACCGGTATATAGTGAAAAATACAGTAGAAATAATGATTTAGAAGCTATTGAAGTTGAACCAATTCGAACAATTGAAGGGGCTGAGTTTTATCATCGTTTAACTAGTATTTTACCTCAGAAAGCACAAGCAAAATACCTGCTTAAAGTAAAGCTTATCGCAACAACTATGCCTGCTACTATTGAAAAAAACTCTAATGTTTTAAGGGAATATATTAATCAATTAGTTCGATATAAATTAATTGATATAGAAAGCCAAAAGGTTTTAATTGAAGAGAAGTTTTACCAAAACACGTCATATAATGCTATTTTTACACCATATGCGACAAATGTTGAAAGAGATAAAACAGGAATAGACTTGGCATATCAAGCAGCAGAAGAAATTCGTAGCAGATTAATTTTATATTTTACACGGAAATAGTTAAGCTATGAAATTTTATTTTTCACAAATAGGTAGATTATTTGAACTAATAACATCCGGAAAGATTAGAGCTCTTTTACTATATGGTCCTGATAAAGGTTATATAGAAAAAATTTGTAAGCATTTAGTAAAAAGCTTAAATATGCTACAAACTTCTATAGAATACACAGATCTTAATATTCCATCTTTAGAAATATTACTTAATTCGTCTAATTTTTTTGGTCAAAAAGAATTAATTAAAATTAGATCGGTTGGGAATTCAATTGATAAGAATTTAAAAATAATTCTAAACAGGGATTATATAAATTTTCCTGTATTTATAGGTGAAGAAATTACTTCTAGTGGGAGCATTAGAAAGTTTTTTGAAACGGAAGAATATTTAGCGGCAGTTGCTTGTTATCATGACGATGAAGCAAAAATTGAACGAATTATTTTAGGTAAAGTAGCAAAAACTAATAAAGTTATAAGTAAAGAAGCTATTACTTATTTAAAAGCTCATTTAAAAGGTGATCATGATTTAATTTGTAGCGAAATAAATAAATTAATATATTTTGTTCACGACGCACGCGAAATTACTTTAAACGACGTTCTAGAAGTTATAAGTAGCGAAATTACGGCAAACGGCAATGATTTAGCAATGTATTTTTCAAAAAAAGATTATAGTAATTTTCTGCAAGAGCTTGATATATTAAAAAAACAAAATATCAATGAAGTTTTAATTATTAGAGCATTAATAAGGCATTATTTAAATTTATATATAGTGTTGTCGAAAGTAAAAAATGGTGAGCGTTTGGAACTCGCAATAAAATCATTATCACCACCGATTTTCTATCAGTATATTAATGATTTTACGAAGATAGCAAACGGTCTTAGTCTCACTGAATGTCTAAAGACTTTAAAAGTGCTACAACAGGCAGAAGTGGATTATAAGTTAAATCCTGCTAGTTTCGATTTATTCCAAAGTATACTCCAAAGTAAATGAAGAGTAGACAAAGTTTAATTTGGAAAAGAGCAAGGAGACTATAAGGCGAGGAGCGGAGCGTATACTTAATACGTGAGCACCGTAGCTTTTATAATATGATGTAGCCAATTTTTCAAATTAAACGAGTATACATTATGCCTAGACCTGATTTTTCTGACCCTGACAAACAAATTCACGAGATAATTAGAGTTAATCATGCTGGAGAATATGGTGCAAAAAGAATTTATCAAGGACAGCTAAAATATATTAAATCTCAAAATGATCATATATTGATTAAAGAAATGCTTGACCACGAAGAAGTGCATTTAAATTATTTTGAAAAAAAATTACTGGAAAAAGAAATAAGACCCACGTTTTTATTATTTTTTTGGCATCATTACGGATTTTTACTTGGTGCTTTATCTTCCTTGATGGGAATAAAAACGGCGATGCTTATTACCGAGAGTGTAGAAGAAGTAATAGAAAAACATTATGAACAGCAAATAAATTATTTAGAAAATAAAAATGTTGAGCCAGAATTATTAAATAATATTATTAAATTTCGACTTGATGAAATTGAACATAAAAATATTGCTATAATGAATGATAGTACTGAGGCAATATTTGCAGAAATAACTAGTAAAATAGTGAAGATAATTTGTCGTATCTCTATAATTTTAAGTAAGAAAATTTAGAGTTAACAACTTAATTAGTTAAAAAATCTAGAAATATTTTACTTCTAAGATATTAAGAAGATAATAAAAAAACATTAATAATATTATTAGAAATGGTGATGCAAAGAAAAACTTTTTTAAATTTGTTCTTTATTTTTTGCATTTGTATTTTTTAGAATTAATAAATAAAGGTGCCAGGGGTTAAGTTCCGTTGCTGTAAGACAACAACCTCCATTATACTTCATGATTTTACTCACTTATAATAATAGACCTCTGGTATAACTTAATATTAAGTTTTGACAGATTGGTCTTGCAACAATGGAGCTTAAACATTATTAGCAGTCTATATATTAGTTGAATAATATAAAGAGTCAAGAGATTTTAGTTGTCATTGATAATAAATAATGTAATTCTGAGTTACTGGGTATATTTTATATAATCTGCTTCTAGCATTTGCTTTTACATCAATAATAATTTATATTTATTTTATGCGAATAGCAGATTACTTTTGTAGTTTGTTATTGGTGATAATTAGGAAATATAAAATAACAATATGAGTCAAAAGATAATTTTAAATAATTCATATTCTATTACTAAATCGCACTTATTCCATATAGTAGACCCAAGCCCTTGGCCCGTCCTAACATCTTTTGCTTTACTTCTTTTGGTTATAGGCGGCGTCTCGTTCATGCATGGCTACAAATTTAATATATATATTTTATCTGCAGGGATTATTTCAGTAGGTTACTGTTTATATTCTTGGTGGAGAGATATAGTGAAAGAAGGAATAGTCGAACATCAGCATACTAGTCCTGTTAGAAAAGGTTTACAAATAGGTATGGCGTTATTTATCTTAACGGAAATAGTATTTTTTGGTGTATTTTTTGCTTCTTTTTTTAAATCAAGTCTATCACCCGTAGGTCTTTTAGACGGTGTATGGGTTGTAAAGCAGGGCATTTGGCCTCCACCTACAATTAAAACTTTTGAGCCGTTTGATATTCCTTTTATCAATACTTTAATACTACTCTTATCAGGCACTACCATTACTTGGGCTCACTACGCCTTAGAAGAAAAAAATCAAAAAGATTGTGTAACTGCACTTGCTCTTACCATATTGCTTGGAATATTTTTTACAACTATGCAGGCATATGAATATTACCATGCGGCGTTTAAATTTACAGATGGTATATATGCTTCTAATTTTTATTTAGCCACAGGTTTTCATGGAGCTCATGTAATTATAGGTACTATATTTCTAATAATTTGCTACTTTAGAGCAAAAAGAGGCGATTTTACTACAGAAGGTAATGGACATTTAGGGTTTGAATGTGCTGCATGGTACTGGCATTTTGTAGATGTGGTTTGGTTATTTTTATTTACGTTTGTTTATATATTTGGAAGTTAAATTATACTATATGTGATTATAATATTACTTAAAATAAGTATTTTTAAAAGTATTTTTAAAATATTTTTGCATATTAATTAAAATTGCATATATTTAGGAGTTGATTTATATATAAATAAATTATACATTATTTTTTAAATGCTAATTATTTTATTGAGGTAAAACATATGAACTTTCCTATTCGTAAATTAAACGAAGAATTAATCGATTATAATCTATCATTACGCATATTATTTACTATTCTAAGCGTGGCTATTATTATGGTAGCTTTTGATAGCTTAGGTAATAATGCCGACGATCCTGTAGGTGATGCATTATGTAAGTTAATTAAAGTATTCAGAGGCAATACTGCAAAAGGTATAGCTGTTGTCGGTATAATTGTTCTGGGAATTCAAACATTAAGAGGAAAATTGCAGTGGGAAGTAGCTTTAGTGGTAGTTACTGCAATCATTATATTATTTAAAGCTCCAGATATTGTTAATATGGTATCAAGTGATACTAATAGCTCAAGTTGTGGTGTTTCCTAATACACGAAAAAATTATTATATCTTTAGTAATACCCATAAGCTTCGGCTTATGGGTATTTTTATTTTTAAGTGATGTTGTTGCATAGCCCCTATGTCATTCCCACATGGCATCGTTGCGTAGGTCGAAAAATGCGTTAGGTGTTATAGTGTGGCTTGACTCTCTATTGTATGAACGTTTAGTATGTCATTCCTGTAAAGGTAGGGACAAGACGACCTTAATATAGATTATATATTTAATAAAAATAAACATATAAAAACAAGTTTTTATATGTTTTTCTGGATTTCCGCCTACGTGGGAATGACATCAATTGCCTTTATACTTAAGTCAACGGCAACATTTGTACAATACTCAATAGTGTTTTAATTGTTTTGATGGATCACGTGGTTAAACCACGAGATGACAGTGGATTTTGTAGGTCTATGCAACAACATCCTCACTTAAATAAAAGTCCTAATCTATTACCTATAACAATATCAATATATTTTGCTGTAATAGGGATCCCTTCAATATTCATTTCTAGATATATTGCTTGTTTTGCAGGGATTTTTGTTTGTAGTTTTGTAATTGATACATATTCATCTAAAGCTTGATTATTAGTATCTATTACTCTCACTTTGATTATAGGATCGGAAATTAAATAATCAGACTCATTAGATAATTTATAAAATATCTTCATACCGCCTATATGACGAGATTTGCCTAAATTAATTTCTTCTATCTTTAATTGATCATATTTACCTAAGAATTTAAAGCTATCTATTAGTAATATCACTAAACAAAAAATTATAAAGCTAGTCCATAATATTGGAAATATATTATATTTTTTCTTAGTAGGAATATACGGTAAAATAACCGGCACATTAGCATTGTAATGATTTTTAATAGGAGTTTTAATAGTGCCCGTGTTTACTTTATCTTTAAAGTCATTTAATGTACTATTATTATAGTCTAATTTCTGATACCACAAATGGCTACATTTGGAACATTTTACTCGTCGTCCGTTAATACCTATTTGATTGCTTGTAACAATAAATCTTGTTTGGCAATTTGGGCAAGTAATATGCATAGTTAATTATAATTGTTATGTTTGACTTTTATGATAATCTCATTTATTATTTTTGGCAATAAAACAGTTAAAAGATATGTCCTCTCTTATTAAAGAAATTGAAGAAGCTTGGCAAATTAAGGACAAACTTCTTCAAGATTTTTCAAAGCTTATAACATTAAAGCAAACTCTTAATGATAGTATAGAAAGCTTAAATCAAGGTACGATTCGTGTTTGTGAAAAGAAAGAAAATAGTTGGCAAGTTAATGAATGGGTAAAGAAAGCTATATTGCTATATTTTATCACTACGGAATCACAACTTTATAATAACAATTATAATAGTTGGTATGACAAAGTTGCTCCTAAATTTTCTGCAGATACTGATAAAAATACATTCAAAGAAGCAGCTATACGCACAGTGCCCGGAGCTGTTGTTAGAACAGGTACTTATATAGCTAAAAATGTTGTAATTATGCCTTCTTTCATTAATATAGGTGCTTATATAGATGAGGGAACAATGATTGATACATGGGCTACTATCGGCTCATGTGCTCAAATCGGCAAGAATTGCCATATTTCAGGCGGCACGGGAATAGGTGGGGTGCTTGAGCCGTTGCAAGCAAAGCCTGTTATCATTGAAGATAATTGTTTTATCGGTGCAAGATCGGAAATAGCAGAAGGTGTAATAGTAGAGGAAGGAGCAGTAATTAGTATGGGGGTGTTTATCGGTAGCTCTACAAAAATAGTATACAGAGATACAGGTGAAATTATTTACGGCAGAATTCCCGCTTATTCCGTTGTAGTTCCAGGAGTATTACCTGCTAAGGAAGCCGGTAAGCCTGGACTTTATTGCGTAGTTATCGTAAAACAAGTCGATAAAACTACTAGAGCTAAAGTAAGCATAAATGATTTACTGAGATAGATAGATCAATGTGAGCGTTCATGGGTTTTTCACTGTCACCCCGTGGCCTGACCACGGGGTCCAGAAAAAATAACTTCAATATTGTTACCTACACTACATGTTTAATAAAATAAACATATAAAAATAAATTTTTATATGTTTTACTGGATTCCGTGAATAAATCACGGGATGACAGAGAGGAATAATAAGCCGCTTAACACCAGTGAACGGTCACAGATCAATAATATCGCTGATTATACCATTAAGATATCCCTCTCTTTATTGTTGTTCTGAAATATCTGTTTGTTGAATTGCGTTATTATTTGGGTTTCCTAAGAAAGTATTGTATGCCATAAGCATTGCATCTCGTTGTTTTTGAGGATCACGTACAACACCAGCTGCATTATAATTAGCTAAAGCTCCATTATAATCTTCTTCTTCGCTCAATATATCATCTATTTTAGAGTGGCAGCTAGCCTATAGTTTGAGTCACTTCTGCTTTGTCCGAGTACTTATTTAACCACTCTATGGCTTCTTTATAATATTGCACTGGTTGATCGTGTTTAGGTTCTATATTTTTTATAGAAGATAGATAGTGATTTTGTATGAATAAATCACATATTTCAATTAAGGAACTATAGTAATCATTGGATTGAGACCATGTTGTAGATAACATTTCTTCAAATAATGATAATTCTTTAATTTGTAGGTTAATACATATCGGTAAGCTTGAATAACTGGTTTATTGTCTGTGAATTTCTCAATAGAGTCTAAAATTTGAAATATTACCCCTATAAAGTTATTAGCTTGTTTGTTTAATATGATAGCTTGAAATTCTGATAATTGTGCTAATCCTTCAAAACAAGAAAGAGTTTTTTCTATAGCCGGTATTGTATTGGAGAACTTGGTAAATATGGTTTAATATAATCCTCATAGTTAAAAAATTTTGAGTAGTTAAGAGGTGTATATACATTAAAGTCTTCAAAAATTGATTGGATAGTATTAATTATACATTATATATTTATCTGTATTTGTGTATGTAAATTTTCTATCAGACTGTCTTGTTCCTTTAGCAATGAACTTAGCTGCTTTATCTCTAAATTTTGTACTCCTTTTCTCTCTTCTAGGTGTTTTAGTTCTAGAGAGAGGTTTATTTCCCCATTTTGAGAAGTAGGTTTATAGAAAAATTTTATATCAGAGCATTATAATATATTCTGGTTAATAGCAATACTATTTTGTATATCGGCATAATGTTTTCATGATTATTTTCATTATGTTGTGTTATTACGCATATAACATTTCCTTTTAATTTTTTGTGTTCTTCTGTAGGAAAAATATTTTTAAAGTCTTCTATAATCCTGTTAAAGATACTAGGGGATTTTACGGTCTCTTCTTTTACTACTATGATAAATTTTAATTTATCGGTCATTTGAACTAGCTTTTGAATGAAAAATACATTGATTAACTCTTGCACTGTATCGGGTACTCCGTTAGAGCATTCCCAAAATACTTTTTCTGCAATTTCAAATTTTTTAGGATCATATATAGCCGGTTCATATTTATGCTGAATTTCCGGCGTTGTTTCAAAATCAAATAATTTATCAAATGTAAATTCTTCACCGTTTTCGATAATCTTAAGGTTGTTCTCAAGAGCATTTAAAAATGTGCTTTTCCCGCTATAAGGTAATCCTATTACTACTGTAGCTTCTGGTGTTTTTCCTGCTGGTATTAGTGAATAATTCACTTCAGTCAATGCATTTAGAATATTTGCTTTTAAAGAATCAAGAGCAGTTTCTGCTTCTGTGAAAGGTTTAATATCAATTTCTGTGGGAATTTTAAATTTCATATATAACCGCTAATCTATTCTTTAATATAAATTTTTATACTGTCGCTTTCGCCGCTATCGCTGATAGCTCTAATAATAAATTCACCGGCTTTTGCGTTCCATATTACTGTTTCGTTTGGTTTCGCGGTTGCTATTAATTCATTTTCCACAAACCAAAAAATATTTTTGGTTTTATTATCGCTAATCGCACTAAAAGTAATGTTATCACTATCTTTGATTGAATGTACGGAATTTTTTAACGGGTATATAATTTTAGGTTTTTGATGATGCCAATTTATCAACCTATTGCAATGGTTTGTAGGTATCGGTTTCGGTAATATATGTATTCCTGCTTTTTGATAAACCGAAAGTATATCTGTTGGCCATAAATTTACTGTTTTATATTCTGTTTGTCCTTTAATAAAGTTACAAGCAGGCATACCGGTTTTTAAATCTATCAACATTTTTCTATAAATACCGGATTGTTTTATCGGTGATTTGCCTTGAATGAATAAGGTTTCTGCTTTAACCGGACACATATCGTTATCGATATCTCCCGTATCTGCACAAACTTTTACTTTAGTAATATTTAGTGCATTAATTTTTGAAAGGATTAAATCCTCATCTTTATTTGGTCTAGCTATGGATTCGATAATATTAAAGAATAAAGGGGCTGCAGAAATATTACCCGTAAATGTTCCGTGAGTTTGCCTTTGAAATCCCCAACCCAAACAGCAAGTACGTATTTCCCGAATATGCCGACGCTAAGTGCATCTCTAAATGAGCTGGAAGTACCTGTTTTCCAATAAATCGGTAAGTTATGCTTTGTATTATTATAGGTAATAGGACGAGTCGTATCTTTTATAATATCAAGTGTTAAATAGCTTGCCTCGGGGGATAGTAGTACGGTGTCTGTGTCATCCTTGTCCCCTCCTGTGTCATTCCCGCGAAAGCGGGAATCCAGTAAATCATATGAAATTTTTGTTCCAACATTTAGGTAATTTTTTATGGATTCCTGCTTTCGCAGGCATGACATAGTAGAATCCAATACTTTTCTAAGCGGTTTATAAGTACCGAAATTAGCAAGCATAGCATAAAGAGTAGTTAACTCTTCAAGAGTAATTTCTGCTGTGCCGAGTACTATAGATAAACCGTAATTTTCAGGTTTTCGTAAGCCTCTAATTTTTGCTTGTTGTAAGAACTCATAAAAATTCGGGTTTTTTAACTTAGACGCCAGAAATATTACAGGTACGTTACGGCTCTTTATTAACGATTCTCTAGCACTTAAACCGCCTGCAAACCTACTATCAAAATTTTCTGGTTTATAATGATCGTAGTAAGTAGGTGTATCCTTTAGTAAAGTTAACGGATGTATTAGTGATTGATCAAAACTAAGTGCATAGACAAACGGTTTTAAAGCTGAGCCTGGAGATCTATGGCTTTTAGTGCCGTTAATCTGTCCACAAATATCGTTATTAAAAAACTCTCCGGAGCCAATACTTGCAAGCACTTCCATAGTAGTAAAATCAATAAGAATTACGGCGGCATTATTAATGCCATATTTTTTCCGATCATTAATATATAGCCGAACTTGTTTTTCTATAGTAGCTTGCAGATTTTTATCTATAGTAGTGCGTATAATAGGGCTATCATTATTTGCTAGTATGTCTAAAGTAAAATGCGGTGCAATAAAAGGCAGCTTTTTATTTTGATTAAATTTAACCGGCAAACTAATTAACTTATTATAAATAATATCTTGTGGGTGAATCGTGAGCCACTTGGTAAATAGATATTTACGTGCTTTAAAAATATTAATATCATTCCCGCCTCTTTTAAGCGGATTTTGTGGGATTACTGCAAGGTTTAGAATATCGATCAAATTTAAATCTTTTAGGTCACGATTGAAGTAAATATAACTGCCGGCTGCTATCCCTTCAATATTACTACCGTAAGGCACTAGATTTAGATAAGCTTCTAGGATTTCATCTTTTGAATAATGTAGCTCTACATGAATAGCTTTAATGATTTGATGGATTTTACCAAGAATAGTAGAAGAGTTTATTCCATATCTTAAACGTGCTACTTGCATTGTTATAGTAGAGCCGCCTATTTTACGATTATTCTGTAAATAAGTAGAATAAAAAGCTTTGGCTAAAGAAACGGGGTTAACGCCAAAATGCTCATAAAAATGCTTGTCTTCATATAATAGTACTGCTTCTATAAAACTTGCCGGTATTTTACGTATAGGAGTGAATATCCTATATTTATCGTCTTTAGAAAGCGAAATACGCATTAACTCGCCGTTTCGGTCAAATACTCTTTGTGAGAAACTTACGTCTTTAAGTAAAGGCGCAGGAGGAATAGCAAAATATAATATTATAATGCCGCTGATTGTAATAAAAAGTAATTTGGTTTTGCGAGACAAAGTATATACCTTATAGTTTAATGTCATTCCCGCGTAGGCAAGAAAGCGCGGTTGCGTGGAACAATTTTTGCGTCATTGCGAGGAAAAACTGTAAGTTTCGACGAAGCAATATTGGAAAAATTCCTGAGATTGCCACGCTCACTAACGTTTGCTCGCAATGACGACTTGGGTATTCATGCGGGAATGACATCGTGTTATATAACAATCATTATAAAGCATTTTAAAAATAATGAAAATTTTAATAATATAGCTTGCATGTATAGAAGTAATACTGTATCTTGTTCCACAAGATTTTAATAAATTAACTAAACGTTAACAATAAGCTTTACATTTCCTATAAATAAAATATCATATAAAATCCACGTTACTATCCTATTTTATAACTTATCGATATAAATTTTTTAACATAATATTTTTTATGTATCATTATCTTCAATAATAAAAAAGTATTAATATTTTAAGTAATTGCTAAGATTTATTAAAGAGAAATTAGATATTATGAAAATATTAAATCTATAAATTCTAAACTTACAAAATTATTCTTACTTAGCTGTGCTAATGCTGCAATCCTTACCGCTGTGACCGGGGAAGCAAGAGCAGATATAGAAATCTATGATATATTGAACCATACTGCTGACTACCAAATATTAACTCCTGCTCAAAAGCTTAATGTTATAAAAGGAATTCAGGACCGTATAGATTTTGGTGACCTTGTTGACGATCTTATGCCGGGGGAAAGCAGATTATTCAATAACGCAATAATAGAAGTCACTAGACTTCAAGCAGTTGCTCCTGTACTTAACGGTGCTAGAGAAAGAAGAGAAGCACGTGCAGCCGGTGTTGAAGTTGTTGATTTAACAGGTAATACAGCAATAGAAACAGGACGTAACGAGCAAGAGATAGTTCTAGAAAATAGACTGTAAGTATTGGCAATCCTTGCTAAAGCTGAAGGGGCAAATGCTGTCAGTATTAACGATAAAATTAAAAAGGCTATACATTTGATAACATAGAAAATTTAAATACACCTTTGGAGCAGTTAAAATATATAGCTATGACAGGCGGTGTAGATGCTAATGACGATTTAAAAGTTGTAAATAATTATGTTGGGGCTCCTTTAACAACAAAAGCTTTTGAATATGTATTTTGGGGTACTAATATTACTGATCCTACTGTAAGAAGCATCGATATTAATGCTAAATACTCTGAATCAGGAAACAGCCCTTTATTAAATAAGTTTAAAAGCGTAGCTACTCCGGAAGCAAAACATAAATTATTAGATCAATTTAAAAACTATGTTAATCAAAACTTAGTTGAGCTTGAGTCTAAACAATCTAGTATTCCCATAAGACAATCCGTAATGAAGTTAGCTGATCCTGCAATAGTAGTTAATTATTGAGAGCAGGTGGCTAAATTAAAAGAAGCATATATTGATAACGGTAAAATTAAGATAGTGAATGAAAACGATAAGGTAGTTGATGAGCAAGGTCTAAAAAGTTATAACAAGATTTTAAAAGATGCCGGTTTAATAACTAAAGATTTGGATGGTAAGAAAATGCAGGCATTGATAAATAATTGCGATGCTTTAACAATGAGTGATCTGGTACTTGTCCTAAAAAAGACTGTAGGTGAAATAAGAATAGATAATGAGGGTCTAGTAGGTCTTGTAATATAGCACCTCAAGCAATGGCAGGAGTAGTACTGCCTCTTCCGCCTCTACCGGGTGGAGTAGCAGCTCCTCCTACGGCATATAAGACTTGCAATAGCTAGGGATATAGCAAATCTAGATGCCATAGGTGATGGGGGAACTAAAATTAGCAGGTTATGAATCTAAAGGCAAAAGAAGATGCTACATTAAGAGGAAGAATAGCTGCACCGGCACCGGTTGTAGGCAGAGCAGTCGCAGAAGTTCTTGTAGCTCCGAATACTTTAGACAGAATATTTCATAATGAGATGTATTTAGCTAAAAATAATGGAAATCCCGGAAAGCTAGAAGTAAGAACATTAGGTGCAGAAACAGATTTAGGGATTACTATCAAAACACTTTTAACTTTAGAAGAAAGGAAAAGTTCACTTAAGTCTTTAGCATTATTTTCAGAAGCAAAGCCTGATAAAGCACAATTAATGATAAAAGCTGAGAATATTTGGAATAGACTAAAAGATGATGATGTAATAAAGCAAATTTCAAGGCAAGCTTTAACTTTAAATAATAAAATAGCCAACAAGGAATTTTTAAAAGAGCTATTTTAATGAAGAAGAACATAATGCAATAGACCGTTAAACTATACTTTTGATAAATTACCGCTGGACTTACAAAATCATATTACGGCAAGACGTACTGAAATAAAAATAAAAGATAAACTACAAGATAAGAAAACAATTATATCAAGAATAGATTATATTGCTAAAAATGAAAATGTTTTAGGAGCAAATTCTTTAAATAATGAAATAGAGATAAAATTTCCCGATGTACTAGACTAGCTCTTAATAAAGGAGACGTACGCGATAATATAGCCCTTACTCCTAAAGCAAACGAAGTAAATACTCAAATAAATAATTGGATTAATAACAACATTGTTAATTTAACAGTGGAAAGTAATATAGATAGCGGCTAACATTTTTATAAAATAAAGCTGTACCGGCAACATTATCAAGAATTTATGAAACGGCAGTTGATACTAACGCTAGATTACTAAGAAAAGTTTTAGCCGATAATGCAGCTGGTTTATCTAAAGCTTCTAAAACCATTACAGAGAAAAATATAACAGACGCTGTACAAAATAATTTTAATGCAAAAATGAAAGTTTTAATACCTAATACTAAAGATTTCTCAAAAGAGGCAATTGTAAAATTTCTTAATATAATAAGTGATGAGAAAGTAGAAGTGGTATTAAAAGGAGTACAAGCAGTGAAAGCTGCTAATACCCCTGTTATTGCACCGGTAATAGTGGTAGCAGGTGGACTGCCACTACCTACGAGGGTAGGATATAATGGGCTTGGTATGGACGGTTTAGTCAGAAAGAGGAACAGTCTAAAGCCTATCGTAAATCTTTTTCCTAAAAAAAATGCTGTGGTTGCAGTGGCAGTAGCTTATATTGCTCCTACTTCTAAAATAGGGGACAAAATACGAAACCGTTGTTCAAGCTATAGCAGCTTCAGTTGATACGGATTTAAAAAGAGAGTTAGCAATAAAGACTCAAGGAAAGGAAAAACTAAAAGCATTAATTGTAGAAGAAGTTTTGGAGAAATATACAACTAAAAATGCAGATGCACTTGATGGTAATATAAATCAATTAGCTCAAGCTATAAAAGAAGGAACCAATATTGAGTTCATAGGTCTTAAAAGAGAAGTAGCAAGTGGTATAGATCAGGAAACAAGAAATCTATGTGTTAGAATGAATCAAGATGCAGGATTAATGCAGCAACTTAAAGCGAATAATTCTAGGTTAGCAGCAATTATAGAAGCGGCAGCTGTAAATAAAGCAGAAGTTGCTACAAGACATCCTGAGTCAGCAGCAGCACAAGCAGTAGCAAATGGAGACGTAAGCTATGGTGGAGTAGTTGTAGTAGCTCCTGCTGTTGCTTTTGTGGCTCCTGTTGCACCATTGGTTTTACTGGCAGATCCTGAAGAGGATGCAGCAGAGGTAATAGCTGTTCCTGCAGTTGCAGTGCCATTAGCAACGGTACCGGTAGTTATTAATATGGAAGATGTAGGGGTAGTTCCGCCTCCGGTGGAAGAAGCTCCACATACTGGTGCGGAAATTATGATTGTTCAACGTATAAAGAGGATTGTTCCTGTGGAGGGCAATATTGAAGGCTTTGATGATAAAAATGATGATTTTAACATTGAAGAAGATTATGAAAATGATGATTATAATATAATACAGGAGCGAACAAAAGTAGAAGTATCTAGTAGTACAAATAAATCAGAATCTAAGGATTCTGAAGTTAGCCTTGAAAACTCGAAGCAAGAATAAGCTAGACAAGAAGAGGAGGCAAAAGTAGTTGCTTCTATAAAGGAAGCCGCAGAAGCAAGCATTGCTGAAGTTGTAGAAATGCAAAATGCAGTAAAACAAGAAGAAGAAATGATTGGAGCAATATATAATCTATAATCCGATTCATGATATCACTCAAATGAGCTGTAATATTTCGCATAGAATGTTCTCTAGTGCTGCGGGTGATGAAGATGAAAAAGTGTTAGATAAAAGCCTTTGTATTGCAGGTACTTACGGTACTAATACGCGAAAAGGTTTTGCCGGTTATAAAGGTCATGCTTCGGGCGGTTATAGGTTTTGATATTGGTGCTGATAACTACAAAGATTTAGTCGGTATTGCTTATACTAAATTGGATTCAAAGTTTAAATCTAACGGTAGCAGGTCAAATACTAATATCGATAGCCATATCGTAACTTTATACGGACAAAAAGAATTACCGAAAAACTTTATGATACAAGCTATGTTTGCTTACAATCATAATATAGTAAAGAGTAAAATCAACCGTTTAGGTACTATTGCAACCGGTAAATATAAGCATAATAATTATAACTTTGAAACTGTATTAAGTTATAATCATCTTATGAATGGTGATATTACGCTCACTCCAAATCTTGGTATAAGATACGGCCACTCTAAAGACGATACATATCAAGAAAGTGATGTAGGTATTCAGCATTTGGGTATTGCTTCTAAAAAGCAGCATTTATAGAGCGGTATTTTAGGCGGTAAGGTAGCTTTAGCACCGCAGAAAATAGCTGAAGGTTTCAGTGTTACGCCTGCACTTCAAGCATCTGTAGAACATTACTTTAATGATAATAGTAAAAAACTTAATGCTAAAGCAAAATGGAAAGATAGAGAAGTTAATGAAACTATCGCATTACCGAAGCAACCTAAAGTCGCTTATAATATTGGTGCTAGCGTTTTAACTGAAAAAGATAATGTAGGCGTATTACTTGACTATAACTGTCATTTACAAAAGAAATATCAAAGCCATCAAGGCTTTGTGAAGTTGAAAGTGAAGTTATAACAGCCAAAATCGTCATTGCAAGAAAAAATTGTAAATTTTGACGAAGCAATCCAGTAAAAAATGCTAATTTATAGCATTTTTTTTATTTTTTGTGGATTGCTACGCAGCCTACGGCTGCTCGCAATGACGATTATGGACCCACGCTAGCAATGCACTCCCAAGAGTCGTAAATAATTATTACTCGTCTCTTACTACTAACACTGATATATCTGAATGACGGACGATTTTAGAAGCATTAGGTCCAAGCATATAATCTTTTAATTGTAGTCTGACTGCAGAGATTATTATTAAATCGGCTTTAATTTCATTAGAGTGCTTAATTATTTCATCATAAACGGCACCGCTACCTATATAATAATCTGTTTCAATTTCATCGGGAATATATTGTTTGATCAGCTCTTTAATTTGAGCTTTATACTTTTCTTTTTTCTCCGTTCTCCAATGTTTAGGTAAATAATCTTCAAACATTTTCGTACCGAATTCAGGAATTACATACATAAAATGTAATTTTGCTTGAAAGTTCGTCGCAAGCATTAAAGCCTTAGAAAGAATACCTTTTATAGATTTTTTATCATTTAAATCTATAGGTATCAGTATATTTTTAAATATAGTATTTTCAGACATAATATATTGTTAGTTTTTGTTTCTTACTGAATCATGTTTTGGTAGAACAAAATTTTTAGTATCGGCGAAATAGTTAATGTCCAGGTTATTTAATAAGTAATTAGAAAGTTTAAAATTTGCTACGTTTCTATGAAAAGCTCCGATAAATTTATCTAAAATATCACGATTCGCCTCATCTCTAGTTACTAGGATTGCCGATACTTTTACTGTAGTTTGATCATTGGTAATCCCTGGATATAAGCCCTTATGAAGTATGGCTTTATGCAAAGCTCTATTTTGTTTTATTAATTCCGTTATTTTATCATTGTCAATAGAAATGAAATCAATTTCACACTTATTAGCTATTAAATTTACTAAGGGGTTAGAATGTCCAACCATCATTATTATAGCATCTATTTCCTTATTACAGAATTGATCACTAGAATCTTCATAATTAATGTGTAGTTCTTCAGGTTCCTTAGCAAATTTATATAAAGAACGTACGACATCATAAGTAATATGACTACTGGAAAATGTCGGACCATTAGTTATTTTTTTTCCGTCAATATCAGCAAAAACTTTTATTTTATCCTCATCTTTTACAATAACCGTAAAAAACTCATCATGTAGATTAAGCACCTGACGTAAATTTTGCATTTTTTCTTGATCGTGATAATAACCTATGCCTTCATATGCTTCTACTGCAATATTAGCTTGCACTAGGGCTAAATCAATTTTGCCTTGTTGTAATAATTTTAAATTTTCTATACTACCGTTTGTTGCAACAACTTCGCATTTAATATGTTCATTATTTTTATTGTCATTTGTAATAGTCTTGCATAAATCAAGTCCAATAGCATAATATCCTTTTAAAATAGAGCCGGTACCGATTTTAATGACTTTTGGAGCAGCATAAATATTACTGCAAATAAGAAATATGCTAATAATAGTCGCTAGTTTAAAATTGTTCATAAAACGAATTTGAATTATTTGCGGTATTTTTGGTCTTCTTTATGTTCACCAAGTTTTAGTTCTAATAAATTAATAGAACCGATATTTATTCCTTTGTCTGAAAACTCAATATCAAACTTAGCTTTTTCTATATTGTTGTAAGCCGAATTTGCATTATTTTGCTCTGTATTTAATTGCGCGTCGGAAGCTTTATTAATTGCTTTAGCAATAATTGTTTTAATTATTTTCTTAGAAAAAATAATATTATTCGGTAATAATTTATCAACTATGGAATTATAATTTTCCAGCTCAAAATATAGTTTTCCTTTCGGTAATTTATTGGCAAAGAGTTGTAAATCACCGTTTAAATTAACTTTAGAATCATTATCACAAGTAAAAATAAATCTTTCTATATTAAAATTTTGTAAAATAGTTGAATCTTCTCCGTCTTCAGCAAATTTTAAAGAAGCAGCAATATCTAAATTAGCATTTTTAAAATTCACAATATCTTTTTCTGAATAATAATTCATGTTTAAAAATAAGGATATATTTTCCTTACTTGCTAAATTCTGTTTTCTTATAAGAAATGCTAAATCATTAATTTTAAAGATTTCTTGATTATCTTTAAATATCAATAATGCTTTATTATTTAACTGAATTGATTTTAATAGTTCTTTTAAATTATCATCTTTTGATATTTTATATAAAGGTTTATTAAATTTTCCTATACCCTTTATGTCATCATCGCTGCGTACATCATAGGTAAATGTTTTGTCGCCGTAATTATCGACTTCTCTAATAAAAGGACCGAAATTAAGAGCGGCTCTTTTAGTACTAAAAGCTATATTTAGGACAATATTTTCGCATGTAAATTCTTTAGAATTTAAATGATCAATTAATTTTACTTTAGGATCCGTTACGGTAATTTTCCAATTAAAAGGATAGCCTGAAAACTTAACTGCATTATAAGATATTTTAAGATTATCGGATTCAGAATTCTTCATTAAACTTACAACGTTATTTTTTATAGTATATGCAGTTGCAAACCATATTATAGTAAATGCTAAAAATACAAAAAGAAGTATTTTACGTATCACTTTTTTAATCCATTATAATTTTATATTACGAGTAGCAGTAGGAAGGCGTACTTTTATGCCGTCTAATTCTTCGGTTAAAATAATTTGACATCCCAATCTAGAAGTATCGGTAAGACCAAAGGCTAAGTCAAGCATATCTTCCTCTGCTTCCATAGGTTTTTTTAATTTGTTGTAAAATTCTTCTTCTAAAATAACGTGACAAGTAGCACAAGCCAGCGATCCTTCACAAGCTCCCTCAAGGTCTAGATCGTTACTATGGGCAATTTCTAAAATAGAAAGCCCTATCGGTGCTTCTACTGTTTTTTCTTCTCCATCATTTATAATAAATGTTACTTTTATTTTTCCTGACATTCTTCTTATTTTTCCTTATCTAAATTAGTGCGATTATATATAATTTATATATATAACTGAGGCTATTTAATTTGATTGATATTTTTGTCTTTTAGCAAATCATTAATTATTATATTAAACTTTGTATACATAGATTTTTTTGTTTTGGATTTAAACTCTTTAATAGAATTATTAATTAAGATCCGATCTCTAGCGTGTACGGCTTCTTTTATATTATCTAATAAAGAATTAATTATAGATATCTCACTTTCCGATAATAAAGTTGTTAATTCCGTTATAGCACGTTCTATGCTAAAGATTAAAGCCTCTGCTTCAATTACTGCTTCTTGTAATAATCTTGTAGTATAATCTATTTTAGCATTTTTATACGCGTTTTCTAACATAATATCAATCTCCGTTTTATCAATACCGTGATTTGGCTTTACTTCTATAGCATGTGATGTATTGCTGATTTTCTCATAAGCAGAAACGGATAATATACCGTCTGCGTCAATAGCAAAAGTAACTTCGACTCTAATATATCCTGCTTTCATAGGAGGAAGTCCCTTTAACTCAAATCGGGCTAAGCTGCGGCAATCGGCAGCCATTTCACGTTCACCTTGCAATATATGAAATTGTATACCGGTTTGATTATCGACATAAGTCGTAAATTCTTTTACTACCGAAATAGGAATCGGAGTATTATGCATGATGATTTTTTCAACTATACCGCCATATAATTCCATACCCAGCGATAAAGGTACTACATCAATCAATAATGAATTTGTATGGGGTGCTATTAAATTTTCTGCTTGTAATGCAGCCCCCCATACAACTGCTTTATCAGGATCGATATCTGATAGAATATCTATTTTAAATGCTTTATATAATTCGTCTTTTATTAAAGGAATGCGGGTTGCACCCCCTACTAAAATAACTCCGTCTATATTTGGATTTCCTGCTTGTTCTAAACACTCTTGAGCTATATTGATAGTACGTCCTACTAAGGGTAAAATTAATTGCTCTAATATTTGCTTACTAATTGATATATTATCATTATTAAAACTATCTTTATATGTTAAAGTTTCCTTTGCTTTTTTTGCAAGTTGTAAAGTATCTATAGAATTAGGTAAATCAAATTTATTGCAAAGATATTGTGTAATTACTATATCTATATCGTTGCCACCAAGCATATTATCGCCGTTTGTTGCTATAACTTGAAAAATACCTTCTTGTATATTAAGAATAGATACGTCAAAAGTGCCGCCGCCTAGGTCATATACTAAATAACAGCCTTTTTGATTTTTGTTTAAGCCGTAAGCATAGGCAGCTGCAGTAGGTTCGGCAATTAGCCTTAATACTTCAAAACCTGCTATTTTAGCCGCAAGCATTACTTCGCCTCTTGCTGCATTGTTAAAATGTGCAGGTACTGTTATTACTGCTTTAGTTAGATTAGTCTTTAATTGTTCTTCTGCTTGATTTTTTAGGTAAATAAAAATTTCTGCTGCAATTTCAGAGACTCTCAGTTGTTTATTTGCAAAATTTAGCTTAAGCTCACTACTATTTACATCTAGATAATCTTTAACTAACGAAAAAAGTGCCGGAGTATTTAGAATTTCTTTTAATGTTTTACCGAATAGTCTTTTAATAGAACGCAGTCCTTTATTATTACCTATAGTAAATTGTTACTTGTAAAATCTATAGTAGTTGGGATTAACTCTTTATCATCTATAGATTTAATAACTTTAACTTTTCTATTAGCTGCAATAGCTATTAATGAGTTAGTAGTGCCAAAATCGATACCGACTGCTATTTGCCGTGCTTGCTTAAAATCAGCTTGCTCCGGTTCCCTAATTTCTATTATTTGCATGATTTTATTTTTTCTTGCAGTTTATGCAGCAATGTCCCAATATATTTAAGCTTGCTAGTTTTTATAGTTGCGTCTGATAGATTGTGTTCTTCAAAAGCTTGTTTTAAAGAATCAATTTCAAACTTTTTCATTAATTCATATTTGTCTTTTATTTTTTCTAAATCACTCAATAAGATAGTATTTTCGATTCTTTCCATTTCATCCCAGAATATGCTTAATTCTAGAGGCGAAAGTAAACTACGTGTTTTTTCGTCATCTAAATTTATATTTTGCAAAAGCAGCATATATTCAGCACGCTTTAAGGCATCTTTAAGAGTAGAGTAAGCGTTATTTAATTCAGCCGCAGTAATTAGATTTTGTTCCTTTTCCTGCAAAATTTTTGTTTTATCGGGATGATATTTTACCTGCATAGCAAAATATTGCTTTTCTAATATCTTTAAATTAATATTATACTCTTGCGGAAGTCCTAATAATTGAAAATAATTTTGCACTTTTCCTTTTTTGTAATTCTAAACTGCTCTATCATATATCAAAAATTAAAAAAATACAATTATGGAAGTAGATCTATTACATTTTGAAAAAAAATATCATAACTGTATTGTAGCAGGTATAGATGAAGCAGGTAGAGGACCACTTGCAGGTCCGGTAGTAGCAAGTGCCGTTATAGTAGATAATGCCAATATTATAACGGGCATTAAAGATTCTAAAAAGCTTTCCAAAAAGAAAAGAGAATTACTATATGAACAAATCACTAGTAATTATGTTTGGGCAACTGCTATTATTTCTCATACCGAAATTGATGATATTAATATATTAGAGGCAACTAAAAAAGCTTGTTCTATTGCTGTAGCAAATCTTAGCCTTGAGCCAGAAATAGTGTTAGTTGACGGTAATATGCAGTTTAAGGATGAAAGATTTGTCAGTATAATTAACGGTGATAATTTATCATTATCGATTGCTGCGGCTTCTATTGTTGCAAAAGTTACTAGGGATCGTTTGATGTTAGACTTAAGTGCTGAATTTCCCCAATATTTATGGCACAAAAATTCCGGCTACGGTACCAAAGAACATATCGCAGCTATTAATATACACGGCTTGTCACCGTATCATCGTAGGAGTTTTAGGTGTTGTTAATGGTGTTGCCTGTGTGGACACTATTAACTCAACTCGAGTGCCGCCTCCTCTAGAGTTTTTAGCTGATCACGAAGTTTTATGGCTTGTTCAAATTCAAGATTACTTGCGGCTTTAAGCATTTCTTTCTTTAATTTATCAATATGAATTTTTAGCTTGGCAGGATTATCAAATAAAGTATGAGCTTGTTTTTTATCAAGCTTACTATCGATTTTCTCAAATTCTGCTAAAGCGTGAATAGCACGGTTGATGGTTTTTGGAATTATGCCGTGTTTTTCATTATATTCCTGCTGAATTTGCCTTCTACGCAACGTTTCACTAACGGCTTTATCGATAGATTTAGTCATTTTATCGGCATAAAGTATAACTCTACCCGCGCTATTTCTTGCAGCTCTTCCTATTGTTTGTATTAACGATACTTCCGACCGCAAAAACCCCTCTTTGTCTGCATCAAGTATAGCAACTAAGCCGCATTCAGGGATGTCAAGCCCCTCCCTTAATAGATTAATACCGACTAAAACATCAATAGTACCTTGTCTTAAGTCTCGTAAAATCTCTATACGCTCTAGAGTATGAACGTTAGAATGTAAATAAGAAGTTTTATATTTTAGCTCCTGCAAATAGGCGGTTAAATCTTCTGCCATTTTTTTAGTTAAGGTGGTGACTAGAACACGAAAACCTTGAGCGATAGTGGTTTGAATTTCGCTAATTAAATCCTCAACTTGGTTAGTAGCGGGTTTGATAATACATTCAGGATCAAGCAGTCCCGTAGGTCTGATAATCAATTCTACAACCGTGCCGCCGGTTTCTTCTAACTCAAACGGTCCTGGAGTTGCAGATAAAAACACAGTTTGTGGTCTAAATTTTTCCCATTCTTCAAATTTTAAAGGTCTGTTATCAAGTGCAGAGGGTAGACGAAACCCATGCTCTACCAAAACTTCTTTCCTTGCTCGATCGCCGTTATACATTGCTCTAATTTGCGGTACGGATACATGGCTTTCATCAACAAATAATAATGCATCTTCTGGTAGGTATTCGAATAATGTAGGAGGTGGCTCACCAGCATTACGTCCTGTGAAAAAGCGAGAGTAGTTTTCAACGCCTTTACAGCTGCCGGTTTCCGTTAACATTTCAAGATCATATTGAGTACGTTGATTTAGCCTTTGAGTTTCAAGTGGTTTGTCTTGTGACTTTAAAAACTCTAAGCGTTTTTGTAATTCTTCTTCAATACCTGATATGGCATTATTGACCGTTTCTTGAGGCATCACAAAATGTGAATTACCAAAAACCATAGCTTTATCGAGCTTAGCAAGTTTTTCACCTGTTAGGGGATCAAATTCATGGATATATTCGAGTTCATTACCGAAAAACGATAAACGCCAAGCTTTATCGCTGTAATGTGAGGGGAAAATATCTATGTTGTCGCCTTTAACTCTAAAACAGCCACGCTCAAATCCGATATCGTTACGCTCATATTGTAGATTTATCAAATCGTTTAGTAGCTGATCACGAGGGTAGCTTTGACCAGGCGCTAGATTAACCATCATTTGGTAATATAAATCGGGAGAGCCAAGCCCGTAAATACAGGAAACGGAAGAAACTACTATAACGTCACGACGCTCTAATAGCGATCTTGTAGCGGCATGACGCATTAAATCAATTTGTTCGTTAATTGATGAGTCTTTTTCTATAAAAGTATTGGTGCGTGCTATATAAGCTTCGGGCTGGTAATAATCATAATATGATACAAAGTATTCAACGGCATTCTTTGGAAAAAGCGATTTCATCTCTGAATAGATTTGGGCAGCTAAAGTTTTATTATGAGTCATAATAAGAGTAGGACGATTAGTTCTCTCTATAATATTTGCCATAGTAAAGGTTTTGCCTGATCCCGTAATACCAAGCAACATTTGTGAGCGTTTTTTGCTACTTAACCCTTCTATAATTTCATCTATTGCTTTTGGTTGATCGCCTGCCGGTTTATATTCTGAGATAATAGAAAAATTATTCATGCATTTTTACTTGCTTTAAAAACTATAGTTTAAGATAATATATTAAAATCTAACAAAAAAATATAACATTATGAATAAAGCTATATTACACACAATTATTGTTTATACTCTCGCTAGTTGTCCTTATTGTATAAAAGCTAAAGCATTGCTTGATGAGAAAAATGTTGCTTATGAGGAAATTGAAGTAAGTAATTTTACTCAGGAAGAGAAAGAAAAATTTATTAAGAAATCCGGTGGAAAAAAGACCGTTCCGCAGATATTTATAGATAATATGCATGTTGGCGGTTGTGATGCTCTGTTTGATCTTGAAAAAGAGGGAAGGCTAGATAAGCTGTTAGAAAATCAGCCAAAGACGACTTCACATGCTGCCGGAGCGTAATTAATAAAAACGTCATTGCAAGGAAATTACGAAGTAATTGACGAAGCAATCTAAGGAGTTTGTTATTATTTCATGAGATTGCTACGCTCCCTACGGTCGCTCGCAATGACGTTTTAGTATCCACGCGAGCAATGCCCGCTCGCAATGATGCTGAAAACTACAAAAACTTCAAAGTGTCCAAAAACAAAACTCGCAAAAATTCATTCCATCTACTTCTGCCGTATTTATGGTCGAAGGATTTTGATATACGCCTGCGTATTGTTACCTCTCTTATTTGTCTAGTCATAGCTAAAGTAATAAATATTTTCGTTCCTATTGTTTATAAATATATAATAGATGGGCTAAATAAAAACTTTGCTCTTTCGGTTATTATCGGGATTATTGTTGCATATGGCGGAACAAAAATACTTGTTCAAATTTTCAGTGAATTACGAAATATCATTTTTTCAAAAGTAGGGCATCAAGCAACTTGCTTAGTTGCTCTAAATGTCTTTAAGTACATGCATAATTTAAGTATGCGTTTTCACATTACTAGAAAAACAGGGGGCTTAAGTAGGTCAATAGAGCGTGGTACTAAAGGTATTGAAGCGGTACTGCGGTATTCGTTATTTAATATTTTTCCGACAAGTGTAGAAATTATATTAGTAAGCGGGATGTTATGGTATGTTTACGGTATTTGGTTTGCCATAACTATTTTAATAACAATGATAGTTTATGTTGGTTATACTTGCCTAATCAGTACTTGGCGTATTTCTTTTGCAAGGGAAATGAACCAAAGCGATAACACCGCCAATAATAGAGCAATCGATAGTTTACTGAATTTTGAGACCGTTAAATATTTCGGTAATGAAGAATATGAGGCGATAAAGTTTAATGAGGCTTTACAAACTTATGAAAAATCAGCTACTAAAACTACTAACAGCCTATCGATTTTAAATATCGGGCAGGATGTTATAATATCCTTAGGGCTTGTTAGCCTTATGATACTTTCAGCAAATGCTATTAACCAAAATAAAATGACTGTCGGCGATTTAATAATGGTTAATACTTATCTATTTCAGCTATCAATTCCGCTTTCAATACTTGGCTTTGCTTATAGAGAAATTAAAAATGCTCTAGTTAGTATGGAAGATATGTTTAAGCTGCTTGATATACCGGTAGAAGTAGAGGATGCTTTGAACGCTAAGGAGCTAATTATCTTAAAAGGTGAGGTTAGTTTCGATAATGTTAGTTTTGCTTATAATCAGGAACGTCCGATTTTACATAATATAAGTTTTACGATAAAGAGTGGTAAAACTTTAGCAGTAGTCGGTAGTAGCGGGGCAGGGAAATCGACGATATCACGCTTGCTTTTTAGGTTTTACAATATTAATAGTGGCAATATTACTATTGATGGTCAGGATATAAGAGAAGTCACGCAACAATCGCTGCGTAAATCTATTGGAATTGTTCCGCAAGATACGGTACTGTTTAACGATACGATATATTACAACATCGCATACGGTAATAATGCAGCAAGCTACGATGAAGTTATAGCAGCCTCAAAAAATGCTCATATTCATGAGTTTATTAGCACGTTACCCGAAGGGTATGAGACGCAGGTAGGCGAGAGAGGCTTAAAGCTTTCGGGCGGTGAGAAACAGCGTATTGCAATTGCAAGAACCATCTTAAAAAATCCAGCAATATATGTTTTTGATGAGGCAACAAGTTCGCTTGATACTAAAACCGAAAAGCTAATTCAAGCAAGCCTTAAAGAGATCTCGGCTCACCATACTACCCTTATCATTGCCCATAGACTCTCAACTATTATCGATGCAGATGAGATTATCGTTTTAGATAACGGTTATATAGTTGAGCGGGGTAACCATAAAACCTTGCTACAGCACAAAGGCTATTATGCCGAACTTTGGTATAAACAGCAAGAAGAGGAACATTCTTAAAATTTATCATTATATCAACTATAAGCTTTGTTAAGTGGTTTGGTAAAACCAGCTCGATGTCATTCCCGTGGAGGTTTTGTTGCGTGGCAATCTCAGGAATTCTTCTCAAGATTGCTGCGTCAAATTACTATGTAATTTTCCTTGCAATGACGAAAAAACTGATCCACGCAGGAATGACATAGATAGCTAATTGATATTTCAAAAAATTGGCTAAAATCTCTTGCAAGAATAGCGGTGACGTTATGCCGGGGTTTCAAAACTTCTATCCTAAGCGTTATTATCAGCCGTATAAATGGTATAATCCTCGACTGCCTGGTTGGGGGATAGTAGCTATGTACAAGGTTTAAAGTGTAAGCTTTAAACCTAAAAGCTATTATAACTGTTCTGTGACGGTTCTTTGAACGTCCCAACCACCCGAAGTTAAAATCTGCGGTGGTTAAAACTTGAGCAATTTAAGTGTAATCACGGGAGTAACTACATGTTCAACAAAAATAATAAATTATTATCTAAAATATTACCGTTCTCTAAGAAAAATAAAGATTTAGAAAAACTAAGATCTAAGTTTAAACAAAGGTTAGCAGAACAGGTAACGGTAGATGAGATAACAAGAATAGAGCAGCGTTCATTATATTTAGAAAGTATAAAATAATTCTAATATATAATAAAGTTTGTTAACTTTTACGATTATGTTATTGCCTAGAAATGGTTGATGTCGTCATTGTAAGCGACTAAAGGCCTTGTTGTATGGCTCGTTTATGTCATTTCCACGCAAGCGGGAATCCAGTAAAAAATGCTAAAACAAAGAAAATTACATAAAAATTTAGTATATAATTTGCTTAAAAAACTAGATTCCTGCTTTCGCAGGAATGACATCGGCATCCGCGCAACAATGTCCCGCAGCAATGACATCGGTAACTTAGAAACAATGCCATGATTATAAATACAAGCAATCCTTGAAAGAAATTTATTATGTCTCTATTATTAAATATAATTCATTAAATTTAAGGCTAAGTAATCGTGACTGATAAATCTTCTTCTAATTTAGTACCGGTAAATATCGAAGATGAGATGAAAGTATCTTATCTTGATTATGCTATGAGCGTTATAGTAAGTAGAGCTATACCGGATGTTCGGGACGGCTTAAAGCCGGTACATCGCCGAATTATCTATTCCATGCATGAAGCCGGTAATCATGCTAGTAAACCTTATAGAAAATCCGCTAGAATAGTCGGTGACGTGATGGGTAAATACCATCCGCACGGCGATAGTGCTATTTACGACGCGTTAGTACGTATGGCACAAGATTTTTCCTTGCGTTTACCGCTTGTAGACGGGCAGGGTAATTTCGGCTCGATGGATGGTGATGCGGCGGCAGCAATGAGATATACCGAATCTCGAATGGCCAAAGTTTCGTATAAGCTCGTAGAGGATATCGATAAAGAGACTGTCAGCTTTAACCCTAATTACGATGGTTCTGAAGAAGAGCCTTCCGTACTTCCTGCAATGTTTCCCAATTTATTGGTGAACGGTAGCGGAGGTATTGCGGTCGGTATGGCAACTAATATCCCGCCTCATAATCTTGGTGAGGTTATCGATGCGTGCTGTTTATATATAGATAATAACGATATAGAAATATTAGATTTACTTGAAGTTGTTAAAGGACCGGATTTTCCTACAGGTTCAATGATTTTAGGCATTAGCGGTATTAGATCGGCATATCTTACCGGTAGAGGTAGTATCATTATGCGAGGTCGAGCTGAGATTGAGAATATCGGTAATGGCCGTCAAGCAATTATTATTACCGAAATACCGTATATGGTAAATAAGGCAAGGCTCGTTGAGAAAATCGCTGAAATGGTTAAGGAAAAGCGTATAGAAGGTATAAGTGATTTACGTGATGAATCAAATAAAAACGGTGTAAGGATTTTTATTGAGTTAAAGAAAGACGTAGTTGCTGAAGTAGTCTTAAATCAAATATACGCATGTACGCAGCTACAAACTAGCTTCGGTGTTATTATGCTTGCTCTTAAAGATGGGCTACCGAAAGTGATGAATTTGAAAGAAGTAATTGCAGCTTTCGTTAGTTTTAGGGAAGTAGTAATTACTAACCGTACTATATATTTACTTAATAAAGCAAGAGATAGAGCTCATATTTTACTAGGACTAACTATTGCCGTTAGTAATATCGATGAAATAATACGTATTATTAAAGCTTCAAATGACCCGCATGCAGCTAAACAAGAATTAATGGCTCGTCAGTGGGAAGCATTAAATATCCTACCTCTTGTAAAGTTGGTTGATGATAAAGCAATGTTAAACGAGCAGGGTAAATGTAACTTTACCGAATTGCAAGCTAAGGCAATCTTAGAAATGAGATTGCAACGCCTGACCGCTATGGAGAAAAACAAGCTTGAAGAGGATTTAAAGAACCTCACTACGGAAATCACCGAATATCTTAATATACTCGGCTCTCGTACAAGGTTACTTGAAATTTTAAAGGAAGAGCTCATTAAAGTTAAAGAAGAATTTGCGACTCCTCGTCTTACTTCAATTGAATTCAGCGAATTTGATCAAGATATAGAAGATTTAATTCAGCGTGAAGAAATGGTTGTAACCGTAACGCTTGGTGGGTATATCAAGCGTGTACCTCTAAGTAGCTATCGTGCACAAAAACGTGGCGGTAAAGGAAGATCAGGGCTTTCAATGCGTGATGAAGATATTACCACGCAAGTTTTTGTCGGTAGTACCCATACTCCTATGTTGTTCTTCTCAAATATCGGTCAGGTTTATAGTTTAAAACTGTATAAACTGCCTTTAAGTAATCCGCAGGGTAAGGGTAGACCGATGGTTAATATATTACCGTTGAAAGCAAATGAGCATATTACGAATATTATGCCGCTACCTGAAAATCAGGATGAGAGGGATAATTTAAACATTATGTTCGCAACTGCCAAGGGTAATATCAGAAGAAGCGATTTATTAGATTTCAAAAAGCTTCAGTCGAACGGTAAAATTGCTATTAGGCTTGATGAGGACGATAAATTAATAGATGTAAAACCATGTAAAGAAGACGAGCATATTTTACTTGCTACCAAAGCCGGTAAAGCTTTAAGATTCCCGGTTGAATCGCTGCGTGTTATTAAGAGTCGTACTTCTGATGGGGTACGAGGTATGAAGCTTGCCAAAGAGGATTCCGTAATTTCTATGACTGTGCTTAAAGGTATTAGTAGTACAAAAGAGGATAGAGATGCTTATTTATCCGTGCCGTGGGAGCAGAGATTAGAGATTGCTAAAGGTGAGGCGTTTAATCCTGAAGAACTTGGCGTAAGCTTAACTGCCCCGGCTATCGTAGAAATGGCAAATGCCGAAGAATTCATTTTAACCGTAACTGAGAACGGTTTTGGTAAGAGAAGCTCAGCTTATGGTTATAGAATTACTGACCGTGGCGGTAGCGGTATAATCAATATGGATATTAACGACAAAACTGGTTTAGTCGTCGGTGTTATGCCGGTTAAAATGGATGACGAGTTAATGCTGATTACCAATAGTGGTAAGTTAATTCGCTGTAAACTTGAGTCAGTACGTATTACGGGACGTAACACTAGTGGTGTAATCCTATTTAAGCTAGATGATGGTGAAAAAGTCGTGTCTGTCTCTTTAATTGCTGAAACTGCTGAAAGTGAAGAAGATAGTGAGTTAGAGGTAGAGGGATTAGAGCAATCTGAAGAGGTATAAGGGCTGAGGCGTTGTTATTCCCGCATAGCTCTTAAAAAGCTCTCGATGTCATTCTTGCGAAAGCATTTTGCATAGATACCTAAGTAGTCATTGCGAGGAGGCATTGTTGCGTGGACCGGTAAAACCCACTGTATTAAGCCACGGGATGACAGAGGTGAAATTGCTTCACGCAACAATGCCTCCTCGCAATGACGTTAATTTATTAATTGATCTGCTTTTAGTTAACAATACCTCCCAAAGAACTTCTAGAAAAGTATTGCAACAATAATTTTTCTCTCTATAACAACTGTATATTGAATTTATGAATATGCAAATATTAACTTTCCAGTCTTTTTTTACTACTACAACCGGTCTAAGCCGGTAACAATATCTCTATATCTTTCTTTTAATTATATCCATCTATTTAAATTAACTAATTATTATTAGGTAAGTTTTATGTTGTGTAAAATGCCACTTATTTTAATGGCTATTATCATAGCTATCATATTGTTAAACCCCTAATGAGTTTAGAAGTACAAAGGTTATTGTATTCAATAAGTCTATCTATTAAATCTATAATTGGATTATTTCTACCTTTAATTATTTTTAGTTTATTTTTTAAATCTGTTGTAATGCTAGCCAAAGATGCAACACGTATAGTTTTCTTAATATTATTACTAGTATGTGGGTCTAATGTTTGTTCTACCTTCATAAGTCATTATGTAGGTATATACATGTATCAATTCGCTTTATCAATGATCTCTCCTATAGAAAATGATAGCTTAAAGCCTTTATGGTTGCTTGATTTTCCTAATATTATTGCTAATGATAAAATCGTATTGAGTATTATTATCTTAGGCTTTATTTCCTCAAAATTGTGTGCTGAAGTTGCAATTGGATTGGCTTGTAAGCTAGAAGCATTTGTTGCAAAAATATTGCGATTGTTGATCTATATAATTCCCTTATTTATAATGGGCTTTATCGTAAAACTACAGTTTGATGAAGTATTAGATATAATTATTAAAGATTATATGTTCATTTTTGTGACGATCGTATTTGCTCAGTTTGGTTATATCTTTCTTGCTTATTTTATTTAAGTAACTGTCAAGTTAAGGAATTCATAGCTAGCCTTAGTAAATGATGCCAGCGTCTATAAGTGGATTTAGTGCAATGTCTAGTGTTATAAGTATGCCACTTAGTATAATAGGAGCGGAAAATAATACAAATAATAAAGCACTCGCTCGTACCGTTGACCAATAACAGTCAATATTCATCTTGTTGGCGATTGTTTTGCCATACCGATTTTGGCTTATACTATACTAAAAAGTTATGGATTAGCTGAACCTACTTTATTTAATTATTTTATTTTTACTTTTTATTTTGTATTGGCAAAATTTTCAGTAGCAGCTATACCAGGTGGTGGAATTATTGTAATGCTTCCTATACTTGAACAATATCTAGGTTTTAATACTAATATGATGTCTCTGATTACAGCTCTTTATATCTTATTTGATCCTGTGATCACTTGTGCTAATGTTTTAGGAAATGGTGTTTTTGTTAAACTGATGGATAATATATATAGTGTAACTCAGAAAGCTTAATTTAAGCAAATTTGTATAGAGCAAGTCATGTTCCACCGTGAGCATTAATAAATATTTTAGCAATAGGACGAGGTTTCTCAAAATATTCTAGGTTTTTGCGTGCAGAAAATTAAATTATTTGTATTGTTAGATATTTTTGAGCAAAAATTAATAAGAACGCAAGAGCCTAATATCTCTTTTTCTTTTAAAGTAATTGTTGAATTATCTATATTTGATAAATTAGATATTTGTGTTCTTTGAATTATTATTTTTTACGAAGAATTAGTGAATTTTTTAACCAAATCTCAAATATTAGATAATTGATTTAAAAGAGAAACAGCATATAATCTTTGTGTGGAAAGTGATATATTGGTAATAAATTATGATGTGGTTATTAATTGCGATTGGTTTAACCGTTGCGGTTCTTATTATAGGGGTAGTATCGATGGCTATCGGAGGAAAGTTTGATAAAAAATTTAGTTCAAAGTTAATGACTTTAAGAGTTTTTTTTCAGGCAGTTGCTATATTTTTATTGATTATAATGTATTTTTATAAAGTTAATTTATAAATGTCTGAAAATAACTCAAAAGCTACTTAATCAATTTCTCTAATTTCTTCACGTAATTCTTCCCATTTGTCTAAAATTTCTTCTAATGTAACTTCTGCGACTTTTTTCGCTCCATCTTCAAAGTCCTTTAAATCTCTAATCAGTTTCTCTAGCTTTAATAATGAAATTTTTTTTTCATTATACTGATCGCTACAATGTTCTTCGAGTTGTTCGGCAATTTCTTCAATATCATCCCAATGCATGATTATTCCTCCTTAATTTTATGCAAGCCTTATTTATTAAACATGTTATCTGATATTTGCTATTATTTTGTACTAAATATTATTAATGCGACAAATTATTGCAAATAGGTGAGTTTATTATGCAACTATTGCCGGAATTAGGCAGGTTTGCTTTCTTTACATTTTGGTGATTTTATTAGTATATTAAAATAAAATATTAAAAGATTTAATTATTATGTCAATATTACCGATAGTAACGGCACCTGATGAAAGATTAAAGCAGAAATCTCAGCCGGTTTTAGAGTTTACCGATCACACACGAAAATTTATGGATGATATGCTTAAAACTATGTACCATGAAGACGGTGCAGGGCTTGCAGCAGTACAAGTAGGGGTATTGAAACGTATTTTAGTAATTGATATAAAAGATCATGATTCGGTAGCAAGACCAAAAGATTTTTATCCGCTTTTTATAGTGAATCCTGAAATAATAGAAAAATCAGAAGAGCTAGTTACGGTTAACGAAGGTTGTATCTCATTACCGGAGCAACGTATTGAGGTCGCAAGACCGGAATCTATAAAGATTAGGTATTTAGACTATCATGGTAAATCTCAAGAGCTTAAAGCAAATGATTGGCTTGCAAGAGTTATCCAGCATGAGTATGATCATTTAGAAGGTAAGCTTATGATTGATTATTTAAGTAATTTAAAACGAGATGTAGTACTTCGTAAGCTTAAGAAACTCAAAAATAATATAGTGTAGTGTGAAAGTAATCTTTATGGGAACGCCTGAATTTGCTGTTCCCGCTCTTAAAAAACTTATAACTCATCACGAAGTTAAAGCTGTTTTTACACAGCAGCCTAAAGCTAAGGGCAGAGGACTTAACTTAGCTAAATCGCCAATACATCAATTAGCATTTGAGCATCAAATTCCTGTTTATACTCCTTCTACTCTTCGTAATGATGAAGTAATAAATCTCATTAATAAAGTTAATGCTGATATTATAGTTGTTATTGCATATGGTTTTATTGTGCCGAAAGCTATATTAGAAGCTAAGAAATACGGCTGTCTTAATATCCATCCATCCGATTTGCCTCGTCACAGAGGAGCGGCTCCTCTGCAGCGTACTATTATAGAGGGTGACCGGAAAAGTAGTGTATGTATTATGCGTATGGATACAGGACTTGATACAGGTGATATATTTATGAAAGAAGATTTTGATTTAGAAGAAAGAACAACATTGGAAGAACTGCATAACAAATGTGCAAATCTCGGAGCGGAGTTATTAATTAAAACACTTGCAAATATCGATAATATAGTACCAATAACACAGCCAAGTGACGGCGTTACGTATGCTCATAAATTAACTAAAGAAGAAGGAAAAATTAATTGGCATGAATCCGCATATAAAATAGATTGTAAAATAAGGGGCATGAATCCTTGGCCCGGAGCATATTTTAGTTATAATGATAAAATAATTAAAATCCTTGAAGCAGAATATTTAAATGCGGATCATCACTTTACTTCCGGTACCGTTATTAGCGATAAGCTGGAAATAGCTTGTGGAAGCGGTATATTACGAGTGAAAAAACTTCAGCAAGAGAGTAAAAAAGCTTTGAATATAGAAGAATTTTTACGTGGTACAAATATTTTAAAAGATACAGTATTAAAATAAGAGTATTATTATGGGTAAAGATAAAAAAGAAGTTAGGTTTAATGATAATTGAGACGTTAAGGAGTTTACCTCAAAGCTTGAAAAGAATAGTGATATTTATTCTGTAAAAAGGAAAGTCATTAATATAGTAGATGATGAAGTAGAGGATCAAACTAAGCTACTTACGGAAACTCAGTTTTTTGTGAAAAAACTCCACATGGTAAAACATCTCAATATGAAATTAGCGGCTTTATTAACAAAGCAGGCAAACATATAAACAATCCAAAGCAAATAAAAGAAATTTCAAAATTATACGCTCATGCCGTATTTGCTGATTTACAGAAAAATATTTTAGGTACCTTTGATAAGAACGGTAATTTAAGTATAACTAAAGATTTTGCAATTGATGAAAATCCAGTCTTTAGAAAAGACGGTAAATTATTGTTGGTTAAAACTCAAAGCGGTTTGGTAAAAAGAGAAGGAGAAATGACAGCAGTAAATCATGTTTTACAAAAAGGCAGATTTTTGTTGGAAGATTTAGGTGGTAAGGTAGATACAAAATTAGGGACCGCAAATCTAAACAAAAAGCCGACAAAGTCTACTTTAAAAAGAGGTTAAAATAACTTTAAGCTCTCTCATAAGAAATAAAATTAAAATTATTTGAAATTAGTGTTTGACAAGCTTTAAAAATATAGATATAAAATCATCACACAAAGTTTGAAGCGTAAAATTTTGTAGCTGTTTAAAAAGTTGATAAAGCTAAAAACTAAATACACTGCGATAATAAAAATTTATATCGTGAGTAGATGCTGAAAATAATTGTGAAATTAATTCTGTATGCATTGTGTAATCTTAAGTTAAAAGCGTAAGTAAATATAATAAGAGCATTTGGTGGATGCCTTGGCACTAGAAGGCGATGAAGGACGTAATACGCTGCGATAAGCTTCGGGGAGTTGCGAATAAACTTTGATCCGAAGATTTCCGAATAGGGAAACCCACCTAATTTATTAGGTATTGTATAGTGAATACATAGCTATATGAGGCAAACCCAGCGAACTGAAATATCTAAGTAGCTGGAGGAAAGGACATCAACCGAGACTCCGTTAGTAGTGACGAGCGAACGCGGACCAGGCCAGTGGCTTCAAAAAAATAACTAAAACAACATGGAAAGGTTGACCATAGAGGGTGATAGTCCAGTATAGGTAAAAAGTTTGAAGTCCTTGAGTAAGGCGGGACACGTGAAATCCTGTTTGAACATAGGGGGACCACCCTCTAAGCCTAAGTACTCTCTAGTGACCGATAGTGAACAAGTACCGTGAGGGAATGGTGAAAAGTACCCCGACAAGGGGAGTGAAATAGTATCTGAAACCAAATGCTTACAAGCAGTCGGAGCAAGTGTATTTATATGTCTTGTGACGGCGTACCTTTTGTATAATGGGTCAGCGACTTAGTTTATCTAGCAAGCTTAAGCCGTTAGGTGTAGGCGTAGCGAAAGCGAGTCTGAATAGGGCGTTTAGTTAGATGAATTAGACCCGAAACCGGGTGATCTAGCCATGGCCAGGTTGAAAGCGGAGTAAAATCCACTGAAGGACCGAACCCACTACTGTTGAAAAAGTAGGGGATGAGCTGTGGTTAGGGGTGAAAGGCCAATCAAACTCGGATATAGCTGGTTCTCCGCGAAATCTATTTAGGTAGAGCGTTATAGCGATTACCATTGAAGGTAGAGCACTGAATGAGCTAGGGGGTCCCACAGACTTACCAAACTCAATCAAACTCCGAATGTCGATGAGTACAGCATAGCAGACAGACTATGGGTGCTAAGGTCCATAGTCGAGAGGGAAAAAGCCCAGACCGCCATCTAAGGTCCCTAAATCATGACTAAGTGTTAAAGGATGTGAGAAGACCAAAACAACTAGGATGTTGGCTTAGAAGCAGCCATCATTTAAAGAAAGCGTAATAGCTCACTAGTCTAAATAAGTTTTCTTGCGCCAACAATGTAACGGGGCTCAAGTCATGTACCGAAGATGCGGGTTTATGCATTTGGCATAAATGGTAGCGGAGCGTTCCGTAAGCCTGCGAAGGTGAACCGTAAGGTTTGCTGGAGGTATCGGAAGTGAGAATGCTGACATAAGTAGCGATAAAGAATGTGAGAAACATTCTCGCCGAAAGTCCAAGGGTTCTTGCGTAAAGTTAATCTGCGCAAGGTTAGTCGGCCCCTAAGATGAGGCTGAAAGGCGTAATCGATGGGAATCAGGTTAATATTCCTGAACCTGAAGGATGTGACGAAAATAGTAAATTGTATAGTCTTATTGGATTGATTGTGCGGTGAATATTTTCCAGGAAATAACACCTTCATTATAGACCGTACCCGAAACCGACACAGGTGGGCAGGTAGAGTATACCAAGGCGCTTGAGAGAACGATGCTGAAGGAACTAGGCAAATTGCATCTGTAACTTCGGAAGAAAGATGACCTGTATATGGGCAACCATGTGCAGGTGGCACAAGCTAGGGGGTAGCGACTGTTTATTAAAAACACAGGGCTCTGCAAAGTCAATAGACGACGTATAGGGTCTGACGCCTGCCCAGTGCTGGAAGATTAAAAGGAGGGGTGCAAGCTCTGAATTGAAGTCCCAGTGAACGGCGGCCGTAACTATGACGGTCCTAAGGTAGCGAAATTCCTTGTCGGGTAAGTTCCGACCCGCACGAATGGCGTAACGATTTCCCCACTGTCTCCAGTATCGACTCAGCGAAATTGAATTCTCCGTGAAGATGCGGAGTTCCCGCGGTCAGACGGAAAGACCCCGTGAACCTTTACTATAGCTTTGCACTGGTGTTAGGAATCAGATGTGCAGGATAGGTGGAAGACTACGAAGCGAAGGCGTCAGCCTTTGTGGAGTCACCCTTGAGATACCACCCTTTTGGTTCTTGACATCTAACCGAGATCCTTGAATCAGGATCCGAGACAATGCATGGTGGGTAGTTTGACTGGGGCGGTCGCCTCCCAAAGAGTAACGGAGGCGCGCGATGGTTAGCTCAGGTTGGTCGGAAATCAACTTTTAGAGTGCAATGGCATAAGCTAGCCTGACTGCGAGTCTGACAAGACGAGCAGAGACGAAAGTCGGTCATAGTGATCCGGTGGTCCTGAGTGGAAGGGCCATCGCTCAACGAATAAAAGGTACTCCGGGGATAACAGGCTGATGATTTCCAAGCGTCCATAGCGACGAAATCGTTTGGCACCTCGATGTCGGCTCATCACATCCTGGGGCTGGAGAAGGTCCCAAGGGTTCGGCTGTTCGCCGATTAAAGTGGTACGTGAGCTGGGTTTAGAACGTCGTGAGACAGTTCGGTCCCTATCTGCCGTGGGTGTAGGAAGTTTGAGAGGATCTGCCTTTAGTACGAGAGGACCGAGGTGGACGTACCCCTGGTGGACCAGTTGTCGTGCCAACGGCACAGCTGGGTAGCTAAGTACGGAAGGGATAACTGCTGAATGCATCTAAGCAGGAAACCCCCCTCAAAACTAGACTTCCCCATTAGAGCCGTGGAAGACCACCACGTTGATAGGTCGGGTGTGGAAGCACAGTAATGTGTGTAGCTAACCGATACTAATAGCTCGATTGATTTACTTTGCTGTGAGATTACATATGCATATAGTGTTAATGTTATTAAGAGTGTAGTATCTATTCACAAAGTTATCAGGTTAAATAGCTTGTTATCAACTAATAAAAATGTTATTGCATAACTAATGTTATACTGTAGCCCTGCCACGATATCCAGCGAAAATTATTTTGCTGAGTATCGTAGTAAAAGTTAAGATATGATATTAAGAATTTTTTTTAGTTGTGCAACAACATTAACAGCAAACTATAATACAAATCTATCTTTTTAAAAGTTTGTATTGCTAGCTTGGTGGTTATAGCATGAGTGAAACACACGATCCCATCCCGAACTCGAACGTGAAACCTCATAGCGCTAATGGTACTATGTCATAAGGCATGGGAGAGTAAGTCGCTGCCAAGCTTGCAATGCAAATTTTTAATTATCGTTCTTTCTCTTTATGAGATATTTTATATTCATAATTTTTACCTTTCTCTATATTAGTAATGCTTACGCATTAAAAAATAAACATCAATTTATTTCCATAGAATCACTAAAATCTAACATAGAAATTAAAAAGCTATTTAAAGAAAAAAATACTGGTCAATTTATTTTAGAGTTACCAAACGGCACAGTAATTAATGAAGGTGGAATTTTAACTCAAGAAGGTTATATTCTACAAGATACTCAAACAAGCTTAGGTGATCAACATAGTTTATTAAAAAAAACGAGATATTAATACTGAAAATCCTTTATATTTTAATGGAAAATTAGCAGTAATTTCATCTTTTGGTTCTGAAATTTGGTATCATTGGCTGCTACAAATTTTGCCTAGATTAATTATATTAAAAGAATCAGCTCTTGAATATGATCGTATCTATATTAATAATTTAAAATATTCATGGCAAATTAGGTCATTAGAAATAGTATTAAATTATTTAAATATACCGGAAGATAAGCTTTTTGTAGTAAATAGTGACTGTATAATTCAAGCTACTAGACTAATTGTTCCATCTGTACCGTTTATTCCGGTAAAAGGTACGCCTTTGCCTTTATGGTTAAAAAAAGATTTAAGAAATATTTTTATTAAAGATAATAGTAAAGCATACGATAAAATATATATTTCTCGTAAATACGCTTCTACCCGAAAAATAGTTAATGAAGAGGAATTAATAGAAAAAATTTAGAGATCCGGTTTTAAAGTAATATATCTAGAGCTATCCTTCTCGTATAAACAGGTCCAGCTTTTTAATAAAGCAAAAATAATAGTTGGATCGCACGGATCAGGATTTGCTAACTTTATTTTTGTGGCTCCAAAATGCAAAGTAGTAGAGATTGATCACGGTACAACTCCCTCTAGAAGTTTTTATAAAAGAATGGAAAATTATATGTCATGCGATTATTATCCTTTTTATGTAGATCAGACAACAGAAGAGCATTTAGAAGACAATATAAAGATCAATATTGATGAATTTATTAAGTTTCTTAGAGGTCATCTGTAAATAAATTTTAATTAGTAATTAAAGAGTTTTTTTAGCGAAAATTGAAGTTAATTCTTAAAATCATTATTTAATAAATAAGATTCGCTATTCATTTCATTTAGTCTTGAAGTAGTGCGTTTAAATTCTGCGGCTTGTGCTGAACCTTGATATATTTTATTTGGGTTATCTTCTAGGCTCATAAATAAGAGTATTTTATAGAAATAGGCATTATCGATAAAGTTGATAAATCTAACGGCTGTATTTGTATCGTTAGCATCGATAGTATGACGTTCCCCACTATAATAACGTTGAAATTTTGGCAAATATTAACATAATCGATATAGCTTAAGTCTCTTGTAAATAATTCATTATAATCTGTTACTAATATTCTTTTATGCACTTTTTGAAAGGATATTTCTCGACCTAGAACCTGTATATTTTGAGGAGCAAGATTATTATCACTAATATCCGTGATAATTTTTTCAAGTTTGTTTTGGTTTTCTAAAGTTAAAGGATAAATTATCCTTGCCTCTTTAACTCTTAACGCTTTATCAAATCGATAATCATGTTGATTATCTAGATATTTAACATAAAATGTATTATTGATTATCTTTATAAAAGGTAAGAAAGATTCTCGTTGTAATCCGTCTTTGTACAGATTATTGGGACTCGTGTTAGAAGTTATAAAAATAAAAATATTTTGCTTTATTAATTCATTAAATAATTTACCGATTATCATTGCATCAGTAATATCTTTAATTTCAAACTCATCTATACATAACACTTTAGTTTGTTTAGCATAGTTTTTAGCAATTTTAGGGATGATATCTTTCTGATTTGCTGTTTGTAATTTATGCATAGATTTATGAATTTCCTGCATAAAGTTCTGATAATGTACTATTATTTTAGGTGTGGTTAATTCTTCAAAAAAAGAATTCATGAGCATAGTTTTACCGCTGCCCACCGGACCGTATAAATAAATTCCGCTTTTTAAGTTGTTTTGATTAAAGAATTGGAATAAACTTTTAGGCTTATTAAGTGCTGTTGCCAGCTGTTTTAATTCTTCTCGTAAAGCAGTTTGTTTTGAATCTCGTATTAATAAAGTAGAGGATTTAATCATCCAAAATATTTTTTATCTAGTTTGTTATAGGTTTTTTCTAAAATGTCGTTCCTAGCTAAAAGCAGGAAGGCTTTGTTACGTGGATCAATTTCACCTCCGTCATCCCGTGGTTTGACCACGGGATCCAGTGAAAAATGCTAACCTTTAGCATTTTTTGTTATTTTTGCTAGATTGCCACGCTCCTTTTAGTTACTTGCAATGACGGTTGTGATTATCATTTCCTACATAAAAGCGTTGCATCGCCGTAGCTAAAAAAACGCATTGCTTCTTTTATAGCATATTTATATAATTCATGCATCTCTTTAAATCCGGCAAAAGCACATATAAGCATAAATAAAGTAGATTTAGGAAAATGGAAATTAGTAAGTAGCATATCGGCTGTTTGAAATTTAAAACCTGGGGTTATGAAAATATCGGTTTCAAAGCTACCTGCTTTTATGATGCCGTTATTGCAAGAACTCTCAAGTGTTCTAAGTGTTGTAGTGCCGACTGCGATAATACGTTTCCCTTCTTGCTTTGCTTTATTTATGATTTCAGCAGTGTCAGGAGTAATAGAGCAATATTCGGTATGCATTTTATGTTCATGAATATTTTCGGTTTTTACAGGTAAAAAAGTTCCAGCTCCCACATGTAATGTTAAAAATGTAGCTTGTATGCCTTCTGCCTTAAGCTTATCAAGTATATCCTTTGTAAAATGCAAACCTGCCGTCGGTGCTGCAACTGAACCTTCTATTTGGCTATAGACAGTTTGATAGCGGTCGTTGTCGTTTTGAGTGTTTGTCATCCCGTGGTTTGACCACGGTATCCAGTCATTATTTAAATATTTTTTGGATCCCGTAGTCGTAGCCACGGGATGACATAATGAGTGTGAACGCCTAATATAAACCGGTAGCGGCATCTCACCGTATTTATTTAAGAACTCGAATACAGAAATATCATTAAGCTCAAATTTTACTTTAATCTCACCCATTGCAAGTTTTTCGGTAATAATTACCTTATGATTATCAAAATAAAATTCATCATTTACATGAAGCTTTCGAGCTGGTTTAGCAAAAGCTGACCAACTATCATCTGATAATTTTTGATTCAAATTTATTGTAACATTTTTCCCCAAATTTAACTTTGCTTTTATTACCTTACTATTATTAAAGACTAATAAGTCCCCTTCTTTTAAGTAATCTATTATGTTGTAGAATTTGGTTTTAATAGGCGGCGTAACAGCAATTAGTAAATCTGAGTTATCACGTTCACTAGATGGATATTGTGCGATCAGTTCGCTTGGTAAATCAAAGTCAAAATCAGATAGTTTCATTTTTTAAATATTAGTGGCTAAAAAAGTGATTATAACAGCATATGACAATATTTAATATAATATTTTAGTTTATTGATTGCTTACTAATAAATAAACTATTTGTTGATAAAATGATTTTTTTCTGTACGATACAAAATACTATCAATTGAATCATTAAGGGAAATACTATGATAACCGATGATATAATTAGAAATAAATTTCATGAGATATTAAGCAGTAAAGATATAGAAGAACAGCAAAATATGGGATTTAATAATATATATAAAATAAAAAGATATGAATTTTTTAGAGAAAGTTTTGTCAAAGAATTCAAAGCTTTGATTAAAGATCCAAATACAAATATTTCTAGTGTGTCCAATATGGCATACTGCACTGTAGATAAAATAGCAAGATCTCCTGACACTGCTATAGTTAAAGCAATTTGTCAAGGTGATTATGATTTAGTTGATAGTATGTTAACCGCTTTAAATATTGATCCAAATACAGAAGTATATACATTGGAAGGTGAGGCTAAATCTTTTTTATATTTTGCGTGTCATAATAATCAGAAAGGGATAGTAAGGCTTCTACTTGCAAAAGGTGCAAATATAATCCTTGACCACAACAGCGGTATGACCGTTTTTCACACTGTCCTAACAGCTCAACATTTTGATATGGCAACATTTCTAATTGAAAATGGTGCGGATCCTAATTACGTAACAGGTGACAATATAACTTATTTAGAAATATGTACGTTCCTATACCCAAATATAGCCATGGTAACTAAATTGCTCGCTTATGGTGCTAATATGGAATTTATCCGTTGTGAAAAAACCGCATTTAAAAGTTTAGTAGACCTAACTAGAGAGCTTAATGATAGAGGAAGCAGAGTACAGATATGGTAAAAGTATTTTTACAATATGGTGCTAATCCGGATATACTCGATCTTGACGGTCAAATGGTCCGTGACAAGGAAGCAATTTATGCACCTCTGAAAGCTCTTTTAACGCTTGAATCCGTATTTCGTGAGAATAATTACAAGAAAATTAAGGCTATTGACAAGAAAGATTTAGCTGCATTTGTTCAATGGAAAGCAGCAATATTACCGGTTGTAAAAGATGTTTCTAAGGATGAGTATATAAAACGCCTATTAGAACTATATAAATTTTCAAATCAAATGAGTTTGGATTTGGATGATTCTATAAAACAACCATTAATAGAATTAGAGAAAAAGATAGCTAAATTGATACCGCCTTTAGAGTTTTTATGCATTTTAAAAATTGAAGATATTATTGATAGTAATTCTACAGATAAGATAGAATTACCTGAGAGTGCAATAAAAGCGATGACAGAGCACGGACTACTTCAAGTTGAAGCAACAGGAGAAATAGTGGCTCATAATGATTTAGTTTAAAGGTTGAGGCTGGTATTATGTCATTCCTGCGAAAGCAGGAATGACATAATACATGGGTAATACCTCCTCACACTATTAACCCTTTAACTTGAGAGTTCCATAATTTTTGATATAGCTTACTATTTTTTAGTAATTCTGTATGTCTACCGTCATCGATTATACTTCCCTTTTCAAAAACTAAAATTCTATCCATATTGAGTAAAGTAGATATCTGTGGGCAATGACTATCACGGTTTTATTTTGCATTAAATAATCCATTGACTCTTGAATCAGGCTTTCCGTCTCGCTATCTAAGCTACTTGTTGCTTCATCGAGAATTAAAATAGGAGCATTTTTTAAGATGGCTCTTGCTATGATAATTCTTTGACGTTGACCGCCTGATAAGTTATTCCCCCGTTCACCGCACATAGTATCGTAACCGTTCGGTAGATTATCGATAACATCATGAATATGTGCAGCTTTTGCTGCTTCTATAACCTCCTCAAGAGTAGCTTCTTTTTTCCCGTATCTGATATTGTCCAAAATGGTACGATGAAAAAGCACCGGTTCTTGAGGTATAAGGCTAATGGCTTTTCTTAAAGAATCTTGAGTTACGTTTTTAATATTTTGATTATCTATTAAAATCATTCCTTCTTCTATATCATGTAACCTAGTGAGTAAACTAATAAAAGTGGTTTTCCCTGAACCTGAAAATCCAATTAGTCCTACTTTTTGTTTACTCGGTATTAATACCGATTTATTATAAAATAGATTGTTATTATGATGATAATTAAATGTAACATTTCTAAATTCAATAACCCCTTCTTTGATATCTAATGGAGTAGCGTTTTCAATATCAGTTATAATATGCGGTGCCATTAAAGATAAGCCTTGATTAAATGCCCCGACCTGCTCGAACATATCACCGATTTCTTGTGTTAAATCCCAAATATCGTCTGCTACATTTATACATAATGTTAGCACTAATACGCAATCACCTATGCTTATAGATAATTCGTTACGAAGTTTAGATAAATAATAAATCATTATAAAAATCATTATTGAACAAGAAGTCCCAAGAGCATAACGCAATTTGAACATAAAGAATTGCATAGTCTGCTCATCGGCTACGGCATTTTCTACTCTTGTTTCTAGATGTTGACGTTCAAATTTATGGGCTGTAAACATTCTAACCGCATTAATGTTGCTAATTGCATCTACGATACTGCCGGCAACAAAAGATTGGCTTCTAGCATAATTTAATGAGTATTTATTGATTTTATTGGAGAAAAGAACACTAAGTCCTAAAAAAACCGTAATCCATAAAATAAATATCGTAGCAAAAACGTAATGTACCGAATATAAAGCAATTAATGCAAATACAATAATAGCGAGTTTACGAAGAATTTTTTCACCGAATATTGAAATAATCATCTCAAACGATCTTGCAGTTTCGGTAATACGATTGCTAATATGTCCTGCTAGATTATCCTGAAAGAATTTATGGCTATGATATTGGGTATAATTATAAAGTTCATTTAGTATTTTCCCTTTTATTACGGGCATAGTCTTGAGATACAAATAATCATATGAACGATATGCTATATTAATACTCTCCCACCAAAGAGCATAAAATACTGCCCAGTAAATCATGGAAGATAAAAGATTATTAGCGTTCTTATCGCTGAAAGATTCTATTAAATCAATGATTTTCTGAAGTAATATACTATCAATCGCCGGAATCATACCGAGTAAAATACAAATTACAGTCAATAAAGTCATTTTAACTTTATCAAATTTTAAAAAATAAATACCTAAGCTAAATGTTGATTTAGATAAAGTAGGGTATTTTATCACGATAATGTACCTCGATTTTAAAATAATATATTAATTCGTGTTATTTTGGAGCATATTTTAATTTAATTATTTTAAAATATACCTAAAAATATTAAATCTGTGGAAAAATAATAAACAAGCCTTGCTTCTTACCTTAAATAATGCTACAAAATTCAGAAAATAACTTCAACATCATTAGAAATGCAAGAAAAAGAATTATCTAATAATTTTTTAGAAGAACAAGAAAAGTCTAAGGAAGACGATTCTCCGTTCTTTGATGTAAAATATATTTGTCAAGCAAGTTTATTAATTACGGATTCTATCCGAAAAGGGTATGATGTAACGCAATTGCCCAATGGTGATATTAATGTTACAGAAGTAAGAATAGTAAATGTTCATTATAATTGGAACTCCGAAAAAGGAAAATTTGTTAAAACTAATCAGATAGAATTTAATAATAGCAAAGGTTGATAATGAAATCAAATATTGTATACTCGTTTAATTTGAAAAATTGGTTACGTCGTCCTATAAGTACTGTGGTATTCACGTATTAAGTATACGTTATTACACTGGGAGTATATTGTTATTGTCACAAAGCTTATTATCTTAAAACAGTAGCCTAAATATGGAATTTGATCAAGGATTATTATCAAGGATTCAATTTGCTTTTACCATAAGTTTTCATATAATATTCCCTGCTTTTACTATAGGGCTTGCAAGCTTTTTAGCGGTAATTGAAGGGTTATGGTTGAAAACAAAAAAGCCGGTTTATCAAGAAATATACAAATTTTGGGTGAAGATTTTTGCCGTTACTTTCGGTATGGGAGTAGTTTCGGGCGTTGTAATGTCTTATCAATTCGGTACTAACTGGTCGAATTTTTCAGATAAGGTTGGAAATGTCCTCGGTCCGCTTCTCGGTTTTGAAGTATTTACTGCCTTTTTCCTCGAATCTTCTTTTTTAGGTATAATGTTATTCGGCTTTAATAAAGTCAGTAAAAAAGTACATTTTATTTCTACGTTAATAGTTGCCTTTGGTACTGTAATCTCAGCTTTTTGGATACTTGCAGCTAGTAGCTGGATGCATACGCCTGCTGGTTTTGAACTGCGAGGCGAAGGATTCTTTTATCCTTTAAATTGGCTAGAAATTATCTTTAACCCTTCTTTCCCATATCGCTTTTTCCATATGATTACGGCGGCTTATTTAACTACTTCTTTTGTTATTGGTGGTGTAGCTAGCTTTTATTTACTAAATAATCGTTATAAAGAGCATGCTAAAATTATGCTTTTTATGGCGGTGTTAATGGCGTTAACCGTTGCACCTATTCAAATAGTTATTGGTGATCTGCATGGTTTAAATACTCTTAAATATCAGCCGGTCAAGGTCTCGGCTATGGAAGGTATTTGGAATACAGAAAAAGGGGCAGCTTTTAATCTTATCGGCTTTCCTGACGGGGAAGAAGAAAAAACAAAATATGCTGTAGAAATACCTTATGCTAGTAGTTTAATCTTAACGCATAGTTTAGACGGTGAAGTGAAAGGATTAAAAGAATGGACAAAAGAAGAGCGTCCGCCAGTTGCAGTAGTATTTTTTAGCTTTCGTATTATGGTAGGAATCGGTTGCTTAATGGTATTTATAGGTGTTGTAGGGTTATATCTTTACTTGAAGAAAAGATTATATACTACGCATTGGTTTCAATATTGGTATATATTAATGTCACCTTCAGGTTTTATTGCAGTACTTGCCGGTTGGTTCGTAACCGAGGTAGGTAGACAACCTTATATAGTATATAATATTTTAAAAACCGTGGATACGGTATCACCGGTACTCGGCAAATATGTATTTATTTCTCTAATTGCTTTTATAGTAGTGTATGTGATCATTTTCGGAGCGGGTATATATTATATAATGCATTTGATAAAGAAAGGTATAGAAGTGATAGATAATAAGAAATGTACGGAGAGAGTGGTTTGAATAACCCATTATTAGAAAAGTAATAAGCTTATGTTAAATTTTGCACCTTATATAGATTTACCGCTTGTTTGGGGTGGGCTTATAGCTACCGCTATTTGTTTATATGTTTTATTAGACGGTTTTGATTTAGGAGTAGGAATCTTATTTCCGTTTGCACCTACTGATGATTGCCGTCATAAAATGATCAATTCTATTGTTCCTGTTTGGGACGGTAACGAAACTTGGTTAGTACTTGGCGGCGGTGGTTTATTTGCGGCTTTCCCGTTGGCATATTCGCTATTAATGCCGGCTTTATATATTCCTATTATATTGATGTTACTCGGTCTAATATTTCGTGGTGTAGCTTTTGAATTCCGTTTTAAGGCTCATATAGGTCATCGTTATATTTGGGACTACGCTTTTCATTTTGGTTCTATGCTTACTGTTTTTTGTCAAGGTTTAATGCTTGGTACGTTTGTCCAAGGAATAGAGATAGAAGGACGAGAATTTGCAGGAGGGAGCTTTGATTTTCTTACTCCCTTTTCCGTTATGACGGGGATAGCATTAATATTCGGTTATGCACTATTGGGTGCTACTTGGCTTATTCTGAAAACAGAAAAGACAACACAAGATTGGGCTTATAAATCTGTTTTATATATTTTATTTTACGTTGCACTTTTTATGGGGCTTGTAAGCTTATGGGTTCCTTTCTTAAATAACCACATAAATCATCGTTGGTTTAGTGTACCTAATATTTACTATTTATCTATTGTACCTATTGTAACTGCTTTAATATTTATCAAGTTAATTAAAGCCGTTAAGCAGAAAAAAGAAGTAAAGCCGTTTATTTATACGATCTTGTTATTTTTATTAGGATATTTAGGGCTCGCGATAAGCATATGGCCATATATCGTTCCTTATAAAGTTACGCTTGAAACTGCAGCAGCAGCACCGGAGTCACAGTCTTTACTGTTGATAGGGGCTGGGATATTCCTACCTGTCATACTTGGCTACACATTCTATTGTTATTATATATTCCGTGGCAAATCATCTCATCATCCGATATATTAAAAAATTTAAGAAAATAACCTCTTGTCTCAAAGGGTGGCAATGGTTTATTATCCTATGGCTTAGCGGATTATTATCCACATTACTTTTAACTTATGTAGTTAAGCTGGTGTTTATGGTGATAATAGGAATATAACCTTGACAAAACGTACTGTTTATAGTACGTTATTAATATTAAGTCTCACTAATTATAAGGAAAAAATAATGGAAATATATAATACAAGCGAAGCAAGAAGTAAGCTTTATAAACTTATAGATTATGTTTCTGATGTACACAAACCTGTTTATATTAAAGGTAAAAGAAATAATGTAGTTATAATTTCAGAAGAAGATTATCGTAATATGGAAGAAACTTTATATTTATTATCTATTCCAAATATGCATAAGTCTCTAATTGAAGGACGCGCAGAGCCTATAGCAAAGTGTAGCGATAAATTAAATTGGTAATTTTTTATAAATGTATATAATTCGTTATACTACACAAGCACAAAAAGATGCTAAGAAAATAGTGCAAGCCGGTTTAAAGAATAAAGTAGAAGTTTTATTAAACATAGTTAGTACTGATCCTTGGAAAATTTACCCTCCATATGAAAAGCTCGTTGGTGACTTTAGCGGTTGTTATTCAAGAAGAATTAATATTCAACATAGGTTGGTTTATGAAGTTTACAAACAAGAAAAAGTTGTAAAAATTCTTAGAATGTATACGCATTATGAATAAGTCATTAACTGAAAAAATCTCAGCATTTATTATTACCAAAAATGAATCCGCAAGGGTAGCACGAGCTATAAATAGCGTAAAAAATATTACTGATGAGGTGATAGTAGTCGATAGCGAAAGTACTGATGATACGGTAGCAATAGCTGAAAAATTAGGAGCAAAGGTAGTAATAAAACCGTGGCTTGGTTATGTAGGACAAAAATCTTTTGCCGAAAGCCTTTGCGTAAATGATTGGGTTCTTAATATTGATGCCGATGAGGAGTTGTCTAAAGAGTTACAAGACGAAATAGAGTATATTTTTGCCTCTCATAATCAAGATCGTTATTTAGCTTATCAAATAAAGCTGTTAATAATGCATCGTAATGACCAAAAGCCACGAATGTTTGCTCCATTTAATAAATGTACTCGGTTGTATAATAAAAAATTTGCAAGCTTTGCAAATACCATAAATAGTACTACTCATGATTCGGTAATATTTAATAAAGATGTTGATTTTGCAGGTAAAATTTATCTATTAAATGAAGCTGCTTATCATTATTCGGGTACTTCAATTGAGCAGTTGGTCACTAAAGCAAATTTTTATTCTAGCGAGCAAGCAAAAGATTTAGTTAAGCAAGGAAAAAAGCTTTCAAATTTTCGTTTAACAACTGAAATGATATGGTGGTTTTTTAAAGCGTTTTTTATCAGACGCTATTTTGTATTTGGTTTTGACGGTTTTGTAGATTCAATAATTTTTGCTTTTGCAAGATTTCTAAGGCTTACGAAGTTAAGAGAGTCATCGCTTAAATCAAAAAACGTCATTGCGAGCGACTATAAGGAGCGTGGCAATCTCATGAAGTAATATAAAATTCCTGAGATTGCCACGTCGATGCTATGCATCTCCTCGCAATGACAATTTAGAAAATAAAAGATAAATTATGAAAGAAAATTTTAATGTTAGTAAATTAAAAAACGGTTTGACAATTTTAACATATAATATGCCTTATGTTAATTCGGTAGCAATAAATTTAATTGCTAAAGTTGGAGCACGTTATGAGAATGCAGAAGAGGACGGCATATCTCACTTTCTTGAGCATATGGCTTTTAAAGGTACAAAAGCTAGAACGGCAAAACAGATAGTGGAAGAGTTTGACTCTATAGGTGGACATTTTAATGCCTATACCGGTCATGAGAATACGGTATATTATGCACGAGTCTTGTCTGAAAATTGTGATAAAGCACTTAATATACTTGCCGATATAATTCAAAATTCTATTTTTGCTGATGAGGAAATAGCTAAGGAATATCAGGTGATCATGCAGGAAATTGCTCATCATCAGGATAATCCAAATGACCTAGTATATGAGACATTTTATAATAAAGTTTATAGAGAACAACCGTTGGGTAAGTCAATCTTAGGTACTGCTAAAACCCTTGCAACTTTTACGAAAGAACATTTTTTTAATTTTATAGATAAACATTATAATGCTGAAAATCTCTATTTATCAATTGCCGGTAATATTGATCATGATAAAATAGTAATTATAGCGGAACAGTTATTTTCTTCTTTGAAGCAAGGAGTAAAAAGTAGCTTTATTCCGGCAAAATATATAGGCGGAAACGGCTTTATTAATAAGGAGTTAGAGCAAACTAGTTTAGTGCTAGGGTTTGAAGGTACATCATATATTAATTTAGAAAAGCTTTACCAAACCCATCTACTTTCTATAATATTCGGTGGCGGTATGTCATCGCGTTTATTTCAAAGTATTCGTGAGAAATTAGGTTTAGCATATGCAGTAGGTAGTTATAATAGTGCTTATTTTGATAGTGGAGTGTTTACAATTTATGCATCCACTGCACATGATAAATTAGAATTATTATATAGAGAGATTAAAAACGAAATAATAAAAATGACTGAACAAGTAAGCACAGAAGAGATTCTTAGAGCTAAAACACAACTGCGTAGTAATTTACAAATGGCTCAAGAGAAAAATACCTATAAGTCAGAAGAAATAGGTAAAAATTATTCTGTTTTCGGTCAATATATTTCTCCTGAAGAGATTATGGAAATTATCATGAGCATAAAAGCTGATGATATTATTAATACGGCAAATAAAATATTTAGTGGTACTACTACGTCGGCAATTATCGGTCCGAATGATCTTCAGGGATTTTAATGATATGCTTGTGTGGATACCAGAGTCGTCATTGCGAGCGGCCGTAGGCTGCGTGGCAATCTCATGAAATAATAACAAGTTCCTGAGATTGCTTCGTCAATTACTTCGTAATTTTCTCGCAATGACGAGGAAAATGAATTTTGAGACAAATAAATGAAAAAAAAATTATATGAAGGTTCAAGTAAAATTTTATATTCTGCCGAAGAAGATTTTTTACTTATAATGGCTTTTTCCGATAAGGCTATTTTGGAAACAGGTGAGATTGTTGATATATCAGGTAAAGGAGTACTTAATAATAATATTTCTTCCTTTCTAATGGATAAACTGGAAATGATCGGCATTGAAAATCATTTTATCGAAAAAATAAATATGAGGGAGCAATTAATTCAATATGTTGAGGTTTTCCCGATACAAGTAATAATATCATCAGTAGCGTGCAGTAGATTTGTAAAAGAATTCGGAATTGATGAAGGGTATGTATTTGATAAACCTATCATTGATTTTAAGGTCCGAAGTCGTGAATTTAAATATCCGATAGTTAATGAGTATCAAATATCAAATTTCGGCTGGTTAACTAGGGATGAAATTAAAGCGGTAAAAGAGCAGGCTTTGCGTATATATGATTTTCTAAGCGGCTTATTTATCGGTGTCGGGATTCGGCTTGTTGAGTGTAAATTAGAATTTGGGCGTGTGTTTAACGGTGAAGAATCTATCATTATGTTAACTGATGAAATTAGTCCGGATAATTGTAGATTATGGCATATTAACAGTAATGAAAAATTGGGATTTGAATTGCTTGAAAAAGAACCAAATAAGGTTTTTGAATCATATCAGCTAATAGCTGATCGTTTAAAAGAAAAATAAATATATTTTTTAAGCGATATATGCTATTTTGAACTGTTTAAGGTTTTATTACAAAGTTCGGTTTTTCGTCATTGCGAGGAAAAACTGTAAGTTTTGACGAAGCAATCTCAGGAGCTTGTTATTATTTCATGAGATTGCCACGCAGCCTACGGCTGCTTGCAATGACGATTAGGTGTCTACGCAGGAACAACATTTCTGATTTTTAATAATTTTTTACAGTAAAAAAGATGAAAATACGATTTATTATAATAAGCTTTATAGCTCTAATCCTAGTAGGGTGGGGATATGCTGCCTATAAATTTGAACATCAAAGTAAAGAAAATATTATCTCTATTCTTGATAAATATGAAGAATATATAACTTATGATGCAATAAAAGTTAATAAATATGGATTTAGTGTTACTTTAAATAAAGTAATGTTAAAACCTATAGATTTTTATTTTGATGAAATAGTTATTAGACATATACCGTTTTTGAATATTACAAAAATTGATTCTTACGGAAATAATGTAAAAATTACTACCGCTCAAGATGAAAAAAATATTTTTTACTCACCTGATCATCATACAACAATTTGGTTTAGAAAATCTTTGTTTAATAGAGAGCCTGATTATTGGAAATTAAGCTTGAGTGACAATAAATCAACTCTTTATAGTTCTCTAGATGCAGAAAAATTAGCAGAGAGTGATATTAGTAATTCTGTAATTACTAATACTAAGACATCGGATAACCTTAATTTGTTAATTTTGGATGGAAAAAATACTGTTTCTTTTATTTCTGAAAATTACAGAAGAAATTTATATGATAAAATTTTTGAATTTTTGAGAGATCAAATAGCTAATGACTCTGATACTGCTTTCTTTGAGTATGGTTTGACAAAGTTAGATATATTGAATTTACCTATTTCTTACAATTCCAAATTAAAACTAAAATATAGTGATGAGTTAGTAGCGCTTGGGAAATTATTAATTCAAAATTTTTCTCTAGATCAAAAGCAAGATGAGAATATGCATGCTGTTATTTTTATGCAGATGTTAGGAGAATTAGTAAAAGGTAAGCCGTTTTTATTTGCTTGTGATATTGAAAGAAAAGGAAAAGTAGAAAGTAATTTATATAAATTAAATATAGAAAAAGATAAAATTTTTGATTTTGCTTTACATATTAAATCTACTATAGAACCTTCTGAAACATACCAAAAAACGGCAGCTGAAGCTTTAGGAAGCTACTTTAGTAATGGTTTAAACAAAAGAGCTGAGTTAGATAAAATTTTTAAACTAACTAGCCCTATTACTCAAGAAGATGGGGAAAGAGTAATGGGTGTTTTTGCAAAAATAAATAATTCCGAATTTAATTTAAAAGGTGAGTTTGATCCTGAAGCAAAAAAATTATCCGGTAAAACTAATCTTGTAATGGATGATTTTAATTTTGCTATTGATATTGATATGCCTACTATAGATAATCCTCTGAATCTAGAAAGCGTAATAAAATTATCGGATCCGAGTGCGGTTATAAATAATTTTGTGCATTATACTAATAATGCTATTGTACCGGTGCTTAATAAAATAGAAGATTCTAAGGAATTTGCTTTAAATCTAGGAAAACAATCTTCAGTAATAAAGCAATACGGCTTTAGGGCAATAGAAGTTTTTAGTAAAAATTCTGAATTAAAAGACGGTGAATCTTTAGTCGTGGATGTAAAAAGTAAAGACGTCGGACTAACCTTTAACGATAAAGCTATTGATCAGATCCTTAGTGATACAAGAGTATTAGAATTTATGAATGCCATGGCTATGATAGATCAAGAAAGAAAGTAGTCTAAGTGTCATTCCTGCTTTTGCAGGAATGAAATAAGAGCTACGAGATAAGGTCTACAAGTAAAAAATTTGAAGAAAAAATAAGTTATAAAAGAATGATTAATATTTTCTTTCCCGATGGGAGTATAAAACAATTTGCAAAAAACATTACCGCCTATGAAGTAGCAAGTGCAATTTCAATGTCACTTGCTAAAGCAGCAATGGTTGCTGAAATAAACGGTGAGCTTCAAGACTTAAGTATCGTAATTGAAAATGATTGCAAGCTTCGTATTTTAACTGCGAAAGATCCTGAATGTCTCGAGATAATAAGGCACGATGCGGCACATTTAACAGCAGAAGCAGTAAAGGAACTATTCCCTGAAACTCAGGTAACGATTGGTCCTGCAATTGAAAACGGTTATTATTACGATTTTGCTCGTGATAAACCTTTTACCACTGATGATTTAGCCGTTATAGAAGCTAAAATGCAAGAACTTTCACAAAAGAACGAGCAAGTAACAAGAGAGCTATGGGATAGGGATAAAGCCGTAGAGTTTTTTAAATCGATAGGAGAGCATTATAAAGCCGAAATTATTGATTCAATTCCGGCAGGTGAGCCAATTACTTTATACAGGCAAGGTAATTTTATTGATCTATGCCGAGGCCCACATGCTCCTTCTACAGGGGGTGTTAAGTATTTTAAGTTGATGAAAGTTGCAGGAGCATATTGGCGAGGTGATAGTCGTAATGAGATGTTGCAGCGTATATACGGCACTGCTTGGGCCACGAAGGAGCAGCTAGATAGTTACCTCTTGATGCTTGAAGAAGCCGAAAAGCGTGATCATAGAAAGCTTGGGCGTGAGCTTGATTTATTCCACTTCCAAGAAGAAGCTCAAGGAATGGTATTTTGGCATGATAAAGGCTGGAGTATATATAATACCATTGAGCAGTATATTAGGAAAAAGATTCGTAAAAACGGTTATACCGAAGTTAAGACTCCTGTTTTGGTCGATAAAAGCCTTTGGGAGGCTTCAGGACATTGGGAAAAGTTTCGTGATGATATGTTTGCGTTAGAAACAGACGACAAGACATTAGCTTTGAAGCCGATGAATTGCCCTTGCCACGTGCAGATTTTCAAACAAGGTATCAAGAGTTACCGTGATTTACCTCTTCGTATGTCGGAGTTTGGTTTGTGCCATCGTAATGAGGCATCCGGTGCGTTGCACGGTTTAATGAGAGTGCGGAGTTTAGTGCAAGACGATGCACATATATTTTGTGCTGCGGAACAAATTACCGATGAAACGGTTAATTTTTGTAAATTACTGACTGAAGTTTATAAGGATTTCGGCTTTACTGATATAAAGGTAAAATTCTCTGATCGTCCTGAAATCAGAGCAGGGAGCAATGAAGTTTGGGATAAGGCTGAGAATGCTTTAAAAGAAGCAGTAGAACAAGCAGGGTTTACTTATACACTAAACCCGGGCGAGGGGGCATTTTACGGTCCGAAGCTTGAGTTTGTATTAATCGATGCGATAGGGCGGCAATGGCAATGCGGTACGCTTCAGATGGATTTTGTTTTGCCGGAGCGGTTAGACGCTAGCTATGTTGCAGCAAGCGGAGAGAAAAAAAGACCCGTAATGCTACATAGAGCGATTCTTGGCTCACTTGAGCGTTTTATTGGTATATTGATCGAAGAATATGCAGGTAGGTTTCCGCTTTGGCTTGCACCAGTGCAGGTTGCTATTGCAACTATTACCAGCGATTTGAACGATTATGCTTTGGAAGTGCATAAAGCTTTAATTGATAACGGGGTAAGAACAGATTTTAATATCTCACCTGATAAAATTAACTATAAGATTCGTGAGTTTTCTAATCAAAAAATACCGATAATTGCAGTAATCGGTAAACAAGAGCAAGAAAATAAACAAGTAGTGATTAGAAGGCTCGGAACTACTGACCAAGAAGTATTATCTGTTAAGCAGTTAATAGCTGTGGTTAAAGAAGAGAATGAGAAATATTTGTAGATTTTAAATCTAAAGGATTATATAAGATAATAATACGTATCATAGGGATATGATATCCTAATTAGGAAAAAATCCTAAGGAGATTATGTGAGAACTATTATTAATATAGCTGATTCGCAAATTAAAATTCTAGATAAACTATCCAAGAAAAAATATCAAGAGATAAAACTATTGGGCAAGCTTTAACTAGTTACATTGCTAGTAATGATCACAATAATAAGGCATTTGAAAACGCTTTTGGACTCTGGAAAGATAAAAATCTAGATAGTTTAGAATATCAGGCTAAATTACGTAATGAGTGGAACGAATGAAAGCTATCTTTGATACTAATATATTAATAGATTATCTACAATAATGTTATTCCGTTGATCGCACATGGGTGACAACTTAAGGATCGATGTCATTCACGCGAAGGCAGGAATCCAGGGTAAAGCGAGATAAATCGAGCTTTCCAAAAAAATCTTTTAGACCAAGATTTTTTTATAAATTTTACTTTTCAAATAAAGCTTTAAGGTACTGGATTCCCCCTTTTGCGGGAATGACATAAGAGTCATGCAACAAGGGCACGCAGGTATGATATGAAACGGGCCATGTAATAAGGCCGCTTTTATCTAAGAATTATATTTTTCAACTTATGAAAATCAAAACTTATCCTGTTTCTTTTTTATGGTCTGTTATAAAGCCGTATAAATATTGGTATTTTGTTATGATGCTTGGGCCTATTGCAAGCGGCTTTCATCCTATTATATATAATTATGCCGTAAAGCTTTTGCTTGATTTATTTGCCCAAAATGAAAAGATTATATTTGCTCAAAGTTATAAACCGATAATATGGTTTCAGCACAAGCTATACTTGATGGTGCTTGGCGTGCTCATAGCTTTGCACAACTTAAAGCAATGCCTCATATCTTTCAAGGTATGATGAATAAAATATGTAATCACTGTTTTACCGTATACTTATTTTCAAAATAACCTTTCCGGTTCTATCGTTGGAAGAGTACGGGGCATAGGTGATAATTATTATAAAATGCACCAAGTAATCGAGTATCAATTAAGCAAACCGTTATTAATTACCTTGCTTTCCAGTATTGCACTGGGTCTTACTAATATTAAAGTATTTGTTGTCATTAGTACCTTTATGGCTATTGACTTATCGCTTGCTTTACAGTGTTTTACTAAACTTGCTAAAATGGAGCAAGATAAGCAAGATTCTTGGTAGCTGATTGTATTATAAACATCTTTACTATTTTTTCGTTTGCAGCAAAGCAGCGAGAATTAAATAAAGTAAATGATTATTACCATAATGTACATATTGCTTTTATTATGTCCCTTACTTTTTTAGTTACTGAAAATTCGTGGCATGCCACTATGGAACTTAAAGATTTTTTAGAAGATATAGCAGCATTTCGCTCCGCCTTTACAATAATGCAAATCCCACAAGATACTATAGAATGCTGCTGAATTAAAAATCTTCAAAAGGGAGATTATATTTAAGGATATATCGTTTGCTTATAAAGAGGGGAGTAGTGTATTCCAGTCTCTTAATTTGTATATTAAAGCCGGTGAGAAAGTGGGTATTGTCGGGCATGCAGGTAGCGGTAAATCCACTTTAATTGTATTATTATTGAAAAATTTTAAGCCGGAATTGGCTATATTATAATCGATAACCAAAATTTTTACGATATTTCCTCTGACAGCCTGTGGGAGCAGATATTATTAATTCCTCATAATTCCTCAAGATATTATGCTTTTTCATCGCTCAGTAGGTAAGAATATCGGATATGCAAAAGAGAATGCTTTGCCTTGGGAAATAGAAAATGCCGCCAAAGTTGCAAATATCTATGAATTTATTGAAAGTTTACCGGAAAAATATAACACCATTGTCAGTGAGAGAGGAGTAAAGCTAAGTGGCGGACAGAGGCAACGTATAGCAATTGTCCGTGCTATTCTTAAAAACGCTCCGATTTTGGTTTTAGATGAAGCAACTTCAAGCCTTGATAGCCATACAGAGCAAGAAGTACAAAAATCTATTAATACCATGCTTGATATTGAGAATGTAACAATAATTGCTATAGCCTACAGATTATCTACTATCAAGCATATGGATAGAATTATTGTTATGGATAAAGGCAAGATCGTAGAAGACGGCACTTTTAAGGAACTCTGGGAGCATCAAGTTAACGGATTTGTTTAAATCGGCGTTATTAAGAATATTTAAGGTGTCTCTAGGCAACAAAAAGCTAACTATGAAGTTCATAACCTAATAAAAGGCATTTATTACATTTATAATCAAATATTTCATGAAATGTTGTTTTGAATTGCCAATCTTTTTTACAAGATGGACAATTTGAATAATTAGAACGTGCATAGGAGTTTCCTGATACCGGTGCTGCTATAGGATAAAAAACTTTCTTTTTTAAACATTTTTGTATTCGCTTACTCATTTTTCTTCCTTTTATAGAAATATCACTATCTAATTCTGCTAATTGTTTTTCCATTAAAGGTTCTAATGTTTATAGCTTGAAAGCCATAAGCTGTAAGCTGCCGCATAATCATTTTGCCAAGAAGTAATTGTTCCTCTGAGATATCGGTCTTCATTTATTATATATAAAGGTAGATATTTCCCCTCATCTGTATGTAATACAAGCTGCTCTTCATGACCATGAAATAGGATATAAATAGAGAAATTTTGCATTTTCAATATCAATAGGTGTTTCACTAACATAGTCTGCTGTTATTTTATAACTAATTATTACGCCAATTGCTCTAATTCAATCTTTATCTTTCAATGCATTATAGCTTAAATTTGAAGCATGCAAAGCATCTTTATTAGGAATTACTGCATAAAAAACCAATTTATTTTTTGTAGGACTAAAAATTTTCCATTATTTAATATATTACCGTTTTGGTATAAAGAACCGATAAAACTACAAAGTAAATGCCAAGCTTTTCCGTAATCATTTAATAAGAATTGCTTACTTTTATTAAACGATATAGTAACAAGATATATATTAGACATAGTTTAAATAAAATTTGTCTATTTAGCTAAGAATGCTGCCTTTTATAATCTAACTTACTTGGAGTTTATTCCTAAAAAAGCTTACTATTGAGGAATAAACTCTTAAATAGTTATATTAGTATATAAGTAAAGGATAAAAAACATAATTGATTTTAAACATGCTTTAAAGAAAAGTATAAAATACTACTTTTCAAAGAAAAGAGTTATAACCCTAAGGCTTTTTTTCCTTTAGATTGTTCTTGTTCAACTGTTTGAGTATGAGACTTAACTTGAGGAATTGCAAGATCGACTACATGTTCATATCTAACGCCATTTTCAAATAAAACTTGACCGCATTTATTCACTTGAATAACATCTTCTTTAGAGAATTTATTTAAAATAACTTCCGTGATATTATAAAGGAATTTCCAAGATAGTTCTATTCTTTCTTGTAATGTCAGCGTTTTATTTTCTGGTTTTTGACTATTAAGGGCCACATTTGGCGAATCATCAATATTACCTCCTTCAGCAGGTAATATATTTTTTTTACGTGCTGCTATTTTCTTATACATTAAAAATATTAATAATAATGCTAAGCAACTTATGGCAATTAAAATATGAGTATTAGAATTAGACATTATTTTGCTCTTCCTTGTTGTTGAGTTAAGTTGTGTGTTTTAGAAAGTATAGTAACCACTGCTTGACCTATATTAACTAAGTTAGCTATATCAGGAGTTAGCTTTGCAATTGCTAAGACCGGAGGCGGTAATAAGTTAGTTTTTATTGTTAGACTTATAACATTTCCGAGTTCTTGACTTCCTGGTATTACTCTTACTATTTTTTTATGTCGCTTGCAATTTTCGTAGCTTTTTCTGCGGCTTTACATAAGGATTCTATCTTTTCGCTACAAGAAGCTTCTGGATTTAATACTTTTAATAATTCTGTTTTAGCTTCATTTAGATTACCAGAAATAGTATTCTTTACAGAGTTTAATTTGTCAATATTTATATCTTGTGGAATTGCACTTTCAATATTACTTTTTAGTTCTGTTATGTTTTCTTCTACTTCATCTTTGCTTTTTGGTATAGCTTTAGCAGCTTTTACAACATTCTCTAGTGAAGCTTGGTATTAGGGTTTTTATTTGCTATTTCAATAATTTGTCGAGTCGGTTCTTTTGATATTTCTGAAATTGTGGCAACTTTTTTGGCTTTTTCATAGATGTTTTCAAGCTTCTCATGAGATTTAGCTTCTTCCCTTATTTCTTTTATATCATTATGCAATTTTGTTATTTTTGGCAATAATTTTTTCAGAGTCAATAAGATTATTTGCTTTTTCAAGTATTCCGCTTGTTTGTATAAATATTCCAAGCATCGGTATTTGAGTCGTATAACCCCGACTAATATATTGTCTAATGATTCTATAATTTTTTTAGAAGCTCCAGGATAGAGTTTATCTAATTCTTGCTGAAATTTTAAAATGTGTTCTAAAACATTTAAACATTTTTCTACAATAATCCTGTCAAATAAAAAGATATCTTTTGTTTTTAACTGTTCTTGATATGCTTTCTCAAGCGCTTCAGATAAAGTAGTTATATTCTTGGATTGTCCTATTAAAAAGTTTTTCTATTTTCGCTACATCGATATTTTCAGTGTGAGATAATTTATTTAAAGAATTTTGTAAAATATAAAATAAATGATCTTCTAAATCTTTTACATTCATTTTCAAAGATTTGGTAAAACCTTTTAATGTTATTAAAAGTCTTTATTGTTCTTTAGTTAATCCGCTGAAACTAGAAAAATCAATTATAGACATAAAATTTTATTTTGTTATCAAATATTAATTAATCTTAAGCTTTATAACCGTAAAATAAAATGTAAAATAGTTATCATTGCCCTTGAGATTAATGTTTGTTATATTACGTGCTAACATTGCTACAATAGATTTATATTGTTTTATTAGGATATAGATATATTCTTGAAAGATTAAACTAATCTAACTAACATATTATCAATTATTCAAGAAATTTATGCGTAAATTAACTACATTTATTGTTACATTATTACTAACTAGTTCGGTTGCAGCAGTTGATTTGCAGGGAGCTTTAACTGAAGGGTATAAGAATAATGAGGAGCTGAAAGCTGCTAGAATTAAGTTTTTAGACTCGATTGAGCAGTTTCCGCGAGCTTTTTCAGGGTTTATGCCTAGTGCCGGATTACAGATTAATAGACAACATAATAAGACTAAATATAATAAAAAATATGCTGATAGGCTTGGTTTTACTCCAAGGGAAACAGATAGTGATCAAGGTGCATTAACAATTCAACAGTCTATATTTAATGGTGGTTCTAGCGTTGCGGCTCTTAAAGCTGCTCAAGCAGGATTTAGAGCTGCACGGGGTGCATATTATGCCGGTGAACAAAAAATATTATTAAATTTAATAACTGCGTATCTTGATTGTTTTGAGAGCAAAGCGAAATATGATATTTCTGAAAGTAGAGTTCGCACTAACATACAACAAGTTAACACCGTTGAGGAAAAATTAAGACTTGGAGAAGCAACGGAAGTAGATATAGCAACCGCAAGAGCGGGGCTTGCAGCAGCAGAAACGAATAAACTAGCTGCTTATGCCGATTTTCAAGGAAAAAAAGCAAATTTTATTAGAGTATTTGGAATAGAGCCGACTAATATAACTATGCCTGAGTTACCTAAAATGTTACCTGCTTCATTAGATGAGTTAACTGGAAGAGCTGCTAAGCTCAATCCTGATATTGATTCGGCAAGGCATAATGTAACTGCTGCTAAAGCTTTAGAAATGGCAGAAAAAGGGAAATTATTACCGCAAGTAAGTGTGCAACTGCAATCCGGTAGAACATACTACAATCCACAAGATGATATAAATGCTAGAAATGTAAATGCTATAAATAATAGAAGCTATACTACTACTCTTTCGGTAAATATCCCTATTTATCCTGAGGGAGGAGCTCAATATTCAAGAATCAGATCGGCTAAAAATCAAACAAGAAATAGTGCAGTTCAGCTTGATAGTGTGATAAAGCAGACCCAAGCAGGGGTTGTAAGCGTGTGGGAGGGATTTGAAGCAGCAAAATCTCGTATTGTTGCCGCTAATCAAGGAGTGGATGCTGCTCAAATATCATATGACGGTACTGTGCAAGAGGAAATAGTCGGATCTAAAACAATATTAGATGTTTTAACTGCCGAAGAAAAATTATACGAAGCAAAAATAACTCGTCTGGATGCGTATAAATCTTCAGTACTTGCGGCATATCAAATGAAATTGTTAACCGGCGAGCTAACGGCTCAAAGTTTAAAACTTAAAGTAAAATATTTTAGTCCTGAAGAAGAGTTTAAGACTATTAAAAAGAAAATGTTTATAGGTTTCTAACGTGAGTAAGGAAAATAAAAAGAACCAAGATATGTCGATAGAAGACATATTAAAATCGATTAAAGGAGTAATAAACGAGCGTAAAAATCCTATTCATGAAAATGATAGCGAAGATGAAGATGTATTAGAGCTAACGGAAATAGTAAATCAAGATGAAGAAGAAAAGTTAATATCAACTAAATCTGCTGAAGAGGTAGGTGATATTTTTAAAAATTTTACCGATACTATTAAAGATAAAAAGCTGGATAATAATATCTCATCTAAAAATGCACTTGAAGAATTAGTCATTGAGATGTTAAAACCAGAACTTAAAGCTTGGCTTGATAAAAATCTATCTGTACTTGTTAAAGAGTTAGTAGAGATTGAGATAAAGAAATTGGTGCAGAATAGTAAGAGGTAGGGGAGTGAATGTCATTGCTAGCTAAAAGCGGGGGAGGTGTATTGCTTGTTTATGTCATTCCCGCGAAAGCGGGAATCCAGCAATTAAAAGGTATATATACAGTAAGTTTTAATATTAAAAGCTCGATTTATCTCGCTTTACCCTGGATTCCTGCTTCGGCAGGAATGACATCGAACAACCTCCTGCTATCAAATAAATTATTTAATAAGGAATTATATGTTAAATAAATTATGTAAGATATTATTTTTTATAAATCTATTGTTAGTGATAGTTCAAAGTTATGCTTCACCTCCGCCCTTACCGCCATCATTACCGGCTGCTGAAGTAGATACTAAAGATAAGGATGTTCGCTCTAGTGCCGATGTTTCTTTTTTTGATAAATTTAAGCAATTTTTTAGTAAACCAAAAAAGAAAGATATACCCCCTAAACAAGCAAATGAACAAACTAAAGCAGTCCATCAAGAAGAACCAAAGCTAGCTTCCCAAGAGCCTAATGACAATGAACAAGCTGAGCAGTTTATAGATGTCGGTAATACAGCATTGCCTAGTGCTACAAGTGATAACGTTCATGCAAATTCCAGTCATGAAAGTAGTGTAAATTTAGCTTATCATGCCATTCAGGAATCTAATGAAGCCGAGGCATCTGAACCTTTTATAGATATTGGTAGTGCGACGTTACCTAGTGTTACAAGTAATGAAATGCATGAAGCACAAGTTGCTTCTAATGAGCATAATGATACAAATTTAGCTTCTAATATTATAACTCCTAACGTATCGAGACCGATAGTATCTATGCCTCCGGCTCAAGCAGGAAGTTATGTAGTGCCTCCGCAGCGACCGGTGCAAATATATAAACCAACCAATTTGCCGCCTGTGCATAAGCCTATTCCGCTTAATCCCCCTCCTGATGCTAATAAAGAGGAAGAAAGCGTAGCACCGATAGCACCGCCCTCTATACCTAATATGCCTGCTGTTTCTCCGCCTGTGGTTAACCCGCCGGTAACCCAAGATACTACATCAAGCACTATGCCGACAACAGTACCTCCTGCAGGAACTCCGGCAGTACCTAGTAATGTACCTGCACCTTCGGTAATGCCTACAAATCAACCTTCTACACAGCCTATAACACCGACTAGCCCAAATACACCCGTTACTACTCCGTCTAAAGTAATTCCTACAACCGATTCTTCGGCGGAACTCAATAACTCGCAAGAGACATTTGTAGCTGTTTCAGATGTCCCCAAAAAACAAGATTGGAATACGCCGCTTATACCCGTTGTTGTAGTGAAGCTGAAGAAATTTCAGCCTTTAGAGAAGCAAATTAATAATAATCAAACTACAAATAATCAAGAGAAATCACCTCCGGTAAGCTCTCCAAATGTCACGATTCAAAAACAAGATAATAACGTAAATAATGAAACATCGGAGTTGGTAACAAAATTTGTTAAAGATGAAACACAAATGTTACTTTTACCTGATGATGATATAGTTCTTGGTAAACTAACAGAGCAGGCAACTTTAGAGCAGATGGATATGTATGCATATATAGAGCTGTTTCAAAAGAAAGAAGAATGGATAGCAAGTGCCGAAAGAAGAAAAGTTGTAGAGAGTTTTATTAAATATGATAATGATATAAATAAAAAGAAAGATATTTATGCCAATCTATCTTATTGTAGTGCAGTAGAGAATGCTTTTAGAGCAGTGGATAGAAACAATCTTTTTGGGTTGCGTGCGTTACTTGACGTTTATCCTATATTGCAAGAAAAAGGTAGAAGCGGTGAGACATTACTAACTGCTGCTATTTATAACGATAATTACTATTTAGCAAAATTTTTGGTCATACGAGGTATTAAAATTTCTACTCTAAATGATGAGTGCCAATATCCATTAGATATTGCATTAGCTCAAGGAAACGCTAACATAGCTTGTATGTTAATCAAAGCTAAGGGATATTGATAAGATTATTTTTATCGTCATTGCAAGCGACTGTAAGGAGCGTGGCAATTTCATGAAATAGTATAAAAAATCCTGCGATTGCTTCGTCAAAACTTACAGTTTTGCCTCGCAATGACGTAGAATTTTCAAACAATTTCTTTAAAGCTTAATTGCTTTTCTATGTTAAATAGTTTAATTTAGGAGAGAAAATAATTCATTAAATCTCTAATATATGAGCGATTTATTCAGCTTTAACAAAGAAAAGAAAAATAAGCTAGTCGATAATAACTATAGTGCAAAAGATATTGAAGTATTAGAGGGGCTTGAGCCTGTTCGTAAAAGACCGGGGATGTATATCGGGGGTACCGATTCAAATGCTATGCATCATTTAGTATCTGAGGTGCTGGATAATGCTATGGATGAAGCAGTCGCCGGCTTTGCAAGTATCATCACGATAAAAATGCATCATGATCATAGTATTACTATATTTGATAACGGTCGCGGTATCCCTATTGATAATCATCCTAAATTTCCTGACAAATCAGCTTTAGAAGTAATTTTAACTACTCTTCATTCAGGAGGTAAATTCTCAAATAATGTTTATCATACTGCAGGTGGATTGCATGGTGTTGGAATATCGGTAGTAAATGCTTTATCTAAACATTTAGAAATAAAGGTTTATAAACAAGGTAAATTATATAGCCAAAGTTATTCTAAAGGAGAAAAATTAACTGATTTAATATGTAAAGAAGCATCTAAAAGGCTAAGAGGTACATCAATAAATTTCACTCCCGATCCGGAAATTTTTAGTGAAAAATTACATTTTAATCCTAAAAAGATTTATGAGCTTGCAAGGTCAAAAGCTTATTTATATCGCGGTGTTACTATAGAATGGGCATGCGAAGTAGAAGTACCGTCAGATATACCTAAAAAGGCATTAATAAGTTTCCCGAACGGTTTAAAAGATTATTTAAGTTCAAAAATAACTTTAGATAATTTAGTTATTCCGGGAATTTTTGCAGGTAATATAGAGTCTACGCCAGACAGGATAAAACTTGAATGGGCGATTTGTTGGCAAAATAACGATAGCTCGGCATTTATTCAATCATATTGTAATACTGTTCCGACTCCTCAAGGAGGAACACATGAGCAAGGACTTAAGTCGGCTATTTTACGTGGGCTTAAAGCATATGGTGCAATGATAGGGAATAAAAAAGCTGCTAATCTAACTATTGAGGATATTTTAGAAACCGCAAGTGTCGTACTTTCTATTTTTATAGCTGAGCCGTCTTTTCAAGGACAAACTAAGGAAAAATTAGTATCAAACGGTGTAAGTAAACCGGTCGAGAATATAATAAAAGATCATTTTGACCATTTTCTTAGTAGCGATAAAGCTTTAGCTACTAATTTACTTGAGCATGTAATTAGCATTGCTGAGTTTAGAATCAGTAAGAAAAACGAAAAAAATATTTCCCGTAAAAATGCCACTCAAAAATTACGTTTACCCGGTAAACTTGCCGATTGCACACGCACTTCACCTGAAGGGACGGAATTATTTATTGTAGAAGGTGATTCGGCAGGAGGCTCTGCAAAACAAGCACGTAATAGAGAAACGCAAGCAGTATTACCGCTATGGGGTAAAGTTCTAAATGTTGCAAGTTCTACGCTTGAGAAAATCGTTAATAATCAAGCAATACAAGATTTAGAAATAGCGCTTGCCTGCGGTAGTTTAAAGAATTATAAAAAAGAAAATCTGCGTTACGAAAAAATAATTATTATGACTGATGCAGATGTTGACGGTGCTCATATAGCTTCGCTATTAATGACTTTCTTTTTTTTACGAATGCCGAAATTGGTAGAAGAGGGGCATTTATATCTAGCTAAGCCTCCGCTTTATCGTTTAACGCAGTCTAATAAAACTTATTATGCAGGCGATGAAGAGGAAAAAGCTAAGTTAACGGATAAATTATTAAAAGCTAGTAAAGCTAAAATTGAAGTAGGTAGGTTTAAAGGTCTCGGTGAAATGATGCCTGCACAATTAAAGGAAACTACTATGCATCCGGAAAAAAGATCGCTTTTAAAGGTAACTTTAGAAGATTTTCAAAATGTTGATAAAATAGTAGATGATTTAATGGGTAAAAAGCCGGAAAAAAGATTTCAATTTATTTATGAACAGGCTTTAGTTAAAATGGATAAAATTATTAGTGATCTGGATATTTAATCGTTATTGCGAGGAGCCGTAGGCGACGCGGTAATCTAGTCAAATATCCTGAGATTACTTCGTCAAATTACTTCGTAATTTCCCTCGCAATGACGCTTTGCTTAAAAAAACACACATATTTGGAGTATTATGTTATTACGTTTAATTATAACGCTATTTTTTATTATAAATTCTATTTGTGCATTTGCAGAAGGAGAAAAAGAAACTGAAAATAAAATATCAAATCAGGAAGCTTATAAGCAATTTCAAGACGTATTTGAACGTATCGAAAAGGCTTATGTACAGGTACCCGATAGGCAAAAAATGATAGATGAAGCAATTAACGGTATGTTAAACTCACTTGATCCTCATTCAAGCTATTATACCGATGAAGATTTAGAAGATATTTTTACTTTTACAAAAGGTGAATTTGGCGGAATCGGTGTTGAAATAATGTATGATAGTGGAGTAATTAAGATAATATCGCCTATTGACGATTTGCCGGCTTTCAAAGCAGGGCTTAAAGGTGGGGATTATATAGTAGGCGTGAATGACGAGTTAGTCTCTACGCTTGGTCCTAATAAAGCTATAAAAGAGATGCGAGGTACGCCTGGTACTAAGGTTAAATTGTTGATAATTAAGGAAGAAGAGGCAAAACCGCAAGAGCTAGAGCTTACTCGCGAAATAGTAAAAATCAAGCCGATAAAAGCACATTTAGAAAAAAATAATATTGCATATATACGTATAACTACTTTTAATGAGTCAACAATTTCTGAGCTGAAGGCAGCAGTAAAGAAGTTAAAAACTGAGAGTAAAGATGACCTTAAAGGTATAATTCTAGATTTACGTAATAATGCCGGAGGTATACTCGATCAAGCTATTGCTGTTAGTGATTATTTTATTGATTCTGGTGTAATTGTAACAACAAAAGGTAGAACTACATCAAGTAATAGCGAAACTAAAGCAAATGAGTTTTCGTTAAAAGCTCCCAAAGTACCTATGATAGTTTTAATAAACGGTAATTCTGCATCTGCCTCGGAAATAGTTGCCGGAGCTTTGCAAGATCATAAAAGAGCAATAATACTTGGCACTAAATCTTTCGGTAAAGGATCAGTTCAGGCTTTAACGCAAATCAATTCTAGGGCTGCCGTAAAACTGACTATATCTAAATATTACACCCCAAGCGGTCGTTCTATTCAAGCAGAAGGAATAGAGCCTGATATTTTAATTGAGCCGGCGAAAGTTGAGTATCCAGAAGTGAAAAAAATAGATAAGCGTTTTTCTGAGAGTTCTTTAAAAAATTATTTGAAGAATGATAATGAAAAAAACAAAGATAATTCATCTAAAAACAAAGATAGCAAAAAAGAAACAAAAGCCAAAAATAATAAACAAGAAGAGAATGAATTATCGGAATTATACAAAAAAGATTATCAATTTGCTCGTGCTTATGATGTAATTACAGGGTTGATTATTAATAAGAAGCTGGAAACAAAAGAGAGAGTTAAACAAGAAGATAAGTAGAGAGGATAATATCATTTTCGGTTGTGCTGCATGGATAGATTTTTCGTCATAAGCTACGGAAAAACTGTAAGTTTTGTACGTATGCAATCTCAGGAACCCTGGTTTATGAGATTGCCACGCTCCTTTTAGTCACTCACAATGACGATTTGGTATGCGAACAAGCCTTCCGCAGGGATGACATCAGTTGAGTTAAAAATAACTACTAGGTTTTATAATGAACCATAATAAGTATATAGTAAGATTGTCATTCATTATATTGTTTCTTAATATTGTCATAAATATGATGTTTTATCGTTATTTTATGATAAAAGAAATGATAGTAAAACAAGTGGCTTTGGAACATACTAAAATTGTAGAACTTTACACTGATAATATTTGGAATACTCATCAGAACGTAATCAGTAAATTACACAAATTCGATTATTTAAAACTATTACAAGATCAAGATTTTATTAATTTTGCAAAGATTACCGCTCAATGGTTCACCAATCTTAATATTAATATTTCTCTCTACGATCTCAAAGGTAATAAATTCATCACTAGTAATATGTTACATATGTATAGTGTAGACAATTATAAAGATGATAGTTTGGTTGAATAGTTACCGCAAAAATCGATAAATTTTTTTTAAAATCCTTTACTTCAAAAGCTCCGCTTCGAGATGCTTTTGAAGGTATTACAAGTCATATATTATTACCAAGGGTAGTAATAGAAAATGAAAGTGATTTAACAGTGGAAGAGGCTTCTTTTGTTACTAGCTATATCCCTGTTATAAATAATAATTTAGATTTTCCCGTAGATGCAGTATTTGAGATTAACACTAATATTACCAGCCAATGGCAAAATATAACCTCTCTTGAGCAAAAGGTTTTTATAACTTTTATCATTATTTTTATAATATTCTGCACTATAATTATTAGTAATACTAACTATGCTAGACAAATTATTGAGGAGCAGCTTGAAACAAATAGAAATTTAAAAGCTCAAATATTAAAATTAGAAAAAACCAGCTCTTCAAATACAAAGTTTTTTGCTAATATTAGTCATGAATTGCGTACACCGCTTAATGCTATAATAGGCTTTTCTGAAATTCTTATGTCGGAAAGAGATGCAGAAAAAAGTAAAAATTATATTAAAGATATAAATGATGCTGGTAAGCATTTGCTTAGTATGATTAATGATATTTTAGATCTTTCTAAAGCTTCTGCCGATAAATTAAAAGTAGATAGTATAGATCTTGATTTAAATAAATTAATTAGTTCTTCGCTGATACTTGTTAAGCCTCGTGCCGATCAAGCCGAAGTGGCTTTAATTAGTAGATTACCGAAAGAGCATGTGGTTATAAAGGCTGATCCAAAAAGGCTAAAACAAGTATTCTTAAATCTTTTATCAAATGCCGTGAAATTTACAAATTCCGGAGGCAGTGTTACTATTGCACTTGAAAAAGATGAGTTAGCAAAATTAGTATATATAAAAGTTATAGATACCGGTATCGGTATTGAGGAAAAAGATATCCCAAAAACTTTATCGGCGTTTGGTCAAATTGATAGTGAGCTTAGTAGAAAATATGAAGGTACCGGTCTTGGGTTGCCGCTTACTAAAAAGCTGGTTGAACTTATGAACGGTAAATTTGATTTGCAAAGTAAGATAAATGAAGGTACCACCATAACAATAACTTTTACATATGACGGTAGTATTGAAATATAAAAAATTGTGTGGAATATTAAAAAAATTTCGGTATTATAAAAAAATTATAAATTTTTAAAAAATATATGAAACTGATTGTCTTATTATTTACTTTTTTATTTTCTATGTTTTCTTTCGGAGAAAGCGAAACTATTAAAGGAAAGCCTTTAAAATATGTAGCAAATAATGATTTTGAAAATAGACTAGATGAACAGGAACAAGAAATCAGAAGGCTAATCGGTAAAGTTGAGGTTTTACAGCATAAAATTGATATGCTAACGCAGAACTCAAATATTTTAAATCAAGAAGAAAATACTGAAGTTTTAGAAGCCGGTGATTCAAAAAAACAAGATGTTTTTGATATAGCTTTGCTTAAAGATATGCCAGATAATGCGCCTAAAAAATCTATTGCGGTTAATAAGGATATAGCTCCTGATAAGCAAGCCTACGATTTGGCTCTTGCTGCTTATAAAGATAATAAACTTACTGAAGCAAAAGATAAGCTTAAAAATTTTATCCAGAAATATCCTAACAGTTCGCTAATTAGTAATGCTTATTTCTGGTATGGGGAATGCTTTTTTAAACAAAAAGACTATAACGGGGCAGCGGTTAACTATTTAAAAGGCTATAAAGAGTTACCGAAAGGGGCAAAATCTTCTGATGGGTTATTGAAGTTAGCACTTTCCTTAGGCGAACTAAAAAAAACTCAGGAAGCATGTAATATGCTTGCTAAGTTTGATAAGGAATTTCCAACTAATAGAACTGCTGCATCCAAGAAAATGGCAGAAGATGCTAAGATTAAATTTGGCTGTAAAAATAAATAAAAATAATAAAATATGACTGATATTTTGGATGAAGTACTGAGTGATCAAAATGAAGAAAAAAGGTTAATTTTTTTCAAAAAGCTTTTACCTATAATAATAATCATTTCTATAATAGCTATTACTATAATGGTTGTTATTAATAATAATAAGATAAAAGAATTAAAAATAACCAAAAAAACGGAGATATTCTTGTTAAGACTGTTGGTTTGGAAACAACAAAAGATAATGAAGAATTAGCTTTTAATACTTTAGAGAATTTAGTTACTACTAGTAATACTAAAATCAAAGAAATAGCTGCATTAGAACAAGTAGCCATAAAGATTTCAGAAAAAAAATATTCAGAAGCGAAAGACCTGCTTAATAAAATTATTGAAAATAAAGAATATTCCGAAATTTCTACTTCTTATGCACGTATTTCATGGTGTAGTCTTGTTATTGATGATCACAATCTAGATATTCAAGATAAAGAGAAATTGACCAAATATTTAAACTATTTTGATGATGAGAAAAAACCTTTTTGGGCTACAGCAACTATTATAAAAGCTATGTGGGATATTAAGAATAATATGAAACCGCAAGCAGAAAAAAATCTAAAAAATTTATTAATTTCAAATAATGTATCTGATCTAATAAAAGATCAGGCTAAAGCATTGCTTGTAAATTTAAATAAATAATAATTCGTACTTAAGGAAAAATATGACAAAAAAAATAGCACTTCTGTTATTACCGTTTATTTTAATTTCATGTAACGGGCTTGGACCAAAAAGGGTAAAAAATATTGTTGAGTTGACTCCTAAATTAGCAATTCAGACTCATGAGCCTATATATTTAGATTCTAATGCAAATATATATGCATTTAATGCAAATATGCTTAAGAATAAACAGTATAGTTTCGCTAGAAGTAAAACGATTACCGAGCCGGTTTTTATAGGCGATATGATTTATGCATTGGATATTAGATCGAATATTTCTGCATTTTCTATAGAGAAAAATAAGATTATTTGGTCTTATAATTTAAGTAGACATAAAAAAGATAATTATATAGGTGGCGGAATTTTACACCATAACGGAAAATTATACGTAACATACGGTTCAAGGTTGTTAGTAGTGTTAGATGCAAAATCAGGTTATGAAATAATTAGAAAAGAACTTCCGGATATTATTAGAATTAAGCCTATTGTGCTCAATGATAATACTGTCTTAGTGCAAACTATCAGTAATCAAACTATTGCTTTAAATGCAGAAACTTTAAAAACCGTATGGGAACATGAAAGCCTAGCGGAAGTTTTGTCGGCTAGTTATTTTATGACGCCGATAGTACAGTATGACAATGTAATAGTAACTTATAATTCCGGGCAAATACTTGCCTTAAATATAACAAACGGTGAAGTAAAATGGAATTTTGAGTTTGCAAATCTTAATGATCGTACAGCTATACCGAATTTTGACGAATCAAGTATTTTATGTACTCCCGTTCATGATAATATGAATCTGTATATAGCAACCGGTCTTGGTAAGCTTATTAAGCTTAATGTAGCAACCGGCAGTGTGATTTGGCAGGTAAATGCCGAGGATATTCAATCAATGTCTTTAATAGGTAATAGCCTATTTGTAACAAATAATGCTAGACAAATAGCAGCATTTAATCTTGAAACAGGGAAAGTAAAGTTTGTAGCTGATTTGAATGATGGACAAGATCCTAAGAAACTAAAATCTGCTGCTTTTTTAGTACCTTTTGTTGGAGTTAATAATAACAATAAGCGAAGTTTAAATGTTATTTCCGTTAACGGTGTTTTATATAGTTTTGATGTTGATAATAATGGATTAAACAGGATACCTCATATTGTCAAAATTATAAAAAATATTCGTTATTATGGGCTAAGAGCAAATAATAATTTATATTTTTCTACCGATAGAAAAATAATATTCGGAAGTAAATAAATTATATTTAGCTTGACAGATAGCGGGTATTAATGCTATTAAATATGTTGCTTGATTCTTTAATTTTAAATTCTAATTAAAAAGATACTATTGTGAAAACTTACTCGGCAAAGCCATCGGAAATTGAAAAGAAATGGTGGGTCATAGACGCAAAAAATATTGTACTAGGACGACTCGCTAGCAGAGTTGCTAATATGCTACGCGGTAAGCATAAGCCTAGCTTTACACCTCATTTAGATTGTGGTGATAATATAATCATAATAAATGCGGAGCATGTAAAATTAACAGGTAAAAAAGCAAATCCCAAAGACGGAAAAATATATTACAGATATACAGGATTTCCAGGTGGGATAAAAGATACTACGGCAGGTAAATCTTAAGTGGTAAACACCCTGAGAGAGTTATTAAAATGGCTGTAAAAAGAATGATTACAAGAAATGCTTTAGGTGCTAAGCAAATGAGTAATTTGTATGTTTATGCAAATGGTGATCATCCTCATATGGCACAGCAACCTACTGTTTATGATTTTGCAAGCCAAAATCCAAAAAATAAAAAGTAATAGAATATGCCCGAGTTAAAAATTAAAACAGAAAAAGTAGAGAAGCAGTTAACTAAAGAACCTTTAGTATTAAAAACTCCTAAAGAAAAAATAGATAATTTAGGCAAGTTTTATGCTACAGGTAAAAGAAAAAATGCTATAGCACGAGTATGGCTTAAAGTAGGAAAAGGAAAAATAGTTGTTAATAAAAAAACAATAGCCCAGTATTTTCCTTCTGAAACTTATATGAAAACTATCTTACAGCCGTTTGTCTTAACAAAAACTATTGATCAGTATGATGTAATTTGTACTGTTAGAGGTGGAGGAATTTCAGGACAGAAAGGTGCTATTTTACATGGAATTTCTAAAGCTTTAGATAAAGCTGCTCCGGATTTTCATGCTATTTTGCGTAAAGGCGGTCTTTTAACACGTGATTCTAGGGTAGTAGAGCGTAAGAAATACGGACAACGTAAAGCACGTAAGAAAACACAATTCTCTAAACGTTAAGATAAAATTTGAGAAGTTGCTAGTCAATAGTCAATTGTTGCATGGATCAATTTTTTTATTGTCATCCCGCGACTTGATCGTGGAATCCAGCTTAAAATATTTAAATTAATTAGTATTTTAAGTTATTTTTTTTGGATACCGTGGTCAAGCCACGGTATGACACTAAGTACATTTTCCAAGCCATGCAACCGCTTTTATCTAGAATAACACTTCTTAACAAATTATATAAACACTTTTCCCCTGGCGGGGTAGCTCAGCTGGTTAGAGCGACGGAATCATAATCCGTGTGTCGGGGGTTCAAATCCCTCCCTCGCTACCATTCATCCGTCTTTTTGACAGTTTTATAGTAAACTGATTTGAACTTTGTGCTTCGTTGTTCATCCTCTCGTCTATTATATATATAGGCTCTACCTTCGTGCCTGTCACAAAATGGGGGTGAGTTTACTATAGTACTGTTAACAGTCCCATAGTTTTTAATAAAATTTTGTATAAGATAAATATTAGACTTCTTGCATAACCTATTTTATAAAGAGGAATTTGAAGGAGGCACGGAACATAGAACCGGAGCGTAGCTAAATCTATGTAAGGATTCGAGTACCGGATCGACATACAAATTACCTTTAGAAAGAGATTATGCAAGGAGTCTATTTTATATTAGGTTCTGTGAAGATCTCTAAAACGATTTGATTTGCACTAAAAAATATCTCAAAATAACAAATCAATTAGAAACCTTTACAAAGCCTAGCATTTTATGAAATTGATTTTAACAAGTTTAGTTTTTATATTTATGAGCTTTCTTCCAATATATGCTAAATCTTTACTTAAAGGGTTCGTGCATCTGAAAGATATCGACCCTACAATTATTCAAAATATGCATTATTATTCAGATGAAAATTTTGTTGGTAAAAAGGTAGATGGTTATAAAGCACCGGAAGCAATTTTAACCATAGAAGCTGTTAAGGCTCTTAAAGCAGTACAAGCTGATATACAAAACGATGGTTATTCACTGATTATATGCATATAGACCACAAAAAGCTGTACAACATTTTTTAAGATGGAGCAAAGATAATATTGATCAAAAAAATAAGGAAAGTTTTTACCCATATATAGATAAGTCTAAATGTTTTATATTAGGTTATATAGCTGAAAGATCTAGTCATAGTAGGAGCCTGTAGATTGATCAATAATAAAGCTTCAGAAGGCAGTTAATAATAATCCTGAAGTCATTATTAAGAGAAAGCTGAAAGACGCGCGTGTTATAATCTCTTTAGATGACAATACGGTAGACATGTATACTTCTTTTGACTTATTTGATGAAGCTTTACCTCATGACAGTAAATTAATTGATAAAGCAATATTTAGCAAAACGTAATTATTTACGTTCTAAGATGCAAAAACATAATTTTAAAGCATGTAAAATTGAGTGGTGGCATTATGAACTTGCAGATGAGCCTTATAAAGATCAATATTTTAACTTTGATATAGAAAAAAACTATGACAGTATTAAGTGAGAAAAGATGCGTACCATGTGAGGGTGGAGTTCCGTCACTTGAGAAAAAAGAAATTGATAAGTTATTAGTTCAATTACAAAGTGCGTGGCAAGTGAATGCATTAGGGCCTCTTTATAAAAAATATAAATTTTCTAATTTTATAAAAGCTTTTGCAAATAAGATAAATGACATTGCAGAGCAGGAAGAACATCATCCCGATTTAAGTATATCTTGGGGAGCATGTAGTGTGGAAATATGGACTAATAAAATCGACGGTCTTATGGAAAACGACTTTATATTGGCTGCAAAGATAGAAAGTAAAATCTAATTATTTTCAAGTTGAATTACTTAAGTGAAAAGAATAATAGCAAAAATCACACAAGTATCAACAGCTAAACAATGGTTTCTTATTAAATTAATTGAATTATAATAATAATCTTAATAATATTTAATAATAAGACATGTTATAATAAACATAAAGTAACGTTATGCCAAATTATCATATTAAATTTTTACCAAATATAGTTAATTTAATCGGTTATTTTTGTAGACTTATCTTATTACCAAATTTAATACCAGCTGATTCTAGTGAAAATAGTTATGACCAAAGTCTTGATAGAAATAAGGTATATTCTGTACATTTAAAACCTTTTTCTAATACCTCCATATTTTTTAGATGAGCATCCTGATCATACCTTTGTACATATTGCTGATAAAAAATATGTTTTTATGTGGATTGGTTAGAGAGCTAAAATTTGTGTTTGAAGATATAAATTCATAAGTAATTTTATTATAAACTTATTTTATATAAGAGAAGTAAAAGATTTTATTGCTAATATAACTATATCTAATCTAGCAAATGCATTTACTGCACATATAATCGGTGATAATAATTATAACCTAATAAAGAATAATAGTACATATTATATGATTGAATCTAGTTGCGATAAAGATATTAGTTTATTGTTTAGAGGAACAAATGAGTGTGCTGTATTTACTTTAGGCAATGATATGGATATTTCATTATTTAGTGCTATAGATGAATGAATTGAATGAAGGTGATAAAGAGGTAAATAGTGCTGCTCACAAGTACTATATATATAAAATTTTTACTGAATTAATGATTCAAATTCTTTTACGACGGCTTGGTAAAGTTTACGTTTAAACGGTATTATAATAGATAAGAGTTCATCAAGTGATGTCCAACGCCATTGGTCAAATTCCGGATTAGAGGTATTTATATTAATATCTTCGTTATTTCCGGTAAACCTAATTAAAAACCAGCGTTGTTTTTGTCCACGAAAATTACCGTTCCACAGTTTAGGTATTAAAAAGCTTGGTACATCATAACTATACCAGAATTTGCTTTCGGCAATAATATATCCTTTATCGCTGCCTATTTCTTCTAACATCTCACGCATTGCTGCAATACTTGGTGTTTCGCCGGGAACTATCCCACCTTGCGGCATTTGCCATGCAGATATTTTTGTATCTATTCTTTTACCGACGAATATATGGTTATCGGCATTTAATATCATCATGCCGACCCCTGGTCTATATGGTAAATCAAGATGTTTTTTGGAAGAATTGCTCATTATTTTTTTACTTTAAAAAATCAATTATAATTTTACTACTTTATTTTTACCCGTTGTTTTAGCTTCATACATAGCTTTGTCAGCACGTTCAATGAAAGATTCTATTGATTCTTCTTTTTTATATTTCGTAACTCCGATTGAAATAGTTGTTTTTAAAGGTTCAATTTGATCTTCAATGTGAAAATTCATATATTCTATTTTAACTCTCACTCTCTCCGCAGTTTCAATTGCTTTAGAAATATCTATATCCGTTAAGAGTATAGTAAATTCTTCACCGCCGAATCTTGCTATTAAGTCTGTGACTCTGAGAGTATTCTTCAAAATATGGGATACAATTGTTAAAACCTTATCGCCTGCTTGATGACCGTAAGTATCGTTTATATGTTTAAAATTGTCGATATCGCACATAAGTAAATATAATTTAATACTTTCTTTATTAGTTTTCTCAATCATTTGTTTGAGATGTATATCAAAATAGCGACGATTAAATAAGCCGGTTAGACCGTCTTTAGCTGCTAAATTGACACTTTGTTCAAGATCATTACGTAAATTATCTTGATATTGCTTACGTCTTAATTGTGTTCTAATTCTAGCAAGCAATTCGCTTTCCTCTATAGGATAAACGAAATAATCATTAATACCGAGTTCAATACCTTTCACAACCAAAGGCATACCGTCTTCATCAATTTGTAAAATTATTACTACGCCGCTTATTTCTGCTTTACCTCTTAAAATAACACTGATCCTCAAAGGATCGTCATTTTCGAGCGTACTACTGATAATTACTAAATCGGGGGTATATTCATTTATAATATCTAATTCATCGGAATTACTTATTACCTTTACGTTTTGGGTAAGCTTAAGTAATATTTGTTTTATATTTTTGGCTTGTACCACATCATCATTAATTAGTAATATTTTTTTATCTACACAAGTGTCATGTATTGCGATATTTGTTACGCCTAATAATGCATTAGTGCTATTACGAAGCTTTAACTCATCAATTAAGCTTTTCATTCTAGATAGCGATTTAAGTCTTACAAATAGGGCAGTATCGTTAATCGGTTTTGTTAAAAACTCATCAGCTCCTGCCTCCAGACCTTTAACTCGATCATCAATATCGGAAAGTGCAGTTACCATTACAACCGGTATATGAGTAGTTTCCGGATCGGTTTTTATTGTTTTACATACCTCAAATCCATCCATTTCCGGCATCATAACATCAAGTAGTATAATATCAATTTTTCCCTTTTTAAGAATTGCTAGTGCTTTTTTACCGCTATTTGCAGTAAGAACCGTATAATACTCTTTTAAAAGTTTGGCTGTTAGTAACTTAATATTGGGTTCTATATCATCTACTACTAATATTGTGGTCATAAGATTAAATTCTTGTTTTTAAAGGAAATAATTTGTATATTTATACTTTAATTTTAAGTCTTAAATGTATGATATATGAAAATTTCAGCAAATTCAATTAGAACAGGTAACATATTAGTTTATAATAATGCTTTATGGGTTGTCAGCAAAACACCGGAACATACTCAACCCGGGAAAGGTGGAGCTTATGTACAAGTTGAGATGAAAAATTTAAAAACAGGGACAAAGCGTAACGAAAGATTCAGTTCTGCCGATTATTTAGAAAAAGCCGCACTTGAACAAAAAGAATATCAATTTTTATATTTTGAAGGTGATGATTTGGTATTAATGGATACCAAACATTTTGATCAAATAAATATTTCCAAGGAAATGTTAGAAGAAAAATTATCTTTCTTAACTGAAAATATGATTGTTAAAGTCGAATTTTATAATGATAAGCCTTTAAATATTGAGCTTCCTACAACTGTTATACTTGAAATTAGTGAAACTGATCCGGTAATAAAAGGAGCAACCGCTACCGCTTCTTATAAACCAGCAATTTTAGAAAACGGTATTAAAGTTAAGGTCCCGCAATATTTAGAAATAGGAGAAAAAATTGTTGTTAAAACTGATGATATGACATATGTTGAGAGAGCGAAGTAAGCTGTTTTATTGAACTATGGATGTCATTCCAGCGAAGGCATTGCCTGTGTGGATACCACCCCGTCATTGCGAGCAGCCGTAGGCTGCGTGGCAATCTCGTCAAATATCCTGAGATTGCTTCGTCAAAACTTACAGTTTTGCCTCGCAATGACGACTTTCAGCATCCACTCAGGCAATGCTTTTAGTGAGGAATGGTATCAATTTTTTAAAGCCATACGACATAATTGCTAAAACTAATATCTTAAAGTAAAAATATCAAATGCAACCTATAACTAATTTATTAATTAATGCCCTGCGTAAAGCTGTTAAGTTTTTGCATAGAGATTTTTTAGAACTCGAAATGCTACAAAAAAATTCTGTAAGAAATGAAGAATTTTGTAAGCGATCTTATGTAAAATTAAAAACTTTATTATGTGAAGAATTACAAAAACATACACAATATTTATTTTTTCCGGAGGATAAATTCAATTTAAATAATAATTATGAGAGTGTTTTTTTAATTAATCCTATAGATAGCCCAAATAATTTTGCCAGAAGCATACCTTTTTTTGCGATATCCGTAACTTATTTAAAAAGGAATCAAGAAGTTTTAACTCCTACTTCTACAGTAATATATTTTCCTGCTCTTAATGAAATTTATTATGCTGAAAAAGGTAAGGGAGCTTGGATAGAAAAAAATAATTTAAACTCTAATTATCAAGGATTAAGACTTAGAGTTTCCGATAATGCCGATTTAAAAAACTGTTTAGCAATTATTGAAGATGTAAATCATAATGATTTGGAGGAGATAGAGGTAGATAATATTAGATCTTTTGGTTCTCTTTGCTATGGGGCTATGCTTGTAGCGTCAGGTAAAGCGGATTTAATATGTTTATCATTATTAAATTTTACATTATATTATGCATTTGAGCTTTTTATTAAGGAAGCAGGCGGGATAATTATAGATTCTGGCGATAAATTGCTATATTCAAATCGTTATATTGCTAAAAAACTTAAAAAATATTAGACAAGAAATTATTTTAGATTTGCATTTTTATTGTTATAATAATATTAATATAATTATTTCATAAAGTTATGGCACATTATAATTATGGCACATTATAAAGAGTTTGAATTTGACTGCGATTTTAGTGGACAAAGAGCCAAGTTTAAGTTTTATATAGGTACGCCTCAAGAAGGGCATCATCCGCTACAATTTCAAGCAAAATGGTTATCTGACGAAAGAGGCGGTACTATTTCTGATGATGTTATGAAAGCAATATCACAGCTAAATGATCTTGCAAAAAAAAACGGTGTTCCACTCCCGGATTTATGCGTATATGCTCTTGGTTCTGCGCAAGAAGTCCAAGCTACCCCTCAAGACGAAGATGAAAACGAGAGTGAGAACCAAGAGGATAAAGCAGAGCAGGCATAGTTAAAAATAATAAGGAGATTCATAGAGATTAAAATGAAACAATATAATGATTTATTTAAAATTATTCACCGCGAAGGATATATATTTATTGCTAGCTTTGCATTAGTAAGTTTTTTATTAGCATCATTTAATGAAAAACTTGGCTGTATTGGATGTATTGCTACTGCTTGGTGTATTTATTTTTTCCGTAATCCTGATCGCGTTGTGCCTATAAGTAATGATCTGGTAATAAGTCCTGCAGATGGAATAATTCAAGAAATTAAGGAAGCATTGCCGCCTCCGGAATTAGGGCTTGGTGATGTGGAAATGATTAGAGTTAGTATTTTTCTAAATATTTTTAATGTCCATGTTAATAGAATCCCGGCAAACGGAAAAATTTTAGCACTTCATTATAATCCAGGAAAATTTTTTAATGCTTCACTCGATAAAGCTAGTATTTATAATGAGCGTCAATCAGTATTAATGGAAACTGCTCAAGGTCAGAAAATTGTTTTTGTTCAAATAGCCGGACTTATAGCAAGGCGTATAGTTTGTGATTTAGAAGAGGGTAATGAAGTTAAAACGGGCGAGCGATACGGTATAATTCGTTTCGGTAGCAGAGTAGATGTTTATCTACCGTTGAAAACAGCTTTATTAGTGAGTAAAGGGCAGACTGCTATAGGCGGTGAAACTATCATTGCTGATTTTGGACGTAAAAAGACAACAGAATTTAAGTTTGAGAGGAAGTAGCCTCATAACTTTAAAACCGTCATTGCGAGCAGCCATAGGCATGGTTTGTTTATGTCATTCCCGCCTACGCGGGAATGAGACATTGACAGCCATGCAACCACACTGTTTTTTCCTTGCAATGACGTGATAAATACATTTTGAGTATAAAAATTGTTAAAAATTCGTAAATCTATAATAACTAAGCCTGTACCTCTAATAAAGTTAATTCCCAACTTTGTTACGTTGCTTGGTTTAGTAACCGGTATGAGTTCTATAAAATTTGCTTTGGATAGCAGATGGGAACTTGCGGTATATTGCATTATAGTAGCGGCAATTATTGACGGTATCGACGGTAGAATAGCAAGGATGCTAAATGCAGTTAGCCCATTTGGTGCAGAGCTTGATTCATTATGCGATTTTGCTAATTTCGGTATAGCTCCTGCCTATCTGATATATTTATGGTCTTTTCAACAATATGAGTATAAGGTATTTTCATCAGCGGTAATGTTATTATTTATAGTGTGTATGGCACTACGTTTAGCTCGCTTTAACGTTGGTATTTATCAACCGAAACAAGATAAAAAAACTGACTATTTTTTTACCGGTGTACCTGCCCCATGTGGTGCTTTACTTGCTTTAATGCCTGTAATGATAGATTTTGAAATCGGTACGTTATTAAATATCAATACCCGTACTCACACTATAACAATTAATATATATTTGGCTATTATAGCTTTTCTACTTGCTAGTAGGCTTCCTACAATCTCAACAAAAAATTTGAGTATTAAACCTGAATATTTATCGCTTGCAATGATTTTAGTTGCTATTGTTATTATAAATCTTATCATATACCCATGGTATTCACTGCCGTTAATTGCAGTTATATATATTCTTTCTATACCAATTTGTTATTTTCTGAAACATAGAGGGTATTGGTGAAGTTAATTATGCCGAGTGTATTACAACAAGCTATCGACAAATATAAACATCATCCATTTACTAAATATGTAATTATTATAGCCTTAATCATATGTATTTATTTGGGATATAGAATTTATGTTTGGGCAAATACACAATCCACGGATAATGCTTACATAGATGCAGATATTTCAAATGTTAGTGCTGAAGTTAGCGGTGTTTTAATAAAGTTATTTGTTACCGATAATACTAAAGTTAATAAAGGCGATCTGATAGGTGAAATTGACGATAGAGATTATAAGGCAAAGCTTGCAGCACTTGAAGCATCTATTGAAGCTTGCATAAAAAATATAGAAATTATAGAGCAAAAAATCTCAATAGGGCAGATTAGCCTAGAGCAAGCAGCTGAAAAATTAAAGCTTAATAAAATAAGCTTTGATATTGTTGCAACAGATGTTATGAGAGTGCAGGAATTAAATAAGGCAAAATTTGCTAGCTCTAAAACGTTAGATGATTCTAAAAACGCATATCAAAAAGCCAAAACGGATTATAAACAAGCACAATTAGATTTAGATATATCTAAGCAACATTTACAGCTTCTTGAGCTTGAAAAAGCAGCAGAACAGGAAAAACTTAAAGAGCTAAAAGAAAATAAAAAAGTAACCTTCAGGAGCTTACAAAATACTAAACTTATTGCTATGGTACCCGGTATATTCGGTAATAGTAGTTTAGAAGTCGGAAATTACATAGTACCGGGTAGGGCGTTGTTTTCTATAGTTCAAGATAATACTATGTATATTCAGGCTAATTTTAAAGAAACACAAATTCAGAAATTTAAGTCCGGCATGAAAGTCAAAATTGAATTTGATGCTTTGCCTAAAAAGGTAATTTACGGGAAGATTCGTAATATTGCTCCTGCTACCGGCTCTAAATTTAGCTTAATCCCACCAGATCATGCTACCGGTAATTTTACTAAAAGCGTACAACGTGTACCTGTTTTAATAGATTTTGAATCCCCAAATGCTAATCTAGTTCCCGGCATGTCAGCAATCGTATCCATTAGAACGGATCAAAGTACGTAATTTTTGTTAAAAAAATAGCAATAATTATTCTATTAAAAGTACATATTCTAGTATTATTTACTGATTACTTAAAAAGCTATATAATATGAGTAATACCAAAAGTAATAATTAATATGCAAAGATATTTAGATCCCACTAATGATAGTGTATTTAAAAAAATCTTTCGTGATTTATAGAGGTTCAAGGAATTTATCAATGCAGTTCTTGCACTACCTGAGGGGCTTAGAATTAAAGCAATAGAATTTATACCTGTAGAGCAAGTACCTATGCTCGATAAAGGGAACAAAAAGCATATTTGGTTTAAAGGTTAAAGATGAAGCCAGTAGCTGGTATATAATCGAGATGCAAAAAAGAAATGAAAGCGATTACTTAAAAAGAGTGCAATATTATTCTGCTCATTCTTACGTACAGCAACTTACACAAGGAATAAAGCATAAAGATTTATTACTGGTAATAGTTATTTCACTTATTAAGACTAAAATGTTTGATGATGAAGTACCTTGTATAAGTCTTCATAAAATGCTTGAAACTAAAACAAATAAGCAATATTTATTTGATTTTTCCTATGTATTTATAGAGCTTAAAAATTTTGATAAAGATAAGATTGAAACTACTATAGATGAGTGGCTACATTTATTTAAGTGTGCAGAAACATAAAACAGCCCACCTGCAAATATAAAGAGCGAGAAAGTATTAGATGAAATATAATAGAAATGCATAACCTCACCGCCGCAGAATATGATTCCTATATAAGAGCGAAATTAATGGAAGATGCCTAGGAAATAGCTTTAGACGGAACAGTGTGAAAAAGGGAAAGCTGAAATAAGCATAGAAATAGCAAAGAACTTGTTACTTAAAGATATTGTCAATATAATAGCAGATTCAACAGGACTAACTATAGAAGAAATAGAAGAGCTAAAAGCAAAAATAGAAAATTCTGAAACCAGTTGATTAATTATTTGCTCTTTAACTCTGCTAATTCTTTCTTGAGTTTTATTACTAAAGTTTGTAATTTTTCAAATTCTTCGCGAGTGACGTAATTCCCTTTAAGTATTTTATCCTCAATTATGCCACAGCTTTTATCCGTTATACTATTTAAGGCTTTTTGTGCTACGCTGCTAGCTCCAACGGCTACTTTTAAAATATTATTTGTTTTCATAGTACCTCTATCGATAAAGCATGCAAGCCGCTATTAAATTCATCGGTAAGTAAGTTATTAATAGTGCGATGATTGGCAATTAGGCTTTTCCCTTGTAATGTTTCTGCAGAAATTCTTATTTTTATATGGCTGTGAATTCCGTTATAATGACTAGCATGTTTATAGCTTTCATCTATTATTTCTTGAAAACGTGGTTTTAACAAACTTAATTTTTCTTGTATCCTTTCTATGCGGTTCATATTTTTGTTTCATTTACAGTAAAAATGTCCTAATATTCTTAAGTATATAATTTTATGATACACATGGCAATGTCGGAATTAATAACGGATTATAAAGATTTACAAGATGCGATAGATAAATTGGAAAAAGGCGTATGTTTTGCTTGTAGATTAGTTAATTATGATGAAATAGAATTTATAGAGCAGGGTAAGCATTTTATAATTGAAGATTTAGATCAAATCATTGAAGATGTAGGCAAAGAACTTAATATTTTTTCAAAGTTTAAGAAAATAAAGAAAGATAGAATATTATTTATCCTAAATACTACTGATTCTGACTTAATTAAAAATTTTGCTAGAAAATTATATTTATTTTTGCAGCTTTATATTAATGAACAGAAGCCGGCAATTTATATGAATTGTTATATTGCTAGTATTAAATTTCCAAAAGTAAGTAATAATGCTAAAGAAATTGAAAAAACATTAAATATGTTACTTTCACAAAATAATAATTATTATTACCGTGAATATAGCAGTACAGAACATGATTTGGAAAATATAAGAAAATCTAATCTTCAGCTTAACTTACTACGACAAGCCTTAGCAAAAAAGACTATGCGATTTGCTTATCAGCCTGTAATAGATCGCAATACTATGAAGATTCATTATTATGAATGTCTGCTTCGTATACCTGACGAGAACGGTGTTTATATTTCCGTAGGTCCTATAATCCCTATTGCTGAAAATAAAGGATTAATTTTTATAATTGATCAAATTGTTTTAGAAATGACTGTTAATGAACTTGCCCGCAACCCAAACTTAATGTTAGCCGTTAATATTTCAAATATAGGAACAGGCGATGAAGCTTTATGGGAAATAGCAGAAAACTTATTAAAAGCTCATAATGTTCGGGATCGTTTAATTATTGAAATTACGGAAACTTCTTTCAATGAGCATTACGATAAAATAACTTTATTTATTAATAAACTACGTAAGTACGGATGTAAATTTGCATTAGACGATTTTGGTGCGGGTTTTACTTCTTTTAAACAACTTCAAAGCTTACCAATTGATATTATCAAAATTGACAGTAAATATGTGCGTAGTATTACAAGTGATGTACAAAGTAGGTATTTCGTAGAAAGATTGATTAAAATTTCAGAAGATTTAGGTATTGCAACGGTAGCTGAATTCGTAGAAAACGGAGAAATAGCTAAATTTTTAATTGATCTAAAAGTCGGTGGGCTACAAGGAAACTTCTATTCCGAAGCAAAATTTGACAGGGTGGATGAAGTTTAATGATTGTCATACTGAACCGGTTTTGTTGCCTGGCTCTTGAAAAAGACTCCGATGTCATGCCGTGACTTGACCACGGTATCCATAAAAATAACTTTTAATATCAATGATTTTAATATTTTAAACTGGATACCGCGATCAAGTCGCGGTATGACACAGTTAGTGCTTGACAATGTTACTTAAAATCTATATGTAGAACTCAATTTTAAATGATTAAACTTAAATGCTGTTACTTGAATTAAAAAAAACTAATCAAACCTTAGAAACTATACATTTTATAGGTATCGGCGGCGTTGGCATGAGCGGTATTGCTGAGATATTACATAATCTAGGTTATAAAGTACAAGGTTCCGATTTAGTAGAAAATTATAATACAAAAAGGCTTGAGTCATACGGCATTAAAATATTTTTAGGACACGCCGAGCAGAACATTACCAATGTGTCGTATGTTGTTATTTCATCGGCAATTAATCCAAAGAATCCTGAAATAAAAGAAGCTTTGGAGCGTAAAATTCCAATTATTAGACGTGCGGACATGCTTGCTGAACTTATGAGATTAAAATGTTCAGTAGCAGTTTCGGGATCGCACGGTAAAACCACTACTACTTCTTTAGTTGCTTGTTTATTTGAGGCAGCCGGTTTATGTCCTACGGTTATTAACGGTGGGATCATCAATAATAAATCGACTAATGCATATCTTGGTTCAAGTAATTATTTAATTGCGGAGGCCGATGAATCGGATGCAACGTTTATTCATATTCCATCAACTATTGCGATAATAACTAACATTGATCCTGAACATTTAGATTATTATAGAGATTTTGAAACATTAATTGGTGCTTTTAGAAGCTTTATTAATAATTTGCCGTTTTACGGTTTTGCCGTTTGTTGTATCGATCATAAAATAGTTCGTAAGTTAGTAGACGATATTACGGAAAGGAAGATTGTTACTTACGGCATCGATTCGGAAGATGCTCATATTATAGCGTTTAATATTAACACTGATATTGCCTCCTCTACTTTTGACGTAAAAATTAGTCTACCAAATGTACTAGGTACAACGATTATTGAAAAAATTACTATTCCAACGCCCGGAAGACATAATATTTTAAATAGTCTTGCTGCAATTGCCGTTGGGATAGAATTAGATTTCGGTATTAAAGCTATTAAAAACGGTTTTAATAATTTTAAAGGAGTGAAGAGGAGATTTACTAAAGTAGCTGAATATAATAAGGCTTCAATTATCGATGATTACGCTCATCATCCTGAGGAAATCAAAGCAACGCTTGCGACGGCTAAAAATATAGCAAATAAACAAAACGGTAAAGTTATTGCTATTTTTCAGCCTCACAGATATTCAAGAATGCAGTATTTATTTGATGATTTTATGCTTTGCTTTGCTGATGCCGATATACTCTATATTACCGATATATATGCTGCAGGTGAAAACCCTATAGAAGGAATTACAGGACAAAGTTTAGTTGATAAGCTTACTAAGCATAAACATCACGATAAAGCAAATTTTCTAGCAGAGCTAGATGATGCGGTTGGAGTTATTATAGATAATGCAGCTTCCGGTGATATGATAATTATGATGGGAGCAGGTAATATTTCAAGTTTTGCTAATGAATTAGATGGGAGATTGTCATCCCGTGGCTTTAGCTGTCATACCGTGGTTTGACTGGTATTGTTGCATAGCTCTTATGTCATTCCCGCGAAAGCGGGAATCCAGAAAAAAATGATAAAAACAAAGAAAATTATATACTAAATTTTTATATAATTTATGTAAAAAACTGGATTCTCGCTTTCGCGGAATGACATCTGTTCGTATAACATAGGGTCAAGCGAACTAGGGGACAAAAGAGTGAAGATAACAGTCAAGCGAATAGCAGGACTAAATATGTTAATTTTACCGATAGTAAAAGGCGAGTATAAAAAAGATTATAATTTAAAACACTTAACATGGTTTAAAGTAGGCGGTAATGCTGAAAATTTCTTTAAACCTTTAGATAGCGAAGATTTAAAAAGTTTCTTAATACAAAATAAGCAAAAATTACCTATAAAGACTTTTGGAGCAGGCTCAAATATTATTATAAGAGACGGCGGCATAGAAGGGGTCGTTATAAAACTTGGTCAGAATTTTAGCAATATTGAGTTTATAGATAATCATTTAATAGTAGGTAGCAGCTGTCTTAATTATAATTTAGCAAAATTTTGTCAAGCAAATGCTATTTCCGGTTTTGAGTTTTTAGTAGGTATTCCAGGGACTATCGGCGGCGGTGTTGCTATGAATGCCGGTGCTTACGGCTCTGAATTTAAAGATATTGTAGTGCAGATTGAAGCGATTGACTTTGCAGGAAACTTTTTAACATTCACAAATGAAGAAATCGGTTTTAAATATCGCAGTAATAATTTACCAAAGAATTTAATTATTCTCAAAGCTGTTTTTAGAATAAATAAAGGCGATAGTGAAAATATATTATTACGGATGAATGAAATAAATAATGCAAGATCATCTACACAGCCTATTAAAGAGCGTACGGGCGGTAGTACTTTTGCAAATCCTGAAGGGCGTAAATCTTGGGAACTTATTGACAAAGCGGGGCTTAGAGGCTATAGAATAGGCGGTGCTTCGATGTCAGAACTTCATTGTAATTTTATGATAAATAACGGTGATGCTACCGCTAAGGATTTAGAAGATTTAGGTGATTTCGTCCGGCAGAAAGTATTTGAAGATAGCGGGGTTAAGTTAGAGTGGGAGATTAAGAGAATCGGACGTCATCCCTAATTAAAAATGGCGTTGTTGCAGCTAGTTTTATGTCATTCCCGCGAAAGCGGGGATGACATCGAGTAGGTTTTTCGAGCTATGCAACAAGGCCGCTTTTAGTTAGGAATTACAATGGATTTAATAAGAAAGGAAAAAACATGCATAAATATCAAACACATTGGGTAGAACACTCTATAGTCAAAATATTAAGTAGTACCGGTAAAAAGCATATAGCATTAATGGCGGGCGGTATGTCTGCTGAGCGTGAAGTATCGTTAGTGTCAAGCGAAGGAGTTAGTAAAGCTTTAATTGAATTAGGATATAGAGTTACCTTTATTGATATGGGAGCGGATATTGCAGTTAGATTACAAGAAATAAAACCTGATATCGTTTTTAATTGTCTGCACGGTACATATGGTGAAGACGGTTGTTTACCAGGATTACTTAATATAATGCGGATTCCTTATACTCATAGCGGCGTGTTATCTTCAGCTTTAGCATTCAATAAAATACATTCTAGGAGCTGGTTTTTAACGAATAATATTAATATGGCAGAAAGCATTGTTGTAAATAAAAGCGATAATATAAAAAATGATCCTATGAAACGACCGTACGTTATTAAGCCTCTTACACAAGGTTCAAGTATTGGTGTTGAGGTGATATTTGCAGAAGATGATTTTAACTTTGCCGATTATGATTTTCCTTACGGTGATCAGGTAATAATAGAACAATATATAAAAGGGCAAGAATTACAAGTAGCGGTATTAAACGGCAAAGCTCTTGGAGCTTTAGAGATTAAATTACTAAAGAATCGTTTCTATGATTATGAAACTAAATATACCGAAGGATTTGCTGATCATCTTTGTCCTGTTCCGCTACCTGCTAATTTATATGAGAAATTACTTATAGAATCAGAAAAAATTTATAAAACAATGAATTGTAAAGGTCCTGCTAGAGCAGAGTTTATTTTAGAAGAGCAAACAAACAAGTTATATGCTTTGGAGATAAATACTCACCCAGGTATGACGCCTTTATCAATAGTGCCGGAAATTGCAGCTTATGCAGGGATAAATTTTACTAACTTAATTGAAGAAATTATAAAGACGGCAAGCTTTGAATCATGAGAAAAAAAACAAGCTCCAATAAAAAAAAACAAACAAAAAAAACTAATAATATCTCATTACGCCGAAAATTAGGACTAATTTACAAAAAAGCAATATTAGGGCTTAAGATTGCTTTAATTATCTTTGTATGTCTATTTGTTTTTACAAAATATTTTGCCGGCATAAAAACCTACTTAACAACAAATATATACCAAACAACAACAAAACTTGGGTTTAAACTTGAGAATGTTATTATTGAAGGACAGCAAAATGTCGATGAGCCTACAATATTAAAGGTTTTAAATGCGAATAAGGGCAGTCCTATTTTTGCTCTTAAATTAGACGAAATTAGAAATAATTTAAAGAAAAATAAATGGATCAAGGAAGTATATGTCAGTAGAAGATTACCAAATACGGTATATATAAAATTATTTGAAAGAGAACCTATTGCTATTTGGCAAATTAATAATCAGCTTTTCTTAGTCGATGAAGAAGGTTACGAAATTAGTAAAAATATTCAACCTTTTCCTCATTTATTACATGTTGTAGGGGAAGGGGCGAATATCTATGCAGGTACATTAGTATTAGAGCTGCAGAAATATCCGGCATTAATGAATAAAACTTCAGCTGCTGTAAGACTCGGAGATAGAAGGTGGGATTTAAATCTTAAAGGTAATATAAGTATTAAGTTACCTGAAAAAGAGTTTGAAGAAGCATTAAAATATGTCGATGCACTAAATAAAGCTAATAAGCTATTTAACCAAAATTATAAGGTTTTGGATTTAAGGGATAAGCATAAGTATTATATAGAGAAGTACTGAGAATCGTCATTGCGAAGAGAAACGTAGTTGCGACGTGGCACTCTTATCAAGCATCCTGAGATTGCTTCGTCGCATTACTTTGTAATTCTTCGCGCAATGACGTTTTTGGAATAACAAGCATAAAACAATGAAAGAGAAAATATCAAATTTTGTTACACTTGATTTCGGTAGTAGTAAGATTGCCGTAATTGCTGCCTATATTAGTAAAAAAGGTGAAATTAAAGTAGCTAGCCAAAATTTGCATCATTCTAAAGGTATTAAATCAGGAGTTATATCAGATTTAAAAAATGCTGAAACTAGCATTGTTTCAGCAATTTACGCACTTGAAAAAGATTGCGGTAAAAATATAAAAAAAGTTATATTATCGTTATCAGGTGCCGACACTAAATCTTATTATATTAATTATACCATTAAAGTTAACGGGCAAACCGTAACGCAGCAGGATATTAAAAAGTTACTACAAAAAGCATTACTTGAATTTAAAGTTAAAAACCAAGAAATTATTCATTATTTTCCTCTTGAATTTACCCTTGATAATAATTCAGTCGAGAATCCTATAGGTATGTACGGTAGAGAACTTAGTTGTGAATTACATATTATTGCTGCTAGTTCAAATATGTTATCAAATATTGTACAATGCTTCGCTAAATGTCATGTTGAAGTCACAAATATTACTCTAGCAATTTATGCTTCTGCTATTAGCTGTCTTACGAATGATGAAAAAAATCTAGGTTCGATTATCATCGACATGGGGGATAAAACTACCTCTTTCGGCATTTTTTTTGCCGGTAAATTAATATATACGGGGCATGTAAATATAGGTAGTTTTCATATTAGTTCGGATATTGCTAAAGTCTTTGGTCTTGATCTTGTTACGGCAGAGAAATTAAAAATTTTATACGGTAATGCAATGATACCTTTATTTGAAAAAGATAGTATTATAAATATGGAGGCTTTTCAGGTTGATACTCATCATACTTTAAATACTTCCGTAACAATTTATAAATTGGCGGAGGTAATAAGAGCAAGAGCCGAAGAAATATTATCAATAGTAAAAGCCGAATATGATAAAGCAACAAAAGGGCAGGTTGAAGTTTTTAGAGTTGTAATTACCGGCGGTGGGTCTCAGCTTAGAGGACTTAAAGAGCTTTCAAATAAAATTTTTGAAAAACAGAGTAGAATCGGTAAACCGGAGATTATTGCCGGTTTTATAGAAGACTATAATCCGGCCATGTATTCAGCAACTATAGGAATGCTAAAAATTCATGCTCTAAAACAGCAAAAAGAATTTGCTTATACTAGACTTGATGCAAATAGTAGCTTCTTTAAAAAAGTTTTTGATTGGTTTAAAGAGAATATTTAGAGAGGCTGCCCGCGTTGGACTGGAAAATGCATTTAGTGTCATTCCCGCTTCCGTGGGAATGACATAAAATGATCCACGTAACACAATACCTACTTGCAATGAGTACTTGTATTTACGCGGGCAATGTCATTTAGAAATATTTTGCTAAGAATTATTATTAGGTTTTTCTCTAGAACAAATTAGTACATTCCCTTTAACTTCGATAATAAAAAGTCGGTCGCCTGTTTTTGCATCGATTTCATTTGGAACAAGGTAAGCATTCATAATAGCACCGGACCATCTTACTTGTCCTATAGTATCAGAAGAAACTGTAGAACTATAAACCTCTACCGTTTTGCCTATCATATCCGAGTAATTTTTTGTTTTATCAGTTTTATTATAAACATATTTTTTAAGAGGATAATATAATATGCAAAACCAAATAAGCGATAATATACCAAAAAATGTTATTTGATTTGTTAAGCTAACTAGAGGGTAGTTATATACCACAAGAGTGTTTGATAACGCTCCAAGCCCAAAGAATAAGAACCCAATACTTGGAACTGCAAAGAATTCAACAACTATGCAAATTATGCCTATTATTAACCATATTTCGGTGAGATAATTATTTATCATGAACATAAGTTTTTAAAAATAATATTACGTCAGCTATGTCTTGTGGTTTTGAGATACCGGCAAAGGACATTTTAGTTCCTGGTGCATAGATACTTGGTTTATGTAAGAAAGCAAATAAACTATCATCATCCCATACGTCGCCAAGTTTTGATAGAGCAGGGGAATATTTATAGTCTGCTATGCTTGCTTTTGGTCTGCCTGCTACATTCCAAAGATGCGGTCCTAGTTTATTTGGACCGTCTTTATCAAGAGAATGACACATTAAACATTTCTTGGCTATTTCACGACCGTTATCGGCGTTAGCAGTCTTTATTAATTCTGGTATATTTACCGGTGCTTGCTCTAGTGCAGTAGTATTTTGATTTTCTGATGATTCTTGAACCGCAACACTGTAGCCGCGATGTTGTAACTCTAGAGTGGGCTTGTATAATATATTTGCAACAAATCCAACCATCATAGCAATTAAACTAGCCAATAAGATGGCTGTAACAATTTTATTTAATTCTTTTCCAGACATTTATTTTGTTTTTTTTATTAGAATTTATACTATAATTTAAGTTGTAAGAGAAGTTAATTAAATAAAAGAAAATTTTATAAAAATATTTGTTCTTTGGAGAGAAAAATAAATGTCAAAAAAATCAAGGGTTAGAAAAATATTTAATAAGTTAAAATCTTATTGGACTAGTTTTAGACAAAGTAAAATCGGTAAAATATTATTTAGCAATAGTTTAAGTTATGCAGTTTCCATAGCTTCTATAGCAATTACAGTTTCTGGACTTTTTACTCCTATATCACCGATAATTATAGCTGTAGCTGTTGTTTCAGGAGTTAGCTTAGGAATTCAAGCTGTAAATGAGACTTTGAAAGTGCATGATTTGCGTAAACTTCATAAAGAGAATAATTTATTAGTACATAACAGAAATGCTAAAAGTCAGCAAGATTATATATTATCATTAGAACCGAGCTTAAAAGATATTTTGAAAAATGAATTATATACGCCGCAAACGGCAGGTAAGTATGCTACTCAAGATAAGTATGAGTTAAATGTAAATGAATTGAAAAGTACAGGACGAATATTTGGAAATAATTTAGGTGGAGCCGCAAATTTGGTCGCTTCTATTATTAAAGGTGCTAGCGGTAATGTGCTTGATATATTAAAAGCTACGGGTTACGGTGTAGTGACAACCGCATCATTAATTATCGACGGTCTTACTGAAAAGGAAAAAATAGAAATAAAAGCAATATTTAAATTAAATATAAATGAAGAATATAAAAAACAAGATACTCCTATATATGAAAATTTAGAACAATTAGAGAATTATACTAAAAATCAAGTATTGCAAACATTAGCTTTAAAAAAATTAATAACGGATAAGAATTATTGGAGTATGAATAAAGACCAAAAAATACAAAAATTTCGAGAAATAATAGGCAGTTTTAATTCTGAAATAAAAAGAAACGGTTTAGAAGAATTTTTTAGAGAAAATAAAATAACAATGGATAATAGCAAAGAGAGCTATGTTAAAGATATTCAAAATGTAATGAATCCATTTTATGAAAATCCTAGTAAAGCCGAAGGATATAATCCTTTAACTAAAGCTATGGATAAAGATAAAGTTAATAATGCTGAAATAAAAAGGACCAAAAGTGAAAATTTAAAAAGGATGCAAAAAAGCAAACGAAATTTAACAATATGAAATGATTATTATAACTCACTGCTAGTTACAAATTTGTAAGAGGTAGTATCGCTAAATATTCTATGCAATAGTTCATTATTAAGAGCATGGCTGGTTTTGTAGCCTTTAATTGCACTTACAATGCTAGTGCCGTTGGTATATAAATCACCGAATAAATCTAATAGTTTATGGCGAACAAATTCATCTTCATAACGTAAGCCGTTTGGATTTAAGATTTTATCCTGCTCATCTATTCCTATAGCATTCTCAAATGAGGCACCTTGGGCAAGCCCTTTGCTTTTCAAATAATCAACATCTCTTATAAAGCCAAAAGTTCTAGCATCCGCAATATTTTTAGTAAAAGATTCTTGATCCCTAAAACTTAGATTTTGTCTGCCTATAGCTTTACTACTAAAATCAATGGTTAAATCTACAGTCATGTGATCGGAAGGAGTACAATATAATTCACAATCTTTATGAACTACTTTTATATCTTTTAAAATTTTTAGATATTTTTTAGGAGCATTTTGTAATTTTTTTCCTGCACACTCAATCATAAACACAAAAGGTTTACTACTGCCGTCCATAATTGGTACTTCAGGACCGTCAATTTTAATAATTGCATTATCAATGCTGCATCCCCAAAGTGCTGCCATTAAATGTTCAATTGTTGAAATTTGAACTTTATGACCATTACTGATAGTGGTAGATAACAAGGTATCGGAAACATTGAAATAGTTAGCTTCAATATAATTATTTTCAGAAGATATATCGGTTCTAATGAATATAATTCCGGTATTTTCTTTAGCGGGTTCTATAGTTAACTGGGTACGTTTTCCTGAGTGGACCCCGATTCCGTAACAACTAACCGGTTTTAATAATGTACTTTGCTGCATTTTAGGCATTGTAAAAATATATTTAAATATTAATATTTAATGCCAAATTATACAAGTTATATTATGTTACAGAATATTACACATATACTCGATGAACTTCAAAAATTGGCTGCGTCATCCTAAAAGAGTTGCGATACTCACGTATTAAGTATACGCGCCGCTCCTCACCTTGTGGATTCCTTGCTCTTTTTGAAGTTGATCTTAGTCTATGTTAGTATAAGATTTCTTGCATAACTTGCTAATAAGGAGAAATTTGCAGGAGACACGGAACGCAGAACCGCAGCGTACACGCAAGTAACGTAAGGATTCGAGTACCGGATCGACGTACAAATTACCCTTATTAGCAAGTTATGCAAGAAGTCTTATTAAAATCTATATAATGTATACTTAATAAAATACCAAAAATGATAAGCTACAAAACTACCGACTACGGCAAAAACAGAAAATAAGAAATCACTGCCGTTAATAGTGCCGTAAGGTACATGAGATGATAAAGCTCCGGCATATGTACCGATGCTGCACATTGAAAAATACGAAAATAAAGCTGTTCTAAGTTCGTAATCCCTAAATTTATCAATTAGTATTAAAATATTGCAAATATAAATGGATCCTAAACAACTACCGATTAGTATTATATATAACATATTAAGGTTTTGATTAGTTCCATGAAGCGGTAGTAAAATAAAGCAGACGAGCAGAATTATAGTTAGTGATAAATTAGCCAAATATTTATTTACTTTGCTTAATATATAGCATATAGGAATTATAGAAAAACATATTGCTAGAAAAATATATTTTAGTATAAGTCTTAAATTAATTAATGCTAATTCTTTCTTTAATGCAAAAGCTTCATAATACCATAATATATCCAAGGTGACATAAGCAACTACGAAGCCTGTCAATAATTGTAATTCGACATTTTTTATTAAGGATGAAAATTTGGAATTTAAATTTAATTTATGAGATGTAGGATTATAATGCAGAAATTCGGTTAGTATATTGATACAATATAATAATGCACAAATTATTATAGTATTATTTGTCGGTGTTATAAATGGATTTAATAAATCTACCATTAAGTTTCCACCCGCCCATAACAACATTATACAAGCTAAAAAAAAATATTTCTTTTCTTTGCTACTCTCAATAATGTCTAATGTTATAGAAGTGAAATATGAAAATGTTCCAAAATTAATTACAATAAAATTAATTTTAATTAGAGTATAATTATTTAATAAAATTAGGTTTATTGTACAAATAATTAATAAAGATAAGCTAATTAAAATAATTTTTTGATTACTTAACTTATTAATTAACTGTGTTAAGGCAAAGCCTGCGATTATCGAACCTATAAATTTAGTTTGATTGATATGATTTATTTGTTCTCCACCTAGATTTTTATTTAGCAGTAAAAAGATTTTAAAATTATAAAAATTTATAGCATTGATACAGGAAAAAATAAATATTCCCAAAAGTGAGAAAAAAATAGTTTTGTAATCGTTTTTTAAAGTCATAAATTAAGTGTTTGCTAAACATAAATACATTGTATATAACTCATAATTATAATGATTAAGATTATTATCTTAAAAATTAAAGAGATTCGTAATTCCATTATTTAAGTATATATGGATAGTTATTAGATTATCAGCTTTTAATCAAGTATGGTAGTCTTATTTATAATTTGTATATAATTATTGTTGAATTTTAAAAAAATTAATGAATTAAATAATATGAAAATATTTTAATGTAAGAAAAATAATAATATATTTTTTAGTATTTTAAAGAGGTGTTATTTGAAGTTTATCTAGAATTTCATTTTTGCTCTTTACTCATAGATAAATTATCTATTTAAATAAATTAATACAAGATAAACAATGATTTTTCTTAAGATACAAGCATTATATTAATTATTTGTTCTTCAAGTTAGTGAGCAAGATAAATGAATAAAAAGATTATAATTGATGCTAATTTTCCAAGCGAAACAAGAGTAGTTTTATTAGGACAAAGCAACAATATAGAAGATATTGAATTTCAAACAACCGTAAGACAACAAAATAAAGGTAACATTTATTTAGCAAAAGTTACAAGAATAGAACCGTCGTTACAAGCTGTTTTTATAGAGTACGGAATGGATAAAAGTGGTTTTTTACCGTTTAGTGAAATCCATCCTAACTATTACAATTTGCCTACCTCGGAGAGAAATTTTCCAGTTAATGCTTTTCCTGAAATAGCTCTTTCAAATATTACGGTTGAGGATGATGAAGAGAAACCGGCTGCTATATATGATTCTTTGATTGATAGTGAAGAAATTGACCTAAAAACCATAGAAGATTTAGTAGAGAGTAAATGCCAGTCAGAACTTAATTTAGAAGCGGCTGATGATATTGAAATGATTCAAAGCGATACCTCTGAGTCAAATATTCCGCAATATAAACAATATAAAGTTCAAGAAGTAATAAGAAAAAACCAAATATTATTAGTGCAGGTTACTAAGGAAGAACGAGGAAATAAGTGCGCCGCTTTTACTACTTATGTATCCTTGGCTGGTAAATATTGTGTTTTAATGCCTAATAAAGGTTCGCAAAACGGTATATCGCGTAAAATATCAAACGGGGAAGAAAGAAAAAGACTGAAAGATATTTTAAATAAAATAGTAAGCGGTGACAAAAATGCTTATAGCGTCATTGTTAGAACCGCAGGTAGAGGAAGTAGCACCTTAGATTTAAAGAAAGACTATAATTATTTAGTAAGGTTATGGAATAAAATTCGTAAAAGTACTATTAAATTTCCGGCTCCGTGTTTTATTCATGAGGAAGATAGTATAATACGTAAAACCATACGTGATATGTGCGATCACAATGTTAAAGAGGTGGTAATTCAAGGACAAGAGGGTTATGAAGACGCTTCAAAATTTATGCAGGATTTATTACCTTCAGAGCTTGCAAAGCTGAAAGAGCATAAAAGTAAAACTCCTATATTTACTAAGTTTCAAGTAGAAGAGCAATTAGTTAAATTATATCAGCCTGTAGTGACGTTACCTTCAGGAGGATATATCGTTATTAATCCTACGGAAGCTCTTATTTCAATTGATGTAAATTCCGGTAAATCAACTTCTGAACAAAATATTGAAGAAACGGCACTAAAAACTAATTTAGAAGCAGCCAAAGAAGTAGCAAAGCAAGTAAAGCTTAGAGATCTATCAGGTTTGATAGTTGTTGATTTTATAGACATGAGCGAAGCTAAGAATCGTAAAATTATTGAACGATCCTTTAAAGAGTTTTTAAGTCGTGATCGTGCTCGTATACAAACCGGTAATATTAGTCAGTTTGGACTACTTGAATTCTCAAGGCAGAGATTACGTTCTTCTTTCTTAGAAACTAATTCGGCAATTTGTTCTCATTGTAACGGTAAAGGAGTCATTAGAGCAAGTGACGCTAATGCTATGTTAATTTTACGTACTATAGAGAATGAAATTTTTGAAGAAAGAATTGATGTAATAAATGTTTTTACCAATATCGTTTCAGTTATTTATCTACTTAATAATAAACGTGCTGAGATAAAATTTATTGAAGAAAAATATAATATAAAGCTTAATTTTTATTCCGATCCTAATGCTACATCAGATAGTTATTCGATTGAAAAAGTGAAGCTGTTCAAGAAAAATAACAATAATGTTAATTCTGTTAAGCCGGTAATTCAGAATCATAATGCCGATTATACTGAAGAAGAGCTGAAAAAAGAACAGTTACGCAAAAATAAACATAAATGGAAAACAGCTAATAATAGTAATAATATTGCTAATGAAGTAAAAGATAAGAGTTTAGAGGCAAAAGAATCGGTAGAGCAAACCGTAAGCGTTGTGGAAGAGGTGAAAGTTGTAGAAAGTAATGCCGGCTTAGAAGCAGCACAAGCTACTCCAAAAAAGACAAAACGTAGATATCGTAATAAAACATCAAATAAGAAACGTCCTTCTAATACCGTCGAAGATACGGAAAAGAATGCAGAGTCTTGATTTGAGGGTTATAAATATGTCATTCCTGCGAAAGCAGGAATCCAGTAATCTTTAATGTCACCCCGTGGGCTTGACCACGGGGTCCATAAAAATAATAAAAAATACTAATATGATTAGTATTTTTAGCTGGATCCCGCGATCAAGTCGCGGGATGATAAATGATAAACCTATCCACGCAACAAGGCCTACGCGGGGATGACATAGCAATGCCGTAATGACGCGATAAAAAAAACATAAACTTAAAATAAAAGTGCAGAAAAGTTTAATTACAAAATGGTTGTGTATAAGTTGTATAATGGTCATAGCGACGATTGTTATAGGGGGGATAACAAGGCTTACCGGTTCTGGTTTATCTATAGTTGAGTGGCGTCCGGTAACTGGTATTTTTCCGCCTTTTAGTTTTGAAAGCTGGCAAGCGGAATTTGCTAAATATAAAGCTTTTCCTGAATATAACTCTGTTAATTACGGAATTACTTTATCACAGTTTAAGTTTATTTATCTGTTAGAGTTTATACATCGATTACTCGGTAGAATTACAGTTTTAATATATATTGTACCTTTAATATATTTTTATTTTAAAGATATTATAAAAAATCGTGACATACCTTATATAATTGTTTTGTTGTTATTTTGCGTACAAAGCTTTATGGGGTGGTATATGGTTAAAAGCGGCTTGTTAAATAGCCCGTATGTTAGTCATTTTCGACTTGCTTTTCATTTAATTATCGCCGTAATTATTTATCACATACTTTTTTATCAACTAATAAAAAATCGTTGTGATATTTTGTTAATCTCGTCACAAACAGATTTTAAATTACCATTAATATTTTCCGGTATTGCTATTACTGTAGTATATGTGCAAATTTTTTTAGGTGCTTTAGTTGCAGGGCTTGATGCAGGGCTGATATATAATAGTTTTCCGCTAATGTATGATAGTTTTATCCCGATGGAGATAAAAGATAATTTCGTTGATCTTAAAAATTGGTATGATCCGGTTTTTATACAATTCATACATCGTTTAGGCGGCTATAGCGTATTTTTGGTTGTTGTAGTTTTGATAATTTGCTTGTTAAAAATAGAACATCCGAAATTAAATAAGATAGCGTATTTTCTAATGATTGCATTATTTATGCAGGTATCTACCGGAATAATTACTCTTTTATACTCTGTACCTATAATAATTGCCTCTATACATCAGCTTTTTGCTATAATCCTTTTGTCTATAATAATTTGGTGCTATTTTTTAATAAAAAGTTCCTAATTTATTAAAAATATGATCATCGATTTCAATACTCCTATTTCTTCTAGATTAGATAAATATTTAAAACGTCTATATCCCTTATTGACTCAAGGAGTAATAGAGAAAGCATTACGTCAAAAACAAATTACCGTTAATTCTCAGAAAGCAGAAGCGAGTTTAAGAGTAAAGGGCGGCGATAAAATTTTTATTAACGATAAGTTTAATTTACCTGTTAAGCAACCTGAAAAATTAGTTTTTACCAACGCTGAAATTAAGTTAGCGAAGAAAATTACTACCGATTATTTGATATATGCAGATGATAATTTAATAGCTATAAATAAACCTGCAGGTCTTGCTACTCAAGGCGGCAGTAAAATAAATTTATCTATTGACTCTGCACTAAAATATTTGAATTATAAAGGTGCTGATTTTAAACTAGTACATAGATTAGATAAAAAAACAAGCGGTTTGCTCTTAATAGCCACAAATTATTTAAGTAGTGTAAAACTTCATGATGCTTTTAAAGAAAAATTGGTTGTAAAAACATATTTTGCCGTAACCTATGGGAAGCCAATTAAAAATGTAGGCGAAGTTAGAAGTAATATAGAAAAGAGTAAAGGAAGTACACCTAAAATTACTGATATTGATAGTGAAAATGGTAAACTTGCCATTACTTATTATAAAGTACTTAAATCACTTGATAATAACTTATTTTTAATTGAATTTACGCCAGTTACAGGTAGAATGCATCAATTAAGGTTGCATGCTAAATTATTAGGTTGTCCGATACTTGGAGATGATAAATATGGTAATAAAGAAATAATGCCGTATAGTAAATATATGTTCTTGCATGCTAATACTATATGTTTATCTGAAAAAATTTTTGGTCAAGAGCTTAAGTTAGAAGCAAAATTACCGTTTTATTTTAATAGACGTCTTACATAACTTGCTTCTAAAGGTAATTTGTATGTCGATCCGGTACTCGAATCCTCATGTCAAGTGTACGCTGTGGTTCTGCGTTCCGTGTCTCCTTCAAATTTCTTTTTATTAGCTGCGTTATGTAAGACGTCTATTGATAAGTTTGTGGAGTGTTGCAGTTATGATTCGTAGATATTTTTTATTGCTGCTTTTTTTTATGACTAATTGTATTGATTGTTTTGCAGATATACAGCAAAGAATCAATGAAGCAGAAAAAGAATATATAAGTAATAGATTTTTAAATGCTGTTTTTATGTTTGCCGATGATTATAAACCTTTATTAACCGGTGCTAAAGGAATTTTTGCTTTAAATGGTGAGCAATTAAAAGCAAATGAAATGATGCCTATTGCTTCTGCTACAAAGCCTTTTACAGCAGCGGGAATCTTAAAATTACAAGAACAGGCATTATTAAATATTAACGATAAAATTTATAAATATCTTGATCCGGAAATGTGGGGTGGAAAAGTGCCGGATTGGGCATATAAAATATCTATCCATAATTTATTAACGCATAGTAGTGGTATTGCTGAATATTTTAGTTTTGTTAAACTTGATTTAAATATGCCTAAGAAAGAGATTCACAAGAAAATATTACAATTTGTTTCTTCTAAGCCTTTAGAAATATCTATAGGGAAAAAATTTAAATATAGTAATACTAATTTTGTTATACTCGGTATGATTATAGAAAAGGTGGCTAAAAAAGATTTAGCTAACTTTTTTTATGATGAATTTTTTAAACCGCTTAATATGAAATCTACTAGTTTTGCTTCATATAGTGAAGCCGCTAGAATCCAAAAAAACGTTATTAGTTCTAATTATCCGGTAAGATATTTTTTAACGCCTAATAATAGTAATAAACCTATATTTACTCCTGTAACTGCTGATTTTTTAGCAGTTCCTTGTGCTGACGGTGGTATAATATCAACACCGGTTGATCTTATTAGATGGTATAGGGCATTAAATGAGGAGAAAATTCTTTCTAAGAAGTCGTATAAACTTATGACTACTAAATATTTTTTAGCAAAAGATATAGAAGGTCGTAAGTCTTATATGGGTTACGGTATTTTTCTTACTGATCTTGATTCTAAGCGTTTAATGATTCATTATACGGGAAAAGCCCTTGGAATACAAAGTGAAGCAGGATATGTTTTGCCTGATAATCTTTATTTTGCTATACTTAGTAATACTATGATAAAAATTCCTGAAGAAGAAAAAGATAAAATTGATATGAAAAATCCTTTAAATCAACTTGGAATAATTTATTTTAGAGATGCAATAATAGGGGCAGCCATAAAAAATTAAATAGACTTGTTGTGTAAGCTATTTTATAAAGAGGAATTTGAAAGAAACACGGAACGCAGTACCGTAGCGTACACTTAGTACGTGAGGATGCGAGTACCGGATTGACATACAAATTACCTTTAGAAGGAGGTTATACAACAAGTCTAATGAAGATAGTTACTTGGAATATTAATTCATTGCGTCTACGGATCGATTTATTAAGAAAATTAGCATATGAACATCAGCCGGATATTATTTTACTTCAAGAAACAAAGGTAGCTGACTCATTATTTCCTCTTGAAGTTATTAAAAATATAGGTTACGAACATGTAATATATTCAGGGCAGAAATCATATAACGGTGTTGCTATTATTTCAAAATTTCCTTTGAATAATGTTTTTTCATTGGAGTTATATAATAGTGATAAAAGGCATATAGCAGCTATAGTTAATGATATAGAAATACATAATTTTTATGTTCCTGCCGGTGGTGATATACCTGATATCGAGGTAAATACAAAATTTAAGCATAAGCTCGAATATGTAAGGTTAATGCAGGAATGGTTAACGACTAACCGTACTAAAAACGATAAAATGATTATTGTCGGGGACTTGAACATTGCTCCGCATGAACATGATGTATGGTCTAGTAAGCAGTTGCGAAATGTTATTAGCCATACCGATATTGAACGCTCGTTATTGGTAGAGCTACAAAATGCGTTAGGTTTTATTGATAGTAGCAGACATTTCGTATCGCTTGACGAAAAATTTTATACTTGGTGGAGTTATAGAAATATAGATTGGAAAAAATCTAACAGAGGTAGAAGACTTGATCATATTTGGGTTAGCGATAATTTAAAAGGTGCATTATTTTCTATGCATTTACTACCAGAAGCACGTGATTGGCCTTCACCTTCGGATCATGTGCCATATTTTGTGACTTTTAATTTACAAATGTCACCCCGTGGTTTGACTACGAGGTCCAGTTCAAAATAAAAAAAAGACTGGATCCCGTGGTCAAGCCATGGGATGACAATAGTCTTAAGGAGTAATTAGTGGATATGAAGTTAGGAAAATATAAGCCGACAAAGGAAGAATATATAAAAAGCTTTAAAGATATGCTCCTACTGCGTCGTTTTGAAGAAAAATGCGGTCAGTTATACGGAATGGGAGAAATCGGTGGTTTTTGTCATTTATATATAGGGCAAGAAGCAGTAATTTCTGCAGTAGATATGGTTAAACAAAAAGGTGATAGCACTATTACTAGCTATCGTGACCATGCTCATATTATTTTAGCAGGAACTGAGCCTAAGTATGTTCTTGCCGAGCTTATGGGGCGTGCTACAGGTTGTTCGAAAGGTAAGGGTGGCTCGATGCATTTATTTAATGTACCAAACAAATTTTACGGTGGACACGGTATAGTAGGGGCTCAAGTACCGATAGGCACAGGGCTTGCGTTTGCTGAAAAATATAACGATACGCATAATATCTGTTTTACTTTTTTAGGTGATGGTGCCGTTAATCAAGGTCAGGTATATGAAGCTTTTAATATGGCTGCTTTATGGGGTTTGCCGGTAGTTTATATTATTGAAAATAACGAATATTCGATGGGGACGTCTTTAGCACGTTCTACCTTTATGCGTGATTTATATAAGAAAGGGGCATCGTTTGGAATTAAAGGATTTCAGCTAGACGGTATGGATTTTGAAGAAATGTATGACGGCTCTAAGCAAGCAGCCGAGTATGTTAGAGAAAATAGCTTTCCGCTGATATTAGAGGTAAAAACTTATCGTTATCGTGGGCATTCGATGTCCGACCCGGCAAAATATCGCAGTAAAGAAGAAGTTGAGCAATATAAAGAGCGTGATCCGTTGGTAATAATAAGAAAAACGATACTCGACAATAAATATGTAACCGAAGCGGATTTAAAAGAAATAGAACAGTCGGTAAAAGAAATTGTGAAAGAAGCAGTAGAATTCTCAGAAAATTCACCGCTACCTGATGAAGGGGAGTTGTATACCCAGGTGTACTGTTAAGGCGTCATTGCGAGGAAAAACTGTAAGTTTTGACGAAGCAATCTCAGGAATTTGTTATTATTTCATGAGATTGCCACGCAGCCTACGGCTGCTCGCAATGACGTTCACGCAGGCAAGCCTACTTGCAATAACGTTTAATTTAATCAAATAAAAAAGAAAAATGCAAATAACGGTACGTGAAGCGTTGCGTGATGCCATGCAAGAAGAGATGATAAGAGACGACAAGGTTTTCGTCATAGGCGAGGAAGTTGCAGAATATCAAGGAGCTTACAAGGTAACTCAAGGATTACTAGAGCGATTTGGTCCTAAGAGGGTAATTGATACACCGATAACGGAATATGGTTTTGCAGGGCTTGCAGTCGGAGCAGCTTTTGCAGGACTTCGCCCGATCGTGGAGTTTATGACCTTTAACTTTGCTATGCAAGCATTCGATCACATAGTTAATTCAGCTGCAAAAACGCATTACATGTCAGGCGGGCAGGTCAAATGTCCGATAGTATTTAGAGGACCAAACGGAGCAGCAAGTAGAGTAGCTGCACAACATAGCCAAAATTATACAGCTTGCTATTCCCACATTCCGGGATTAAAAGTAGTAGCTCCTTATAGTGCAGAAGATCATAAAGGACTTATGCTTACAGCTATTAGGGACGATAATCCCGTTGTTTTTTTAGAAAATGAAATTTTATATGGTCATAGTTTTGACGTGCCGGAAACAATCGAGCCTATACCCTTTGGTCAGGCAAAAATTTTAAGAGAGGGTAGTAGTGTCACTATAGTAACTTTCTCGATTCAAGTAAAACTTGCCTTAGATGCTGCAAATGTTGTGCAGAATGATAATATTGATTGTGAGGTTATTGATCTTCGCACTATTAAACCGCTTGATACTGAGACAATAATAGAATCAGTGAAAAAAACTAATCGTTTAGTTGTAGTGGAAGAAGGGTGGTTTTTTGCAGGTGTTGGTGCAAGTATAGCTTCTATTGTTATGAAAGAAGCATTTGATTATTTAGATGCTCCGATAGAGATGGTAAGCGGCAAAGATCTTCCCCTTCCTTATGCTGTTAATTTAGAAACACTAGCTCTGCCGAGTGAGAGCGATGTAATAGAAGCCGTTAAAAAGGTTTGTTATTATAGTATTTAATGTATTAGCTTAGTTTTTTCATCATTGCGAGCAACTGAAAGAAGCGTGGCAATCTCATAAAGCAAGATTCCAGAGATTGCTTTGTTAAAACTTACAGTTTTTCCTCGCAATGACGATGTCAACTTTTTTAGGCATACCTACTTTGCAACTCTTTTACGGTCGTTAGGGTCAAGTAGAGCTTTACGTAAACGAATAGATTTCGGTGTTACTTCAACTCGCTCGTCATCTTGTATATAGCTGATTGCCTGCTCTAACGTTAAAAGCATTGGCGGAGTTAGCCTTATGGCTTCGTCTTTACCTGCCGCTCTAACGTTGCTTAGTTGTTTCGCTTTTAGTGGGTTTACCTCTAAATCATTATCACGATTATGTTCGCCGATAATCATGCCTCTATATACTTTGTCACTAGGGTTTATAAACATTTTCCCCCTTTCTTCTAGATTCCATAGAGCATATGCGACCGCTGCCCCGTCACCGTTAGAGATAAGCACGCCGTTACGTCTTCTCTCGATATTTCCTTTATAATCAGCATATCCATGGAAAATACGATTCATAATCCCTGTGCCTCGTGTTTCGGTTAAAAACTGGCTGTGATAGCCGATTAACCCTCTCGACGGTCCGATAAACGTAACACGGCTTTTACCGCCGCCTGATGGCCTCATATCAGTCATTTCAGCTTTTCTCAGTGCTAAAGATTTTACGACTATTCCAACATAATTATCATCAACGTCAACTTGGATTTCTTCCATCGGTTCTTGCTTATTACCTCTCTCATCAGTTTGGAATAATACTTCGGGTCTGCTAATAGATAGCTCAAACCCTTCACGACGCATAGTTTCAATTAAGATACCAAGTTGTAACTCACCACGCCCTGCAACTTGGAAAGCATTTTTCTCAGCAGATTCAGTAACTTTTAAGGCCACGTTACTTTCAAGCTCACGCATTAACCTAGCTCCAATTAAGCTCGACGTAACTTTTGTCCCTTCGCTTCCTGCAAGCGGTGAGTCATTAACGCTAAAAGTCATGGATAAAGTCGGCGGATCGATAGGTAGAGACGGTACGGCATCGGTTACCTTAGGGGAGCAGATAGTATCGGCAACGTTGGCGTTTTCAACGCCTGATACGGCAATAATATCGCCGGCTGTAGCATCATTTATAGCGATTCGTTCTAAGCCTCTAAAGGCTAATATTTTAGTGATACGTCCAGTTTCAAGTACTTTATTCTCACGATTTAATACTTTTACGTTTTGGTTAATTTTAACAGTGCCGCTTTGTACACGACCTGTTAAAACCCTACCGAAGAAAGAATTATATTCTCTAGTAGTAACAAGCATAGAAAACGGTGCTTTGTCATCGGCTAAGGGTTTTGGTACATGCTGTACTATAAGGTCGAAAAGCGGTGCTAAATCATCTGCTAAATTATCTAAAGGATTAATTTTATCATCAAAGGTTAAAGATGCTCTACCTGCTCTACCTGATGCATAAACTATAGGGAAGTCAAGCTGATCGTTGTTTGCTTCAAGTGCCACAAATAGCTCAAATACTTCATCGATAACTTCTTTGATTCTTTGGTCATCTCTATCGATTTTATTAATAACGACAATAGGTTTTAAGCCGAGATTTAATGCTTTAGAAAGCACGAATTTTGTTTGTGGCATTGGTCCTTCCGATGCATCGACAAGTAGCACTACACCGTCAACCATGCTAAGGATGCGTTCTACTTCACCGCCAAAATCGGCGTGTCCTGGCGTATCAACTATATTGATACGGATATCGTTCCACATAAGAGCAGTGCATTTGGCAAGTATCGTGATTCCACGCTCACGCTCAAGATCGTTAGAGTCCATAGCACGCTCAGCAACTGCTTGGTTAGCTCTAAATGTTCCGCTTTGTTTAAGCATGTTATCAACAAGCGTAGTTTTTCCATGATCAACGTGGGCAATAATTGCTATATTACGAATAGATGTCATCTTTAAAAATTCTCACAAGTTTACAATAGTTTCTCGTATTATACACTAAAATACCAAAAATTGGAATATAAGTTCTTAAAAAAGAAATTGATTTAACTGCAGAATAAAAATTACTAAGAATTTTTAAACTTTAAAATAAGAGAAATTAATGAACGATAATACAGCTTTATTTATATTTGATTGTGACAATACTTTAGTTGGACATTCGCATAATTATATCGGAGAGAGGTTAGGAGGTTTAATAGCACGTTAATATACAAAATCGCTTTTTTAGCTCCTATGAAGAACGAGCGCAAGAAAAAGTTAGGCTTGAGCAAAAATTTTCTATAGAGCTGATGGAGAAATTCCTAGATAATGAAAATTTAGGTTGGAAAAATGAAGAGCAAATAGCACACCTTTTTAACGAATATTATATTATCCGGTCATAAAATAGCTATAGCATCATTTAATGATTATCCTCATGCTGTAAAATATGCATTAGAAAGGTTACTAGGAAAGGAAGATGCAGCAAAAATTTATATAAAATCAGCTTTACCTTCTAATAATTTTGAAGAAATACAAAATTGTACTAAAAAAGAATATATAAGAGAAATAATTAATAATACCGAAATAACTAATAAAAAAACGTATTTTTCATGGATGATGATATTAAACATGTCAATGCTGCAAAAGACTATGGTATTACAGTAGTTTTGATTAAGAACAAAGGAACAGAGCATATTCATGAAGCTTTTTTTTATATGAATTTAATGAACAGCATGAAATTTATGTTGAGCTAGAAGAACCGGCTACTGAACCTTTGCTTAGTGATGGAGAGAGCACCTATTTTAAGTACTGAAGCAATAAAATCTATTTCGTTTGAACCTATTTCTAGTGATTATTATTCGGATGGCGAATATACACCATGGAGAGGCGGGAATGTGCCAATGTTAGGTAAAGGTTAAGTTTTTAATTGTAGACAAATTGCTTGATGTTATTTATTCTTAGATTAATAAGGGTGTTGCTCCAGTGTCATTCCCGCGTAGGCGGAAATCCAGTAATCTTGAATGTCATCCCGCGACTTGATCGCGGGATCTCAGGATACTGCTTGTGATACAAGATCCCGTGGTCAAGTCACAGGATGACAATCCTAGCCGACACCGTTTAACCTAAAAGGATCAAGGATGATGTACCGAATATTATGTTTATACATATTCATAATAAATTTCTCAACGATTACGGAGGCACAAAATGTGCCAATTAAAGAAGATAATTTTAAAGTTAGAGTAGCTGTTGCTGATGTACAATCTATATTGGAAGGTTCGATCGCTATAAAAGATTTGCGTAATAAAATCGAAAAGCTTAATCATAAAATTCAAGAGGATATTGCTGCAAAAGAAGCAGAATTTAAACCGCTGGAAGAGAAGCTGCTAAATGAGCGTTCTCATTTAAGTGAAACCGAATTTGAGCATAAAGTAAACGAATTTAATGCAAAAGTTAGCCACGTTAGAAAAGAAATTCAGATTAAGAAAACAAAGCTTGAACAAGCCCACGCTGAGGCTATGAGTAGAGTCCATGAAACAACTATTACAATAATTAGTGAACTTGCCGAGAAATATAACCTTAATTTGGTAATTCCAAGTGCTCAAGTCTTATATGCCAAAAATAATTTGAATATAACTTCCGAAGTGACTTTTATGTTGAATGAGAGATTAAAAGAAGTAACAATAAACTATTGATAGTGTTGTATGAATTTTTGTGTGTCATTCCTGCGTAGGCGGTAATCCAGAAAAATAACTTCAATATTGATACAGAAGTTACATATTTGATAAAATAAATCTATAAAAACTAGTTTTTATAGGTTTTACTGGATTCCCGCCTACGCGGGAATGATATAAACAAGAGAGTATTTAATATGGCAGAATTTACACCGATTACAATTGCATACGGGGATGGTATAGGTCCTGAAATAATGGAGGCAGTGCTTTATATATTACGTAAAGCCGAGGCTCGTATTCGTTTAGAAACCATTGAAGTAGGTGAAAAGCTTTACAAGAAGCATTATACTTCAGGCATAAGTGAGGAAAGCTGGGAATCAATACAACGCACTGGTATTATACTTAAAGCCCCGATTACTACTCCGCAAGGTGGAGGATATAAAAGTTTAAATGTCACGATTCGTAAAACATTACAGCTTTTTGCTAATATTCGTCCTGCCGTTTCGTTTCATCCTTTTACTAGAACATTACATCCAAATTTGAACCTAACTATTATACGTGAGAATGAGGAAGATTTATACGCAGGTATAGAATACCGTCAAACGCATAATATGTATGAGTCAATGAAGTTGATAAGTCATACAGGATGTGAGAAGATTATTAGATATGCTTTTGAATATGCAGTAAAAAATAACCGTAAAAAAATCACGTGTTTAAGCAAAGATAATATTATGAAATTTTCCGATGGGGTTTTGCATAAAGTATTTAATGAGATTGCAAAAGAATACCCGCAAATTAATAACGCGCATTATATTATCGATATCGGGACGGCAAGGCTTGCTACCAAACCAGAAATATTTGACGTTATCGTAACTTCTAATTTATACGGTGATATAATATCTGACGTAGCTGCTGAAATTTCAGGCTCGGTAGGTCTTGCAGGTTCTGCAAATATTGGGCAGCATTATGCGATGTTTGAAGCGGTACATGGAAGTGCTCCCGATATTGCCGGTAAAAATATCGCAAATCCGTCAGGGCTTTTAAATGCTGCAATAATGATGCTAGTACATATAGGGCAGGGTGATATCGCTACATTAATCGAAAATGCTTGGAAAAAAACTATAGAGGATGGCGTTCATACAGCCGATATATATAACGAGCAGAGTTCTAGTAAAAAAGTCGGTACAAAAGAATTTGCCGAAGAAGTAACGAAAAGATTAGGACAGTTACCGACAAAGCTACCTAAAGCAGATTATCCCTTAATTGCTGAAAAGCAAGAAAGCAATATAGATTATAAAATTGATACTAAAGAAGTTAAGAAATTGGTCGGTACGGATATATTTGTGAATATGAATGTATCTTCCGCTCATGATATAGCAGATAAAATTAATAAACTTGATCTTGGTAATTTTGAGTTAAAAACAATCTCGTCAAAAGGATTAAAGCTGTGGCCTCGTGATACAAGGTTTGAAACTGTTTCCGATCATTGGTGTTGTCGTTTTATGAATAAAGGCGGCACAGAAATAAAGCATTTAGATATAACAAGATTGCTTGAAGCTTTAAGCACAGCAAATATCGATTTTATCAAAGTAGAGAATCTGTTTGAATTTGACGGGGTTGCAGGTTATAGCTTGGCTCAAGGTGAGTAAAAACGTCATTGCAAGTGAACTTTAGTTCGTGCGGCAATCTCAGGACTTTTGAATGAGATTGCTTCGTCAATTATTTCATAATTTCCTCGCAATGATGAAAAAAGGATAAACACAATGACACTATACTATATAGGAATTTTATTAGTAATTATTGGATTATTTGCTATATTTTCAGGGATAATCGGTTTTTTTAGATTTCCTGATTTTTATACTAAATTACATGCAGCAAGTGTTATTGAGAGTTTCGGCGTGCCTATTTGCTTAATAGGTTTTGCGTGCATTGAAGCAGATATTGTGAACTCTGTTAAATTAATTTTAGCGGCTTTATTGATTTTTATACTAAATCCGGTAGCAACTCATGCACTTGGTAAAGCATCTTTATTTATGAAAATTAGAGCTGATAGTACCGTCATTGCGAGGAAAAATTGAAAATTTTGACGAAGCAATCTCAGGATGCTTGATAAGATTGCCACGTCGAAATTACCTTTCTCCTCGCAATGACGTTAAATTTTAACAACCATATGACAGTAAAGACAGCTTTAAATTTTGATCTCGGCAATTACCTACTTAACTTAATTGCTTTGTTATTGATTTTAATCTCGATAAAAATAATTTTTGCTAAAGATTTACTAAATGCAGTGATTGCTGCTTCTGTATTTAGCTTATTAATTGGTGTATCCTATCTTATTATGGATGCTCCTGATGTTGCAATGACCGAGGCAGCACTTGGAGCTTGCTTATCAACATGCGTATATTTGAATTTGTTGCGTAAATTACCTTCGGATTTAAAGAATATTGAGAGAACTAATATTATTCCGGCAAGTTTAATATGTTTATTGTTTGTAGTAACTCTTGCTTATATGGGGCTAGAATTACCGAATTACGGTGATGATAATGCTCCTATTCATATGCATTCAAGTAAATATTATATCGAAAATACCTCTAGAGATATAGGTATACCTTCTTTTGTTGCGGTTATTCTTGCAAGTTATCGTGGATATGATACTTTAGGTGAAACTAGCGTAATTTTAATTGCAGGAATTGCCGTGCTGTTGATATTTTCAAGAAAGTCTGATGATGCCATACCGCGACTTGATCGCGGTATCTCAGGACACAGCAGGCGATACAAGATTCCGTGGTCAAGCCACGGGATGACAAATCCAATAATAAAATATATTACTAGTTTTATAATACCTTATATAATTTTATATAGTATATATATTCAGCTTAACGGTGAGTCTTCGCCGGGTGGTGGGTTTCAAGCAGGTGTTATATTTGCATCTAGCCTTATTGCTTATGATTTAGTTTACGGTAATCGAAAATTAAGCCGATCTAACGTGCTAGTTTGTATTGCGGTTTTAGGTGTAGCAATATATGCAATTGTAGGAACAATATCACTCTTTTTTAACGATAATTATTTAAATTATTATTCACTAACAAATTTTATCAATGATAGGCTACTTGCTCAGCATATTGCGATAGTTATTGTTGAAATTGGTATAGGTTTAACTGTTGCAGCTATTATGTACTTAATTTACAACGTATTTAATAATTATGAATAGTCTATTTGTACTAATTAAGCGTGAATTGATAGTGCAGAATCGTATTAATAATATAATTAAATATCTAGTTATATTTTTTTTATTTTGCATAATTAGTACTGTTTTAATTAACAGTGAAAGGGATATTAACAAATTCGGTTTAATTTTTTCGGTAATTTGTTTATTAATTTCATTAATCGGTTTTTCTTCGGTGATATTTAAATCTGATTTGGAAGACGGAAGCTTAGAGTTATTATTATCAATTGTTAGTCATGAAAAAATTATATTGGCTAAATTTTTTGCTATATTTATCAGCAGTACGATAGGGCTGGTTTTTGTTTTACCCATTATTTATGTTTTGTTTGATCAAACTTTGCTTGAGATAATATTTTTCTTTATTAGTGTATGGATGATATTAGTGTTATCAAGTAGTTTAGTAGTGTTATCCGGTAGCGTGCAATGTTATTTTAAGAAGAATGCTAACTTTGTCGGTACGTTTATCATGCCGTTATTAATTCCGAATATTATAATGACAGGTTTAATATTACAAGATAATAACTTACAATTAATTTTTATTATGATAGGAATTAATTTAGTATTTTTACCGATTTCATTCTTCTTGAGTTCCTGTTTAATTAAAAATATTTATAATATTACGTGATTTTGCTTTATTTTTACTAATGTAGTGATATAAAATAAAATGAATATTATTAATAAATTTTTTTGAGCAAAATATATGTGGAAGGCTTTACGAAGGTTAATGGCAGCAAATCCTATGGGATTTTTTCTGTGGTCTATTATCACTAAATGGTATTTAATTATAGCAGTTGCTTCCTTAATTACTTTATATTATACAGTATTGGGCTTAAAAAAAATTGGGTTTATAGATTATTTTACTGAAACTACAGTCGAGATATTAGATACAACTAAAGCAGTTGCTCAAAATTGTACTACAAAACTCGGTCCTAATTGGAATCGTTTAGTTAGTTTTTGGAATTGCTTAAGTGATCCTGGCGAATATAAGCATGAAGAAGGGACAGGAGCAAAAGTGTTAGAAGATGAAATAAATAAGCTTACGCCAAAACAAGCAGATAGTGCTGCAGACGCTGAACGTCCTATAATAAATCCTTATGAAGCACTAGAAAATCCAAATAATCTTAATAATACCCCAAGCGGTAGTAATAATAATCGTTAATTTATGTCACCTTAATATTATATGTCGGATACTGAAGAGAATAAAAACAAACAAACAACACGTCGTGATTTTATGGTTCTAACGGCTAGTAGTGTTGCAGCAGTTGGGGCAGCATGTACTCTTTGGCCTCTCGTTGATTCTTTAAACCCTTCTGCGGACGTGCTAGCTTTATCATCAGTTGAGGTTGATTTATCAAATATTGCGGTAGGTCAAACAGTTACGGTTAAATGGCAAGGTAAACCGGTTTTTATCACTAACCGTACGCCTGACAAAATAGCTGAAGCAAGAGCCGTTAAAATGTCAGAGCTAATTGATCCTGAAGCAGATGAAGCACGTGTGAAAGCAGGGCATGATAATTGGCTGGTGACGATCGGGATCTGCACGCATTTAGGTTGTGTACCGCTTGCTAATCAAGGTGAATATGATGGATGGTTTTGTCCGTGCCATGGTTCACAATATGATTCTTCAGGTAGAGTTAGAAGAGGGCCTGCTCCTTTAAATTTAGCTGTGCCGCCTTACACTTTTATTAGCGACACAAAAATTAGAATAGGGTAATTATTTATGAATGAAGATATTACCCCTAAAAAGCCTAATGCTATTATAGAATGGATAGATTATCGTCTTCCTATTTTTGCGTTCCTAAAGCATTTTAGTCATTATCAAACTCCGAAAAATCTTAGCTATTTGTGGAATTTAGGCTCTATTGCTGGTATTGCGTTAGTGATTCAGATAATCACCGGCGTCATACTTGCTATGCACTATACTCCGCATGTTGATCATGCTTTCGATAGTGTTGAGCGAATCATGCGTAACGTGAATTACGGTTGGTTACTGCGTTATACTCATGCGGTAGGTGCATCGATGTTTTTTGCCGCCGTATACTTACACATAGCAAGAGGTTTGTATTACGGCTCTTATAAAGCACCTAGAGAACTGCTTTGGCATATCGGTATCATCATTTTTCTAACCATGATGGCTACTGCTTTCATGGGTTATGTGCTTCCTTGGGGGCAGATGAGCTACTGGGGAGCAACGGTTATTACTAATTTATTTTCCGCTATTCCGTTAATAGGGGAATTCATAGTTACGTGGTTATGGGGTGGTTTTTCTGTTGATAACCCGACATTAAATAGGTTCTTCTCACTGCATTATTTATTGCCGTTTATTATTGTTGCTTTAGTGATGCTGCATTTAGTGGCCTTGCATCAGCATGGTTCAAATAACCCAAAAGGTATAGATGTTAAAAGCCCTAAAGATACTATTCCGTTCCACCCTTATTATACCGTAAAGGATTTTGTCGGTTTCGGAGTTTATTTCATAATATTTGCCTATTTTATTTTTTATGAACCTAATTATTTAGGACATCCCGATAATTACATTCCGGCAAATCCGTTAGTTACGCCTGCCCACATTGTCCCTGAATGGTATTTTCTGCCGTTTTATGCAATACTTAGAGCTGTGCCGTCTAAGCTTGGTGGGGTGCTATTAATGTTCGGAAGTATATTTGTGTTATTCTTACTACCTTGGCTTGATACTTCAAAAGTTAGAAGTAGCAATTATAGACCGATACACCGCATGGCTTTTTGGCTATTTATGGCAGATTGTTTATTGCTTGGTTATTTAGGCGGGCAGCCGGCAGAAGAGCTGTATATTACCATTAGCCGTTTTGCTGCTTGTTATTACTTTTTTCATGTCTTAGTAGCTCTGCCGCTGATAGGTAAATATGAAAAACCGCTGCCATTGCCGGAGGAGTTGTAAGAGTTAAGTCATTGCGAAGCAATCTCAGGAGTTTGTTATTATTTCATGAGATTGCCGTGCAGCCTATGGCTGCTCGCAATGACGTTTTTTGTATTATACAAATTTATGAAGTAACCAATAGTATATTATAGTAACTAACAAGAAAAATGGCTATACTGAAAAATGGCTATACTGGTGTTACTTTTAATTTAATAAAAAGAATATATCAACACAAAAATGATACAATTAAGGGGTTTAGTAAAAATTGCAAAATTTTAGTATTTTATGAGATTCATCAACTATGAATTCAGCAATAAATAGAGAAAAACAAATTAAAGCCGGTTTAAGAGACAAAAAAATTAAATTAATGGAACAAACAAATATAAATTGGGATAATTTGTATAATGAAATTATTCTGTAATAAAAACATCATTGTAAGTAAAGACAAAATCTCAACACGACAATCTTATAAAATAATATATAAGCTCCTGAGATTGCTTCGTCAACATTTTCAATTTTTCCTTGCAATGACGACTCAAAAAAATTTATGAAAACTAAACTACTTATCTCTATCATCATACTACTAACGTCGTGCTTAAGTTTAGCCAACGAAGAAGTATTACGTCCAAAAAAGATGAAATGGTCGTTTGGCGGCGTATTTGGTACAGTTAATCGTGAAGCAGCACAAAGAGGTTTTCAGGTCTATAAAGAAGTTTGTAGTGTCTGCCACGGTTTAAACAATTTATATTACCGTAATCTTAAAGATATCGGCTTTTCGGATGACGAGATAAAAGAGATTGCCAGAGGCTATACGATACAAGACGGACCTAATGATGACGGTGAGATGTTTGACCGCCCCGCTCTTCCCTCTGATCGTTTTGTACCTCCTTACCCTAATGAGCAAGCAGCAAGAGCAACTAATAACGGTGCCCATCCTCCTGATTTATCGTTGATAATAAAAGCACGTCATGACGGAGCTAATTATATATATTCGCTACTTACCGGCTATACTGAACCGCCGGCAGATTTTAAGCTGATGCAGGGAACTCATTATAATCCCTATTTCCCTGGCGAGCAAGTAGCAATGCCGCCGCCGCTTACAGACGGGCAGGTAACCTATATGGACGGTACTAACGCAAGTGTAGAGCAGATGTCGCAAGACATTGTGGTATTTCTACAATGGGCAGCTGAGCCGGAAATGGAACATCGTAAATCTATGGGTCTTAAAGTTATGATGTTTTTAGCAGTATTTACTATCTTTTTCTATATTGCAAAAAACCGTATTTGGTCTAATTTAAAGTAATTGTTGAGTGGATCAGTTTTCCTATTATTGGCGTTGTTGCATGGATCATTAAACATGTTCGATGTCATTTCTGCGAAAGCAGGGATCCAGTAAAAAATGATAAAAACACAGCAAACTATATAAAAATTTAGTATATAATTAGATTAAAAAACTGGCTTCCTGCTTTCGCAGGAACGACATAAATAATCAGTCCATGCTGCCCCTTTTTGCCTCTTTCTTAGTATAATGACTTAATTTTTGCTATACTTATCCTAAAATTTATATAGATAGATATTTATGATTACTTTACTTGCGGCGATAACAGGATTTATTAGTTCAATAATTCCTGAAATTTTGAAAATATATAAAGATATTAACGACAAAAAACACGAGATAAATATTTTAGACCGTCAAATTGCTAATAACAAAAACTTAATCAGTCTAAAACTTCTAAAACTTTTACAGAGCTTACCATATCACAAGAAATGGCAGAGCAATATTCTCTTTACTCCACTTATAAATCAGGTGTTAGTTGGGTTGATGCTTTAAATGGCTCGGTAAGACCCGTGCTTGCCTATAGCTTTTTTGCAATGTATGTAGGAGTTAAATATGTTCAATATAAATCGTTAAAAAGTTCTGCTCTGCTAGTTGAATATCTAGATATATTATGGAGCATAGAAGATCAAACTATTTTTGCGGAGATTATTAGTTTTTATTTTGGGCAGCGTACTTTCAGTAAATTATGGAAATGTAAGACTTGAATTTTAAATAGATAATTTTATATATTTAAATATATAACTAACAAAATTAATGGTGGTTTTATGTTAAAGAGCGTAAGATTATATATTCCGTCTATAGCAGCTATGATTTTATCTAGTAATATTGCAATAGCTAATAAGAATTATGATTCCGGTAATGCAACGCCACTGCGTCAGGTAGCAGATTTAATAGATAATCAAATTACAAATATTGATAATTTATTTAAAAATAGATTGCCGCTTTATGAATCTAATAGCATAAAAAGCAATTTTATTACTAAAGATAAGCAGTATATTATTGTTATGGAAGTACCTGGCTTTGATAAAAGTCAAATTAAGGTTAAAGTAAACGGTAATAAATTATTTATTACAGGGAATATAGAAGAAAAAAATAAAGCTGATGATTCAGATAATTATATGAATAAAAATTTTAATTATGTAATATCATTATATGAAGATGTAGATCAGGCAAATATCTCTTCAAGCCTTAAGAATGGAATACTTACTATTATTCTACCTCGTATTGAGATTAAAGAACAAGAAGCAAGAGAGATAGTCATTGATTAATTAAGCATTGCTAAAAATATTAGCATTTAATTTTTCTGCAACAAAACCTTTCTCTATATAGTTAGGTAATTTTATTAGCTCCTGCTTTAGTTCATTATCTACTCCTATGATTTCAAATTTTCGATCGACTAAGAAAATTATAGGTTTAGTGTTATGAATAAAGAAGAAGTCAAAATTCGGTTTGTTATCAAAATATCGATTAACACGAGGAAAATGATAAGCATGAGTAACAATAGCAATTTCGGCGTTACTTAAGTCAATATTACTGTTCTCATGCTCTTTATATAGAGTGTTAATTGTCCGCGCCGGTATTGGTTTGGTATTCCGGCAGCGTAAAAATATAAAAATTTTCTTTTGGATAATCGGTAATAATATTTTTATCAAGCGCTTCTTGTAGTAATTTATTATCATACGCTCCGCCGTTAAACAAAATCATCGGTCCGTATTTTTGCAATTCTTCATATGTTAGGCTAGATATTTGCTTATCAAGTTTTTTAGCTGCGACTTCTCTTGCAATCTCTATCTATGCCAAGCCTCATCCTATTATATCCGTCCTTTTTATCTGCAGCCTCTATATTTTGAGTATCGGAATTGATAGGTATTTTGGTATAAGAATGTCTTGTGGATTTTTTCATTAGCAGGATCAAACTCTAGATTATTTACGGTTATTATCTGCTCAAAATATTTATCTTGAGTAAATTTTTGATAACTCTGAAATCCTAGAACCGAGGCTATAGCTATAATAAATATAGAAATAGCAGTAGTAAAGTTTTTCTAGTTTTTCATGTTGCGATAAAAATAATAAGGTTGAAATATGAAAAGGTCATACCAAAGCTTGACCATGATATCAAGAAAAATAACTTTTAGTAATTTATTTGCTTTTTAGCTTTGCTAGATCTTGAGGGGTAGGCAGGAATTTTTCAAGCTTTTTAGGTAATGTTGCTGTAAGCTTAAATTGTGATACTCCTATTGGTTTTTGGATGCCTTCTATAGCGTATTCTACAGTAATACCTTGTTTTTCTTCGCACAAAATTAACCCAATTGTAGGATTGTCCGAATTATCTTTAATTGTGCGCTCCATTAAATTAAGATAAAAATTTAGTTTACCGGCATATTCCGGCTTAAACTTGCCGGTTTTTAATTCAATAACAACATACATAGCATTTGAGTTTTATGTGATAAAAAACTAAATCCAAATAATAATCTTCTCCCTCAAGTTCTATATGATACTGATTGCCAACAAATGCAAAACCTTGTCCTAACTCTAATAAAAAGTTTTTAATATTATCTATCAATTTATTTTCTAAATCTTGTTCTATTATTTTACCTTGAATATCTAAAAATTCTAAGTTATACGGTTCTTTTATAATCGACCTGGCTAAATCAGACTGTAGCTCAGGTAGAGTATTGGAAAAGTTATTTATACCTTTCGCTGACCTTTCATGTAAATTACTTTTAATTTGCAAAGATAATACATTTCTTGACCAACCATTTTCGATGGTTTGTTGTGCATACCAAATTCTTTGATTTATATTTTTTAGTTTTGAAAAAATAATAATATTATGACTCTATGGGATTTCTCCAACCGCCTGTTGGAGAATTTGGTCATTATTATATTCTGCAAAAAACTGATGCATATAAGAAAGGTTTTGATATGATAATCCTTTTATTTCAGGAAATTCTTTGCGCAAATCATTAGAAATATTTTGCATCACTTTTGATCCCCATTTTTCTTTATTCTGACGTTCTAAAATTAATTTTCCTATATTCCAATAAAGAACTATCAATTCTTTATTTACTGCTAAATGGGCTCTAATAAGAGCTTTGCTAATTTCGTGTTTTAAATTTTTAATTAAATCAGTATATGATTCATTACTTAAAGTATTGCTCATTGATTTTCACTACTTCTTACCACCCGCATTCATAGCAAGGTTTGCGGAAACAAATTCTTCAAGGTCACCGTCAAGCACTCCTTTAGTATCGGAAGTTTCATAATCGGTACGTAAATCTTTTACCATTTGATAAGGTTGCAAAACATATGATCTAATTTGATGTCCCCAGCTATTATCGGTTTTAGTAGCATTCTGCTCGTTAACGCTATCGGTACGTTTTTGCATTTCAAGCTCATAGAGTTTGGCTTGAAGCATTTTCATAGCTTGAGCTTTATTTTTATGCTGCGATCTATCGCTTTGGCATTGTGTTACCGTACCGGTCGGTATATGAGTGATACGTACAGCTGAATCGGTAGTATTAACGTGCTGCCCGCCGGCTCCCGATGCTCTAAAAGTATCGATTCTTAAATCTTTATCCTCAATAGTAATTGCTATATTATCATCAATTTCGGGATATACCCAGCTACTTGCAAAGCTAGTCATTCTTTTACCGGCTGCATTAAACGGAGAAATACGCACTAATCTGTGAACGCCAGCTTCGGTCTTAAACCAGCCGTAAGCACGCTTTCCTATTATCCTAATCGTGCATGATTTAATGCCTGCCTCTTCGCCGTTAATCATATTGATTATTTCGGTTTTAAAGCCGAGTCTTTCGGCAAAACGCAAATACATACGCATCATAATAGACGCCCAGTCATGGCTTTCAGTTCCCCCGGCTCCAGCATTAATCTCTAAAAAGCAATTATTACCGTCTGCTTCACCTGAAAACAAACATTCCGTTTCAAATTTGGCAGCAATTATGCTTAAATTTTTTAAGTCCTGTTCAATTTGTGAAAGTGTTTCTAAATCGTTTTCAGCTTCAGCCATTTCTTCAAGTTCTAAAGCATCTTTTAAATTGGATTTGAGTTTATTAAAAGCGTTTAGTTTTTCTTCCAGATTACTTTTTTCTCGCAGTAATTTTTGAGCATTAGCCTGATCATTCCATAAACTAGGATCGGCTGTTAACTCTTCTAACGCGTTCAGTCTTTCAGTTGATGCTTCAACGTCAAAGTGACCTCCAAAGTAGTTCTAAAGACTGCTCAATTTTTTTTACATAATTTTCTATTTCAGCTCGCATTATTTTTTCCTGTTATAAATTTCGATTTTGTTATATATTATCGTGGTTTAGTGTCATCCCGCGACTTGATCGCGGGCTAACAGACAATAAACAAATGCAAATTATATCACAATAATTATGAATCATCAAAAATATATAAGGAACTTCTCAATAATCGCCCATATTGATCACGGTAAATCTACGTTAGCCGATAGGTTAATTGAACATTGTGGCGGCTTGCAGGCTAGGGAAATGAGTCAGCAAGTGCTAGATTCGATGGATATTGAAAAAGAGAGAGGTATAACTATTAAGGCACAAACCGTGCGGCTTGTATATAAAGCTAAAGACGGTAACACCTACTATTTGAATCTAATGGACACTCCCGGGCATGTCGATTTTGCTTATGAAGTTAGTAGGTCACTTGCTGCTTGTGAAGGCTCGTTATTGGTAGTTGATAGTACGCAAGGAGTAGAAGCACAAACGCTTGCCAATGTTTACCAAGCAATCGAGAACGATCATGAGATTGTACTGGTGCTTAACAAGCTTGACCTACCGGCGTCAGAACCTGAACAGGTTAAGCAGCAAATAGAGGATATAATCGGAATCGATGCAAGTGAGGCTGTGCTAATCTCTGTTAAAAGCGGTATAGGGATTGATTTAGTTTTAGAGGCTATAGTAAATAAATTACCTCCGCCAAAAGAAAGTAGTTCTGATATTTTGAAAGCTTTGCTTGTTGATAGTTGGTATGACCCATATCTTGGCGTGGTTATTTTAGTACGTGTTATTGATGGCTACTTACGTAAGAATATGCGTATTAAAATGATGGCTACTAACTCAGTTTATACCGTTGAGAATGTTGGCTATTTTACTCCGAAAAAACATATTTCGGATGTTCTGCATGCAGGCGAAATCGGCTTCTTTACTGCGGCTATAAAGCAAGTAGCGGATTGTAAAGTTGGGGATACTATCACTGATGAAAAAAAGCCTTGTGAGCAAGCTCTACCGGGTTTTAAACCAAACTTACCTGTAGTGTTTTGTGGTCTTTATCCAACGGATAGCTCGGAATTTGAGCATCTAAAGGATTCACTAGCTAAATTACGCCTTAATGATGCTAGTTTTGAGTATGAAATGGAAAGCTCTTCGGCACTCGGAGTAGGCTTTAGATGCGGCTTTTTGGGGCTGTTACATTTAGAGATAATCCAAGAACGTTTAAGTAGGGAATTCGATTTAGATTTAATCACTACCGCTCCAAGTGTGGTGTATAAAATTCATATGCGGGACGGTGAGAACTTAGAGATACATAACCCAGCAGATTTGCCTGATTTACAAAAAATCGAATCAATGGAAGAGCCTTGGATTAAGGCAACTATAATGGTACCTAATGAGTTTTTAGGTGCGGTACTATCGCTTTGTACGGAAAAGAGAGGGATGCAGCTTGATCATAGCTATATAGCAAATAGGGCTAAAATAATTTATAAATTACCGCTAAATGAGATAGTTTACGATTTCTATGATCGTTTAAAAAGCTGTTCTAAAGGTTATGCAAGTTTTGAATGGCAAATGGATGTTTATGAACCTTCCGAACTTGTTAAGCTTGGGATTTTGGTTAACGCAGAGGCGGTTGATGCACTATCCACAATCGTACACCGCTCACGTGCCGAGCAAAGGGGGAGGGCATTATGCGTAAGGTTAAAGGATTTAATACCGAGACAGCAGATTGATATAGCAATTCAAGCAAGTATAGGTAGTCGTATTATCGCTCGTGAGACTATTAAAGCCCTACGTAAAGATGTTTTATCTAAATGTTACGGCGGTGATATAAGTCGTAAACGTAAATTACTTGAGAAACAAAAAGCAGGTAAAAAGAGAATGAGACAGTACGGTAATATCGAAATTCCGCAATCTGCGTTTATTGCAGCTTTAAAAATAGGTGATGAATAAAACTTTTTTATTTTATATAAAGAAAACGCTAGACGTTATAATAAAGATTTGTTATAAGGAAGTATCTGAATCTTCCAGATGCTTCTAATGTTCCTCGGTAGCTTAGTGGTAGAGCAAACGGCTGTTAACCGTTCGGTCGCTGGTTCGAGTCCGGCCCGGGGAGCCATTTCTCGATTTTTGACAACTTTACGAATGCATCAAACGGTGAATGCAGCATAAAGTCAAGCTTTTTGCCTGTTAATTTAATTGAAAACACAGTTTTTATTAGGTGTCTTTTCCCCTCAGCATTCGACAAAACAAAATATTGATGTGCATTGACAACTAAATTTAGTACATCTATCATTTTTTCCGTAAAACAATCATCACCTTTATTATGCTCTGTTATCTCTACATTACTTTATCACGACGTGTTGTTAATTTATATTTATCTTCTTCGTATTCTTCATTTGTAAATATACCTTCTAAAAGTTTACTTCTAAGCTTATCAAGGCTATTTTTTACACTGATAAGCTCTTTATTTAATTCTGTTATTCTTGTGTTATAATAATCTTTTTCATATTTTGCCGATTCTTTAACACTTTTAATTATTTTGTTCAATAAATCAGGCTCAATATACATTGATGCAAAAACTTTTTCTATTTGTTCTATAATTCTTTAGTAACAATAAGCTTGTAAATATGAGAGTAGTATTTGTTGCCTTTTTTATAATGTATTACTCCGTGATAAAAAGTATTATTTAATATTTTATGTCGGGCAATGGGGCGTATTAGATGTGTTAGTTAACCCTTATGCACTTGATACAAGCGACAGTATAAGAATAAGATTTATGCAGGATATCGATATTGCCATAAGACATCCTGAATCTTTTGCCGTTGCTGGGAAATGATAAACTAGCTTTTCTTGCTACTTCCATAGTACGAATACGATTTTAATATGAGGCCATTCATTACGCTGGGCTAATTTTAAATCATATCTTGCTTGTAAATTACATAACTGGGCTGAAGTGTGAAAATATTTACCTAATCTCAGTGCCATATCAACCGTAAGAGTTCGTTTGCCATGCACTAGCAACGCCAAGTAAGAAATCATCGCCTACTCAACTATCAAAACCGACAGTACTGCCGGTTGAGTTAGATTTATAACCGCTTAGATTATTTTGTGCCTTTTGAGTACTATTGCCGACAAAAGGACTAGCCCACGTACCGAAATCTACTTCTGTTTCATCACCGGCAGAAATAGAGAATATTTTTAAAGCCATAGATACGGAGAGATAAGAGAGCTATTTAATAAAAATTATCAAGTTCAAGAAGAAAAAATTGATAATATAGTTAAGTCACTGAATGAAGAAAATAAGTTTGCGATACTTCGCAGAAATCTAACTAATAAAAGTACCTCAGAAATAAAAAATATAGTTGAGAAAATAAACAGAATGCAAGTTGATATAGGTAAAGTATTGTTACTCGGTAGTGCAGGAATAGGTAAAACCACGTTAATGCATTATCTATCTTATAAATGGGAAAAAGACAAACTGTGGAACAACAAATTTGATTATGTATTTAGAATCAGGTTAAAGGAATTGTTAAGCAATTGGACAGTACGTTATGGTACTAATATAGATGACGATATACTAAGTTGTTTTGTCCATTATTGTTTAGATTCTAAAGATATAAAACTTGAAGATATAAAAAGTATACAAGATAAAGATAGGATATTATTACTACTGGATGGTTATGATGAGGTAGCGTTTTTGTCACAGAGTAATCGTGATTACCGAGATATTATGGATTCGGTATTTCAGTATAAAAATATCGTAATGAGTTCTAGGCCTAATGCGGTTATAGAAGAAATGAGCAACAGATTTGAGCAGAAAGTAGACAATACAGGCTGGGATAGTGAGGGAATAGAGCAATATGTACATAAAAATTTTGAGTATGATAAAGAGCTAGGAGTGCAATTAAAAAGCTTTTTGGATACTCATAGCCAAATAAAAAAGAAATATGTGAAGTTCCTATCAATACTGCATTAATATGTTTGGTTTGGAGTGATCAAGATATAAGGGATCAGTTGCACAAAAACAGCGATGAAGATTTTAATATTTATATAGTGAAATAATAAACTGGCTTAATAATAGGCATCTAGAAAAAAACCAAAATAAATATAAAAATAAAACTGAAGCTAATGATATAGATGAAGTTATAGAACAAGGGCTATTAAGAAGAGAAGGGCAAAATTTTCAATTTATTCATTTAACATTTCAAGAATATCTAGCTGCATGTTATTTAAAAAATCAGTTAACAGATAATAATACAAAACACAAAGCAGCGAGCTTTATAGGTGCGCATAGAAACGAACCGAAATATCTAATGACTCTGAAGTTTCTAGCAGGGATGGTAAGTAATGAAAATAATCAAGAGTTAATAGAAATATTTTGGGAAGCTGTAACATGTAATGTTGATGGAATATTAGAGCTAGGAATTGAAAGAAAGATTATACTCTTAGTGCATTTATTAGCTCAAAGCAAAATTAAGGGACAATTTAATAGTAGAATACCGTATTTAAAACAAATACAAGAGTTGATAGATGAGATCGTACTACAAGATATTACAGATTGGGAACAACATATAATAGATAGCGGATATTTATCGGCAGAGATTGCTAAGCTAATAAATGAGAAATTACGAAACAAAGAAACTATATTTCAAGCATTTAAAATAGCTATAGAAATAATTAATAAATAAAAATACTTCGGGTAATAAAACAAAAATTTATGAAAGATTAATCGGTTTATTAAAAGTTGATGATACGCAATTAAAGAAGCTAGTATTACAAAAATTGGCACATATATTAGATGAGACGATAGATAAGACAGTATTACAGGAAAGCTTTAAAAAAATAATACCATTATTAAATAAAAAGGTATTAAATGAATATGTAAATATAATATTGATTGAAATAATTAATATTATGCCTAATTTAGATATAAAAATATTAAATCAGGTAAAAAAAATTATACAACAAATACTGAGTTACTAAAAGCTTAGTTAAAATAGTAAATACAACACCTAATATAGCACCCAAGGCATTTAATGCACTGCAAGAATTATTTAATGATCCTATAGAAAATTTCAAGTTCTAGGCAGTTTCAGTTTTAGTTGAAATAGTAAAAGCAAAGCCTAGTTTAGTAAAAGAAGCATTGAACATATTGAAAACACTAATCCGTAATGCTAATTATGTCAAATTTGATACTGTGCAATGTTTAAAATCAGAATAACTATTGGGTAACTCTAATAATGAAATTTTATATCAAGCTACTCGAAGCTTAACTGAAATGCTAAGTGTAATGCATGAACAAGAAGCTTTAAATACACTGCAATATCTACTAAATGATTCTAATATTTATATTAAGGCTACGGTTGTTTTAAGTTTAGAGTTAATATATATTGTCAAGTTTAACATTAGCAATATTTAGTATATTGAAAGAAGTATTAAACGATTCCGGCAACGAAGTCAAAATTGTAGTTATTTGGAGCTTAACTGAAACAGTACGTATAAATCCTAGTTTAGCCCAAGAGACATTAAAAATATTGAATACACTACTTAATAATCCTAGTAATTATATTGAATTCACAATCGCCAAAATCCTAGGTTGGATAATACAAATAAACCCCAATATATCACATGACGCATCTAAAATACTGAAAAATCTATTTAGTAATTCTGACAAATCTGAGTCTGCTTTAAGTTTAGTTGAATTAGGAAAGGTAAAACCGGTAGAAGAAGCATTTAAAGTGTTCAAAGATATACTCAGTGACCCTTATGTTGACAGATATGCCTGAGTATGAAGCTACTTGGAATTTAATTGAAATATTAAAAGTAATGTTAGTTAATAAAGGAGGTCATAAACAATTTCATGAATTATTAAAAATAATTTACTTAACTAAAATTGAAGCATTCCAATTTGATGAAGATTTACACACAAAGGCAAACACCACTCTACACACAATAACCGATTACATCACTCAAGAATGAAAAAAGTAAAAATCCTGAAGTAATAGAATGGTTTATTGTGAGTTTTAACTAATTACCGAATATAAGCGAAACGCAAATCTGTTTAAAAGAAATATGTAAAAGCATATTAAAAAGCGGTGTGATAAATGAGTTAGAGAGTAAGTTTATTTTAAATGGTATAAAGAAATATAATTTTACTTTTACAGTATCGGTTAGTAAAGCACCGGGAATAGAAGGCAAGATAATATTTGAAGATAGAAACTATGAAACATTTACAACCGATAATTCAGCAAGCAAAATAGTAAGTTTGGAGGAGTTTGTAACTAAATTACTTGCAGAAACAGACGATCCGTTAGCAGAATGATATAAAACACATAAACCTATATTCCTAAACAAAGGATTAGCTCTTAAAATAGCAGCAAGTGATATTAATTACGTAAGTAGTATTACAAATTAAAATACCAAATTTTTTACTGAAAAATATCTTTTATCTTATGCAGGTGATAATAAAGATAAGTTCGTAATGTTGTTAGAAAAAAGAAGTATTTTCGGTGATCATCTAATATATAAATTTGGTGAGGATCATTTAAAGAAAATAGCCACGATTTATCCAGCAGAAATTAACACAGAACTAAGAGGGCAACTATTTAACGAATTAGCAGCCCAAGAACAATGTGATTGCTTTATTAAGAATGAAAAGCTTAAGCCTGAAGAAGAAAAACAGATATTTAAACATAGTAGTAAGCTGAAGTTTGCAAGTGAAATAATTCAAGATGCAAAAATAAGGTTGAAAACCAGTAATTTTAAATTACTAGATGCCGGGGCAAATAAAAGATTAGATGCCTATGAAATTAAGATAGATAGCCACAATAAAACACTAAAAGCTAGTGGAACAATACAAAAAGCAGAAATCTTTAGAGGAATTGAAAGTTTAGCACAAGCAAGCCCATTATTATACGATTACTGTAATGCATTTTATTGGAATATAAAAATATCATAAATGCTTGCTGTATTGCTGAAACTAAAATATTTAAAAATAATATTAATGAGCAAGAGGGTATAATAAAAATATTAGCAAAAGGTATAGATTTAATAACGCAAAGTTTCTTAGATAGATATATTAACAGATTTGGTTTGCAGTATAGTAGCAGCAAGGCATGAGAGAAAGCATGGAAATAAAGTAATTAGTATAAACGATATTATTCGCAATAAAATTGGAATAGAAGATTTAGACGATAACTTAAAGAAAATAGTTATTATTAAAACACAAGAACGTAAAAACGAAATAATAAATCTTTCAAAAACACCTATATCAAATTCTGATTCTACTAGATTTCGAGCTAATATAAAAGAATTAGGTAATGTAGTTAAAGAATTTGGGCTTTCTTCTAAAGCTATAGAAAGACATGATCAGGACAATATAGCTGTGCAACTAGCTTTAAAGGACTCTATTTTATTTATTGAATCTTTATATACAAACCGTGATGATATATTGAATGAAAAAAGTGATATATTTTTTAGAAGAAGATAATATAAAGAAGAAAGTTTTTGGCAGATAAGCTTTATACGGGATAAGCAATAACAGCACTAATAAAACATAATGAATTTGCTAGTTAGACAAAAAAGATATGATATAGTATTAATAAAGTTCTTTGACAGAATGCATAATTTACAAACTTTAGGTGCTAAATCACCTGAAAAAATGAGGAAAGTTTAATTAGTTTTGTAAAAATTGCTGTGTATATAGAGGCACATGAAATAAAACAACAATAATTAAACTGTGCTACAAATAAATTCTGATGAATAATTTCTGCAGGGCTATAATTAAAAGTATTTTTTAATATATTAGTACAATAAATATATTATACATAAAATGCTACAGGACCTGTACAATCTAATAAAAAAACGCTATAATAGTTTTAATATTACTTTTATCTTCTTAGGATCAATATTAACTTGTTCTAAAGTTTTTCTTAAATATCGTTTAGTATACACAAACTCCGGTGTCTCTCTAAGCGCAGTTCTCCCGATGATTCCACTATAGTGATTCCAGCACCGATTAAAAAAGCTATACGCCAACTAAAACCAAATGAAGTAACTAAAGAAGCTAAGCATAATGCTCCAAAACCACCTAATATACAAAAACTATCTAAAGCTGCTACAGTTGGATATTGTACAGGTGGTTTAATAAATTCAGTTAAATATACATCTGCTCCTATTACTTTTCCCATTGAGGACATGCCTTGTGCCATACGGCATGCTATCGTAATCCATGTAGCTACAATTCCTGTTTTATCATAAGTTGAAGATTTGCCATAATAAAACAAGCTATAGTAATAAGCAAAGTAGTTATTATTATAGTTGATTTTCTTCCTATATTATCACCAAGCCAACCAAAGATTAATGCTCCTATCGGTCTAAATATATATGTTGAACATAATGCAGCTGCTTCATAGATTAGAGCAGTCTGAGGATCAGCTTGAGGAAAAGCTCGTTGAGAGGCACTGCCATATGTACATATAAATATAAATCAAAATATTCAGGAAAAGTTCCAATAGACAAAATACCTCATGCTTGTTTTTGTTCTCTATTTAAACTTGTTGGTGCTTTCTCATAGCCGAGCATAAATTCTTTATAAAAAATTAAATTGTAAAGAAATCTATACTGTTTTATATAAAAGTCAATAGGGAAAATCAGAAAGTGAAGTGCAACTTATTATTAATTTATGTTATCCATTTTGTCAATATAATTGCACTAGTTTAAAGTGGTATGTCCGTGTACCTGAGCATTCATCACAAGCCCAAAGCCGATTAGCATGGATGCGATCATTGTTCCGCCGTAAGAAATAAACGGTAGCGGTACGCCTACTACGGGAAGTAAGCCCATAACCATAGCTATATTAATAAATACGTGACTAAATAAGATTGAGGTAATACCTATTACCATTAATTTACTAAAAATCTCTCGGCAATTTGCGGCAATTAATAAAGAAATAGTTATAAGTGCAAAATATAATATTAGTAAAAACATTCCTCCTATAAAGCCGAACTCTTCAGCGAAGGTAGCAAAGATAAAGTCAGTTTGATGTTCGGGAAGAAAATCCAAATGGCTTTGGCTACCTTGATTTAAACCGCGTCCAAATAGGCTACCTGAACCTATAGCGATTTTAGACTGAATAATATTATAACTAGCACCGAGCGGATCATGTTCGGGATCTAAAAAAACCATTACCCGTTTTTTTTGATAATCATACATCATATTCCAAGCGATAGGTAGGCTAATAAGAGCAGCAAGACCTAGTATTATAAAATATTTTATTCTAAAACCTGCCGCAAAAAATATAATTGCCGCAACAATTAAAACAATCATTCCCGTACCTAAATCTGGTTCTCTAATTATTAGAAAAGCCGGTATGAAAACTCCTATAATCGGTATAATAACTTTATGAAATTTTGTAAGATCATCAATTGTTAGTGAATGGAAATATCTAGCAAGCATTAGTACAATGGCGATTTTTATCGGTTCAGAAGGTTGAAGCTTAACTATACCGATATCAATCCATCTTTTACCGCCCATGGCAGTTGAGCCGAAAAGCTCCACGGCTACTAGTAAAGCGAGTACGCACAAATAAAAGATACACGATAACCTAAATATTATGCGTAAATCAATTAATGCAATAATAATAGCTAAAGGCAAGAATATACAAAAATTTATAATTTGTTTGTAAGCCCAGGGCTGCAAATTGCTATTTGCTGCAGAATAAAGCACAATGAAACCAATACAGCAAATTAAGCTAATTAGTAAAATTAAAGTAATCGGTAATTTTTGTAATTGTTCTAGATAATTTTTATGCATTGTTTTTGTATTCAGTAGAGGTGTTGTATGTCATTCCTGCAACAAATCTGCTAACTAAACCTCAACATCAAACACCTTAAAAATAAATACTAATTCGTCAGCTATTTCTTTCAGATAATCAAAACGACCAGCAGAACCTTTATGTCCCGTATCCATATTTGTTTTTAATAATAAGGGATTGTTGTCCATTTTTAGTGCTCGTAATTTTGCTACCCATTTAGCAGGTTCCCAGTAACCTACACGTGGGTCGGATATACCGCAAGTAACGAATAGAGCAGGGTAGTTTTGTGCTTTTACGTTATCATAAGGGGAATATGATTTAATATATTCAAAATATTCTTTCTCTTTCGGATTACCCCACTCATTATATTCCAAGAGAGTTAACGGTAAGCTTTCGTCAAGCATGGTACTCAAAACATCAACAAACGGTACATGCGCGATTGCTGCTCTATAGATTTCCGGTTTTTCGTTGAGTATGTAACCGATTAACATACCGCCGGCACTACCGCCCATTATTACTATGTTGTTGTTACTTGTATATTGCTCGTTAATTAAAGCTCTACTACAGGCTATGAAGTCTTCAAATGTTCTTTTTTTGGTTAAAAACTTAGCAGCTTCATACCAATCATGACCTAGATCATCGCCACCTCTAATATGAGCAACTGCGTAAATAAAACCGCGATCGGCAAGTGTCACTGCTGTATTTCTAAAATTGACGGGCATAGCGATGCCATAAGCACCGTAACCCATTAGATATAAAGGATTTGAACCGTCTTTTTTAAATAAAGATTTTTTATAAAACAAGGTTATAGGTACCTTTACATCTTCATTATCTGCAAATATTCTCTCTACTTTATACTCCTCCGGGTTAAAGCCTGAAGGTATTTCGTGGCTCTTTAATATCGTTAATTTATCGCTATTAAAATCGTAGCTATAAGTGGTATTGGGTCTTGCTAGAGAAGAGTAATCTATTCTGATATCGTCTTCCTCAAAGTTTGTAGAAAAACTACTTGCTTGGAAACTTTCGTCGGGAAAATGAATTGTGTTTTCTTGTAAATCTTTAAACCACTTTATTTTAATTAGCGGTAAACCTTGGTCACGATAGTTTAAGATTAAATAATTATTTGTAACATTAAAGCTTTTTAAATATTTGTCTTGTTCTTCCTTAATATAAATATCATCCCAGCTAGTATTTTCAAAATTATTTACCGGCAGTTTTATAACATGGAAATTTTTAGCTTTATAATTAGTTTTAATATAAAAATAATCGCCATTATATTCTATTTCATAGAATATTTTGTTTTCTGCAGCTCGTACTAATTTAGGCGTAAAACTGTCATCCTGCATAGAAATTACGTAAATTTCATTTTCATTATGATCGCCTGAATTTATAAAAATATATTCATGACTTGCTGATTTCTTGCAGCTGATAAAATGAAGAGGGTTTTTTACCTCGAATATTAATTTATCCTGAGTGACCTCTTCACCTAGACGGTGAAACATTACCTTATCCCAGTGTTGATTCTCATTAATAGTAATATAGAAAAAGCCGTTTAAGTGTTCATGCCAAATTATAGTAGGAGCTACAGCTAAATCTCGATCGCTTGATACAAGCGAATTTTGCGGCATTCGCCTATGCTCACGTATATTGGTACGTTCCGCAGGCTTTTCCTGAAATTCATCTTGTCTGAAGCGATCGAGATTTAGCTGTACATTGCCTAATTCATCAGGTAAGTATTTTTGTTCTTTAAGGTTGTATATTTTGATATTGTATTGTTCATTACCTGTAAAATTAACACTATAAGCCATTAAATTGTGATCAGATGACATTGCAACTGTAGCAACATCAGTAAAACCGCTATTTGGAGCAAGAAGGTTGACATCTAATATTACTTCTTCCGCTGAATCCATATTATTATGCTTTCTGCAATATATCGGATAATTTTTATTCTCCTCTACTCTATGGTAATAGTAATAATCTTTGTTCTTAACATAAACCGATTCATCGTCTAATTTAACCCGTCCTTTTAATTCTTCAAAAATCTTTTTCTTATCATTTTGCAGATCAGCAAAGAAATTTTCGGTATATTGATTCTCAGCTTTTAAATAATCTAAAATTTTAGAGTCTTCTACATTTGGCCACTTAGGATCACGCAGCCAGTGATAATCATCGTTTATTGTTGCTCCGTGAACTTCAAAGCTGTAATTTTGTTTGTCTGTTATTGGTGGTTTCATGTTTTTTATTTTTTTGTGTTGTTATGCCTAAAGTCGTCATTGTGAGGAGCCGTAGGCGACGCGGCAATCTAGTAAAATAATAAAAAATTCTGTAATCAGAATTGTTTACTAGATTGCTTCGTTGAAACTTACAGTTTCTTCGCGCAATGACGATTTTGGTATCTATACAACAATGACATCGAATTATTGTAGTGTTAAAATCAAACTAATTAATAGGAATAATACAATCAATATAGCAGTTTGCTGATTATGCCAAGCAGATATTTTACTTAAAATATTATCCCAAATAACCTTAAAGTTAAGATATTCTGCCGCATCTTCGTTATTGTCTGCTGTTTCTTTATATTTATCGATACTGAAATATATAAATTTTTCAATATATTGGTATAGGTCAAGGTTTATGTTTTCTGTCGAAATGCGTGGTATTTTTCTAAATATTAAAGCCAATAACAGTGAGATTGCAAGGATTACTAGCTTAAAGTTAGCAGTATGTGATATTTGAATAGGGTAGAATAAACATATGCATAAAGTTATGATGCAGAAAGAGAGGTAGGTTATAGTTCTTATGTCATTCCCGCGAAAGCGGGAATCCAGAAATATTATAAAGCTTTTATTTTTAAGGTTTTTACTGGATTCCTGCTTTCGTAGGAATGACATAAAGAGAGACAGGAATGGCGTAGAACTCTCCATCAACAACCCAAATAATACGGTACAAGTCGCTATCTTGGAAAATAGCATTACGCTATTCTCGCTTAAAATATTAGCTATTTCATCTTTAATATAAGAAGAACTAATAGGTAGTATAGATGTATAGATCAATATACTAATAACAAATCCGCTTAATAAAATAAAATTAATTTGAGTATTCTGAAGATCTTGGTAATTTTTAATATCATATTCATCTTCTATATAAGCGAAATATAAAGCAAATAATCCGTTATATAATATATGTATGAATATAAAGCTTGTAATAAGATAAGCTATATTTGGAGAGTTTATGCTAATAGCCGTTAAAATAAAACCAAGCTGTGATACGGTAAGATAACATATTAATCGTTTAAGTTTTTTTTCAATTAGAGAAAATACTAATCCGTAAATGATCATTGATATCCCAAAAAACTTTAATATCTCAAGACCGCTAAATAATTTTAAAATGATAATTAAAATAACTTTAGTAGTAAAACTAATTAAATATACAATACCGCTACTTGAAGCTATAGGATAGCAATGAACCACCCAACCGTTTACAAAAATAGCCGAGGCATTAATTAAACAACCTGCAAGTATGAATACTGCTGGTAACTCAAAATTATTTACTGATGCCGTTAAAGAAGTAAAAGTCGTATTACTTGTTGTTTGGATTAGAAGAGTCATACCGATTAAGATTAGTCCGCTGCTGAATAAATGAGTGAGGAAATATTGACGTGCCGGTTTTATCTTTAATTGGTCACAAAAAATAATTATGCAGGCAAAAATCGTCATGAATTCAAGCGAGATTATCATGGCAATAAAATCAGCTGCAAATACGCATATAATAGAGGATAAACAGTATAAACTACCGATTAAGCATTCTAATTTTCTATTTTGGGAAATTGTATAAAGATTTAAGATAGCAGTAACAATTAGAAATGCTAGAGCTATTAGCTGATTTTGTGGGTGAAAATCAAACATAAGCTCAAAATTAGTAAGCGGCAATGTACACTTGGTATTTTGAATAAACATTTTAATCCTTAGAAGAAACTGTTAAAACCTCTAGTCCCTGGATTCTTTTAAAGTCTTTTACATTTAGAGTTAATATAGGAAAACCTTTTGTAATAGCCGTTGCTGCAATAAGCATATCATGAGTTCCTATAGTTATACGTTGTGTGTATAAATCATGAGTAATACGTGCATATGTATATACTTCTTCAATACCGAAAGGTAATATAGTAAACAGACTTTTTACGTATTCTATAAAAGCTAAACATTTTATACGTTTATTCTCATTCTTGACTCTATCTACTCCTATTAATAGTTCAGTTAACACAATAGGGCTAATATAAGTCTGACCGTAATGTGACCATTGCTTAGTACTTACCTTTCCTCTTGCTAAAGCTATGATTATAGCAGTATCAATAATTAATCCCATCTTTCAACCAATTTTTTAATATCTTGTTTAGTATTGCGTCTTATTTCTTCGAGATTTTTCATGAATTGATCAGCATCTTCAGGATCAAGATGTGGACCATTTTTAAAAGCTTCCTCTAAGTCTCTTACTGCTACAGAAGGCTTGATTTCTGCAGGCGTAATCCTTGCTACGATATGATTACCTTTTTGAATGTCAAAGCTTTCGCCTTTATAGTAAACTCTATTCATAATATCTGAAAAAGATCGTACAAATTCTGTTGCTCTAATAATTTGTGTCATATTTATACTCAAAAATAATTACCATATGTATACCTTTGATACTTCAAGATTTGGTACGTCAAATTTCGGGATTCGCCTGTGTTCAAGTACTATTGTACGCTGTGTAGGCGCACTGCTTATTTGACTTCCAACTTTTGAAGTATAAAAGGTATACATATTATATGATTATGTGTAGATTATGTAAATATGTTTATGTAATATAAGCTAAAAATTCTCTGATTAAGATTTGAATAAAATAGAAAAGAGTTACGGCACAGCAGCACATTATTATACTAATTTGTATAGAGTAGGGGAGTGGTTTTGTTACGCTAGATTCTACTAAAGAAGGTTTATAAATAGAGCTTAATATTTTGAGCAGGTAAAGGCTTGAGAATATACTACTAGCTATTACGACAATCATAACAATGATTTGATTCTGTTCGCTTGCGGCAAGTAATATTGAGAATTTGCTAATAAATCCGCTAAAGATAGGTATACCGATTAATGATAATGAAGAGATAGATATAATACAAGAAATTAAAGGAAATTCTTTGGATGTACCATGTAAATTCTGTACTTGATCGGCTTTCTTTAAACTGTAAATACTTCCCATACTATAAAATAAGCAGATTTTTGTAAAAGAATGTGAAACTAAATGGAGTATTGCGGCTCCAAGTGCCTTAGGTGTTAACATGAAAGCACTAAGCAATGCAAGGCTTAATTGGTTCATAGTAGAGTAGGCGAGTATTTTTTTGATATTATCCGTGTCTAGGGCTTTGATTGAGCTATAAAATATGCTTACTATCGGTATAAAAATTAACCAGTTAAACTCGGCAAATATCATTTGTAAATACGATAAACCGAATATATATAATAGGATTTTGTAAATGCAAAATAATCCGGTTTTAACCACTATTACGGCATGCAGCAAACTACTAATGGGGTAATGTGCAACCATTGCAGCAGGAAGCCATGAATGCACCGGAAAAATTGCAGTTTTAGCAATACCGCAAATAAACATTAACAATAAAATAATTGACTGGTTTTTGGAAAAATAATTTTCTACTAAACTCCCACTTGCAAAATCTCCGTTACCGGTTTTAGTATAAATAATTATTACTGCCGGTAAAAATAATATTGTGGCAGAAATCATCAGAATTTTTAGATATTTATATAACCCTCTAAGTACTATATTATTTTTGGTATGTCCTATTAAAAAAGCTGTAGAAATAGTTAAAAGCTCATAGCAAATAAACATCGTGAATAAGTTGCTAGATAAAGCAATTAAAACACCGATTATAATAGTTAAGTTAAAGAAAAATAAGAATCTAGAAGAATAGTCTATATTATTAATAGCAAGATATTTGGGAGTGTAAAGTAAAGCACAAATCCATAAAAAGCCTATTAAGCTTAAGAAAATAAGCCCTAAAGGTTCAAGATGGAATCCTATAGAGTAATTACTGAATATATTAAATTCAAATCCTGCTCTAATACCTTTTAAAAACAACCAGTCTATAATTAAAATATTACCGAAGAAAAAAATAGCGATAGTAATAAGTAAAAAATTACGTATAAAGCTATCTTTTTGAGTGGCATACGGGCTAGTTAAGTTTAATGCACCAACTAGCAAAGTGGATAGAATCAAAAGACTCGGAGTAGTAAATTGTGTAATCATGATAAGCTGTTATACTTTTTTTGATAGTATGGTTAGAGCATTACCTGTATGGCTTTCTATGTCATGCCTAGCTAAAAGTGGGAATCCAGAAAAAGCGAGATAAATCATGCTTTTAGTTTTAAAAACTTACTGTGTTTATATTTTTTAATTACTGGATTCCCGCTTTCGCGGGAATGACAATAGTACCATTTTATAATGGTAAAATAACGATCCTACGGAGCTAAGTAAAATTATAATAAAATCTAATAGTAGATTTTGTGTTAATAATAATTCAAGAATATTTACTTTGATAAAAAATAATGGACTGATAGGTAAGCCACAGCTGCACATAATAGCAATTATTATTAAAACTTTGTTAGGCTCTCTTTTATAGCTTTCATTATAAGCATCTATCAAGAAAAGAGCTATTTTATTTATACTATCCGCAAGTAATAAACTTGGTAAAACTATTATACCGTTTTCGGTTACGTATAATAAAAATACGTAACCTATTTGAGTGCAACATGAATAAATTATAATATTCTTGAAATCTTGTGTTTGGTAAGCAAAATACGGGGCTATAATAAGAGTAGCTAAAGCGATAGGTTTTATAAAATTTGTAATAGCCGTTTTAATTGTCTCATAGCCTATAATAATATAAGTAAATTTATATATTATATATATTCCTATTATAGTAGAAATCCCTGCTAAATATACTAAAATAACTGAAGCCGTGTTATTATAAGCTCTCATCATCCAAAAATGCATAGGGAAAAAAGCTGTTTTTAAAATAGCACCTATTAAGAAAAAACCGATAGCTATAGTAATTATACGGGAATTAGTATGTTCTTGTAAATACGCTGCAATTTCTGCCATATTCAAACTACCCGTAATGCTTAGCAAAAATCCTATAGATATAAGAATAAGAGTTGCACCGATACTACCTATTATCAAATAATCAAAAGTTCCGATTAAAGATTTTGGATTATTACCTGAGGCTATCAGGACATAGCTACTAAGTGCCGAAATCTCTATAAATATATATAGATTAAAAAAATCGTGAGTAGCAATCATCCCTAAATAGCCCGTATGAGCGAATAATAATATACCGTAAAATAAAGATTTTCTATTATGGTTTATATATTTTAAGATAGTTTGATTAGTAATCTTATGACAAAAAACTAAGAAGAATAATAAAACCAAGTTAAGATAAATAATAATAGCTTGGTTTAGTGCATTTAGCCGATATTCTATTCCTATTTTTGAAGTCCATCCTCCCATGGTGTAAGATAGCTCCGTATTTTGTATAATGCTATATCCATAAACACTGACCAAAAGGCTAGATAAAATACAAATCGTAGTAATTATTCGTGCAAAGGTAATAAAGCGAAAAGATATTATTGAGAGTAAAGCCCCAAATAAAGGGAATAATATTTGTATGATAGGGACATGGTTAGCTATAATCATTTATCAAAATTAATTTCGTTTTCTGATATTGTACCAAAATGTTTATAAATTTGATATATTAAACTTAAAGCTACGCTAAGAGTAGCAAACCCAACTACTATAGCAGTTAGCATTAATACATGAGGCAAAGGGCTAGTGTAAGTAGTGACGCCCTCTTGGAAAATAGGTACACCGCCTATTTTAATTTTTCCGATACTTAAATAAAATACTAACACCGAACTTTGAAAGATTCCAAGCCCGATAATTTTATGAATATAATTACGACTTGTAAGCATTATAAATAAGCCGCTAGTTAGTAAAATCAAGGCAAAGAAATATATTAAATGATGCATAATTATATTGTTATTGTAAGAAAAGTATTGTTACGTGAATCAGTTTCATCGTCATTGCCGCAATGACGTTGGTAGACATTAATACGCTTTGAAAGACTGATTAAATACGCATGTGACTTTTTTGCCCTTACGTATAGCGAGCTTAGGAAAAACCTGTTCAAGGATCACCATATTAGGATTATCTTGAGCAAGGCGATAATTTACTAAAGATTCTCGAAGTGAATCATCTACAGCAAAAATACCAGAAATTTCAGCGTTTTTATCTCTAAATTGCAGATAAGTAAACTCACCGTCATCAAAAATTTTAATAGGAGCTATTTCTTCGCTGCCGCTAATATAGTAATTAAAGTTATATTTTTCAGGATGAGTCAGGTCGGGACTTGCTAGGGCAGTAGAAAAAGTTTGCATATGACCGCTCATATTGTCATTTTCGTCATCCGGATAAAGAAACTTTACGTTAAAGACCATTTCAGGATCACGCATATCAAGAGTTTCGGCGGCATATAGTTCAAAGAAGTACGTCCGTTTATTAGTAATTAAAGTCATATTAGTAGTAGCATCCGGTTCCATCGGTTTAATAAAAATCCTATGACCGGCAGGTACTATTTGCCATGAAGTAGTATCTCCCATAGAAATACTTACTATTTCCTCGTCTCTTGCTAGTTCTATACTTGCTTGATAGCCGTAATATCCTGTGAATTTGAAAACATCGTCAGGGTTATAAGTCATAACTCTTAGACGTGGGTCTCGACCTAGAGGTCGTGATATAGTAAGAGCAAATACATCTAATGTAAGTATTATAAAAGTACAAAATATTATTAGTTGCTTCATATTATTTCTGATTTTTATTCCTTAATAACTTTAGTTTGTAACTAGTAACGGTAAAATTGAACGGCATATCAGGTGATGTATTTGTACTGATAGAATCCATTATAAATCCGATTCTTGCTTCCCATACCATATTTTCTAAAATTGCATCCGTACTATTTTTTGCCAATGATTCAAAAGTAACAACTGCCTCGTTATAGTTTATATTGTTAATTGATAATATATTAATTGAGCGTCTATATAGTTTTTGATATCTTATGACCGGTGATAATGGGTTATCAATATTCATAAAATTAGCAAATTGCATATAAACAATACTCGTAGAAGCATTTTTGATAAAGGTAAATTGTTCTTTTAATATATTGTAATTGTATTCTTCTCGTTGCTTTACATAATTCTGAAGCATAATATTTGCAATAGAGATATAAGGATTTGTTAATGTTGAATGTTTAGTATTAGTAACGGTAGCTTGTTTTGCGGCATCATCTTTTATTAAATAACTTACTTTTTTGTTTATAGGTAGCAATATATTGATATTTATACAAACTAAGGTTAATAATAAGGTAAAAATCGTGCATATTAAAAGCAGAAGACTTCTATGACTTAATGGTAAGATATACTTAAAATTATACCATTTTCTTGCATCAATAAAATATTCACCGGATTTTATATATTCTTGTATTGCGTTGGTTAATGGGTCCATAATTACTAGATTAATATCTAATTTTATTCTGTTTTAAAACTCTATCATAATTATTATAATATGATTATGATTTGTTAATTTAATGTTATTTAAGCTATAAAATAAGTTTATATTGTTGCTACAATACCAAATATTTAACTTTAAAATTAAAATAAATAAATTATAAATTAAAATTATACAATAACAATTATTGATGGTAGTTATTATGTTATACTCGTCCTACTTGAAAAATTGGCGACAATGTCTTATAAGTCCGCAGGTAGCCACGTATTAAGTATACGCTCTTCTCCTAAGCTGAACTTCGTTAACTACTCTTTCATTTACTTCAGAGTATAATAGTTTACAATCTTTTTAATATTTTTTTATATTTATAAATAGATTTTTTCAAAAAATGCTTGTGAACTATTGTATAGTAAGGTAATTTTAAAATAGTAACAAGATAATTTAATAATGTATAATTAAAATGTTAAAATCATTAAAGCTTCTATTAGTATTAATTATGCTTGCTCAATTGTTGTCATGTACCCCTTCAGCTCCTTATGAAATTAAAAGCCCGTGTGTTTCTGCTGATATAGATGATGGCTCGAGTGTAAGCGTAAATCCTTGTATAAGAAGACCTGTTAATTCAGTAAATATAGTATAAAAGTAATAGTTTTACACAATAACAATGTAATAATAAAAATACCTTTGATATGAATAATATATTTGGCTTCTTTAAATCAAGTAATAACTCGCAAATCGGTTCAGGAGATACACAAACACAAGAAAGTATTAAATCGGCTAATCCTTTAAAAATTACTCAGAATTGGTATGAAGAGCGATCTGATAAGTTACTTGTTCAACGTAACTTACTTATCATATTAATAATACTACTAACTATTTTTATGGTTATAGCAACTTTAGTAATAGCCTTTGTAGTAAAATCTAAACAGTTTGAGCCTTTTGTTATTCAGCTTAATAGTAATACCGGACGTGCCTCGGTGGTAGAACCTATTTCATCACCAGTGTTAACGGCGGATGAGTCTCTTACAAGGTATTTTATAAAGAAATACATAACGGCACGGGAAACATATAATCCGGTTGATTTTGCGACGATAGCTCGTACGACAATAAGATTATTTTCAACAAGCAGTGTTTATTACAATTATCTTGGCTATATAAGAAATAAAGATTTTGATCCTACTTTAAAATATAAAGAAGAGAATACTACATTTTTAGTAATAAAATCATGGTCAAAAATCGCAGCAGATAAATATATAGTTAGATTTTCCGTAAATGAAACATCAGGAAACCAATTAGTTTATAATAAAATAGCGGTAGTAAGTTATGCTTATGTGCCTATGCAATTAACAGATTCAGAACTTGATGTAAATCCTGTAGGGTTTCAAGTGAACGGATATAGGGTAGACGATGACAATAGTTAGATTTTATTTTTTAGTTTTTATATTATTAAGTGGTTTTACAGTACAACGAGAATGTCCACTTGTAGATGATCCATGTAATAGTAGTAATAATTATGTAGATGATTTATCTATAACTAAAGATAATAGGATAAAAACTTATATATATAATCCAAATGAAGTTTATTTATTAGTTTTGCATTTTGGCTTTCAATCGCATATAGAATTTGCTAAAAACGAAGAAATCCAAAATATAATTCTTGGGGATGCTTATGCTTGGAAAATAACTCCTTTGGCAAATAGATTATTTATTAAGCCTCTTGAAAAAGATATTCGTACAAATATGACTATTATAACTAATAAAAGAATATATGAATTTGATATCGCTTCTACGGAACTTATGATGGGTAACGAAAGGGATTTAGTATATGTAATTAAATTTTACTACCCTAAGAAAAATAGTAATTACATGGCAAGATTTTAATCGATGTCATTTCTGTGTAGATACGTCATTGCGAGCAGCCGTAGGCTGCGTGGCAATCTCATGAAATAATACAAACTCCTGAGATTGCGGACTTACAATTGCTCTGCGGTTCCTCGCAATGACGGAAAACCGATCCACGCAACAATGACAATAAAAATACTTTAACTAATATAATTTAGATATGGCTGAAGAGCAAAATAACAATCATAATACCGATTCTTTATCAGGAGCAGATTTTCCTGAAGTACAAAGAGAATTATCAAAAGTTTCGGTTAGCTTTAATAAGAGTATTGCGATAGTAGTCGTAATTTGTGGTATTTTTATATATATTTTTTATACTCTTTTTTTCGGTACTGAAAAAGAAGAAGTACTGGAGACTCAGATACCGAGTCATATTGTAAAACCTGTTACGGAGGTTGATGATAATATTCCGGAGATTCCAAAGTTACCTGATCCGCCTAAGCTTGAGATGCCCACTGCTCCTCCACCGCCTCCCCCTCCGGTAGTAAAAGTTCCACCGGTCTTACCTCCTACTACTCCTGTAGAAGAGAATAAAGATAAAACACTTCCATTGCCGCCGGTTTCGTTGCCTTCGACTTCAGGAACGTTAGTTGAGAGCGATGCAGAGAAGCAACGTCGTGAAGCAAAAAGAAAATCAGCGATAGTGTTAATTGGTGGTGTAGAGCCTAAAAAAACACCGGAACAGATTACGGCAGCAGCAACCTTTAAAGATCGCGGTGATATGTCTTTGGTTCTCGGACGCGGTAAATTAATTGATGCAGTCCTTGAAACGGCAATAAATAGTGATCTCGGCGGTGAAATAAGAGCCATTATTAGTAGAGACGTATTTTCTGAGAAAGATAAAGTTATATTGATACCGAAAGGATCAAAAATATTCGGTAAATATGCAACCTCAACTTCTTCAGATAGTTACGGTAGAGTTTCTATAATATGGGATAGAATCGATTTAACTAATGGTTATACTATAGAATTCGACTCACCTGCAGTTGATAATTTAGGTAGACCGGGACTACAAGGAAGAGTTGATAATAAATATAAAGAACAATTTGCAAATGCCGTATTACAATCCGGTTTTAATATAGGGCTTGCTAAAGTCCTTGATAAGTTAGTGCCGCCTCCTATAGCTTCTCAGGCAGCGGCTACCAATAGTGCTACGGCAAAACAATTATTAAATACTGCTCAAACTATTGCGTCTAATACCGCTATGGATGCAAATACTAGGATAGTTACAATTTGTACTAATATACTTGCTGCTATTACCGATAAAACTTCGACTGCTTATACTACTATGACTCAAGCATGTACAACCGCACAAACTGCTTCTTCAGCGAATACTGCTGAGCAGAGACTTCAAACCTTAGTACAGGCAGTTAATACGGCAGCTTCAAGTTTGCTTACTACTACCTCTATAGCATCAACTCCGACGCAAGCACAACAAGCTTCTACTCAAGCTTTTAAGGATGTAACGAATGTTGTAAAAAATATGATAACTCAGCAGCAGTTTAAGCCGACGACAACGGTTAATCAAGGTACGTCGGTTAGAATATACGTTAATAAGGATTATAAATTCCCAAAATCCGTTTTATTAAAATCGAAGGTAATGAAATGAGTGAAGAATTTGCAGCCTTAGAGACGTTTTTACTTCCTTTTAAAAATTTATTTGCTGAAGACGGTATTAACGAAATTATGGTTAATAAGCCCGGAGAAGTATGGGTTGAAAAAAAAGGCGATATATATTCTAAGCAAATACCGGAACTGGATAGCGAACATCTACTTGCATTAGGGAGTTTAGTCGCTCAATCTACCGAGCAGATGATTTCAGAAGAAAAACCGCTTCTTTCGGCAACTTTGCCGAATGGCTACCGTATTCAAATAGTATTTCCTCCTGCTTGTGAGATAGGACAAATCATTTATGCTATAAGAAAGCCTAGCGGTATGAATCTAACTTTAGATGAATATGCTAAAATGGGGGCATTTGATGATACTGCAACAGAGAGTTTAATAGATGAAGATGCAGTAATTTTAAATAATTTCTTAGCTGAAAAAAAGATTAAAGAATTTATTAGACATGCAGTTGTTTCAAAGAAAAATATCATAATTAGCGGCGGTACTTCAACTGGTAAAACTACTTTTACTAATGCGGCACTCACTGAAATACCTGCAATAGAAAGATTAATTACTGTAGAAGATGCTCGTGAGGTTGTGCTATCAAGTCATCCTAACAGAGTGCATTTACTGGCTTCCAAAGGAGGACAGGGGCGTGCAAATGTTACTACTCAAGATTTAATAGAGGCCTGTTTGCGTTTAAGACCAGATAGGATTATAGTAGGTGAGCTTCGAGGTAAGGAAGCTTTTAGTTTTTTGCGTGCTATTAATACAGGTCATCCCGGTTCAATATCAACACTGCATGCTGATAGTCCTGCTATGGCTATTGAGCAGTTAAAGCTTATGGTTATGCAAGCAGATCTTGGTATGCCGCCTGAAGAAGTAAAGAAATATATTTTAACCGTTGTAGATATCGTTGTGCAGTTAAAACGCGGTAGCGGCGGGAAAAGATATGTTTCGGAAGTATATTATAAGAAGAACAAGAACGCTGAGGGGATGATTTAAAAACATTATTGCGAGGAAATTACGAAGTAATTGACGAAGCAATCTCAGGACACAATCCTGAGATTGCCACGCTCCTTTTAGTTGCTCGTAATGACGTAAAAATGACTCCACGCAAAAACTAATATATAAGCATAAACTAGGGATATCAATTCATGGAATGGCATAAGATACTTAAAGTTACTAGAAATATATTCGGTCATGCTATAATTCATCCGGTTGTTATTTTTTGTACCATTTGGATAAGTGGTGCATTTGTTGCAATTTTTACTAATGAGGTTGGAGCTTTAGGTGTAAATATAAATGCTATAAATATTGCTTATAAGTGGGCTTACTGGCTTATTAACGTTTGGGGGCAGTTAAAAATTGCCGACTATAATTATTTAAAATTGAAGCTACTTGCCTCTCTTCTCAGTCCAGCTATTATTGTTATAATATTTTACATTAAAAATTTTGAAAGAATAAAATCATTACAATTTTTCAAACAAGATGAAAAAGTATATGGAGATGCAAGCTGGGCTAATCCGTCAGATATAGAGGCTGCAGGTCTTAGATCTAAGAAAGGTATGCTGATCGGTGTTGATGCCGGTGGATATTTTGTTGCAGACGGGTTCCAGCATGCTTTATTATTTGCTCCTACCGGTTCAGGTAAAGGTGTAGGGTTTGTGATACCTAACTTGTTATTTTGGAGTGATTCGGTAGTAGTGCATGACATAAAGCTCGAAAATCACGGGTTGACAAGTGGTTGGCGTGAGAAGCAAGGGCAGAAAGTTTTTGTATGGGAGCCTTCTAATCCTGATGGTATTACTCATTGTTATAATCCGATTGATTGGGTTAGTACTAAACCTGGGCAAATGGTTGATGACGTTCAAAAAATTTCAAATCTTATAATGCCGGAAAAGGATTTTTGGAATAATGAGGCACGAAGCTTATTTTTAGGCGTAACTCTATATTTAATAGCCGATTCTACTAAAACTAAATCTTTCGGTGAAGTAGTGCGTACTATGAGGAGTGACGACGTAGTTTATAATCTAGCGGTCGTACTCGATACGCTTGGTGGTGTAATACATCCTGTTGCATATATGAATATTGCTGCATTTTTGCAAAAAGCCGATAAAGAGCGTTCCGGCGTAATATCTACAATGAACTCATCGCTTGAATTATGGGCAAATCCACTTATTGATTCAGCTACAGCATCTTCTGATTTCAATATACAAGAATTTAAAAAAGTAAAAACAACCGTATATGTAGGGTTAACACCCGATAATATACAGCGTTTACAAAAATTAATGCAGGTGTTTTATCAGCAGGCGACAGAATTTTTAAGCCGCAAAATGCCGGATTTAAAGGAAGAGCCGTATGGAGTAATGTTCTTACTTGACGAGTTCCCGACGCTCGGGAAGATGGATACTTTTAAATCCGGTATAGCTTATTTTAGAGGTTATAGAGTTCGTTTATTTTTAATTATTCAAGATACACAGCAGTTAAAAGGAACATATGAAGATGCAGGGATGAATTCTTTCTTATCTAATGCAACATATCGTATTACTTTTGCCGCTAATAACTATGAAACGGCAAATTTAATATCGCAGCTTGTCGGTAATAAGACGGTAGAACAAAGATCATTTAGTAAACCTTTATTTTTTGATCTTAATATTTCTACTAGAACTCAAAACGTTTCTCAGGTTCAAAGAGCTTTACTTTTACCTCAAGAAGTAATACAGTTACCGAGAGATGAGCAAATTGTTTTAATAGAATCCTTTCCGCCTATAAAATCTCGTAAAATTAAGTATTACGAAGATAAGTTTTTTACTAGTAGATTATTACCGCCGACTTTTGTACCTACTCAAGTACCTTTTGACCCTAGGGCAAATAATAATGAGGCTTCTGAAGAGACCGAAACAATAACTGTTCCGGAAAATAATGAGTAAAATGCGTTCAGCTATTATTGATATCGGTTCAAATGCTTTAAGAGCTGTAGTTTATGAAAGTGATGAGCTTGGAGCGCCGGAAATTTTTAATTATAAATTTAGAAATTATCTTACAAATTTACTTAATTTAGATAATTTAGACGTAAAACATCAAACATATTTATCTCTACAATATCTTATTCATATTTTTACCAAACTGTCCGTTACTAATATTAGATGTGTTGCAACAGCTATACTTAGGGGGCATCCTAAAGCAGATGAATTCAAAGCTATAATTAAAAAGAGATTCAATATTGATATTGAAATTATCTCAGGTGAACGTGAAGCTTATTTAACTGCTGCCGGATTAATTTCCGGTATTAGTGATGCTTTCGGTATTGTAGCTGATCTTGGAGGTGGAAGTCTTGAGCTTGCACAGATTGGAAATAAAAAAGTCGGTAAATTAAAATCATTGCCGCTTGGTACAAAAATTATTGTTAGTAGCAATTTTGGTGATGTCGGGCTTATTACTAAAATGCTAGAGGAAGAATTTGGAACTGCACATTATCCTAATTTATATTTAATTGGCGGTGCATTACGTCTAATGAGCCGTATATACATGGAGTCTATAAATTATCCCCTTAAAAATTTACATAATTTTGAAATAAATCGTGTAGAGTTTGAGTTATATTTAGAGAAATTATCGCAAATCGATAAATTAAAGCTGAGTTATTACGAGCAGAAAGTCATAAATTATAATGCAGTTTTAGTAATAAAAGCAATGATTAAGGTATTTTCACCGGAAAAAATTATTATCTCAAATTACGGTTTAAAAGAAGGAGTAAGATTTGACTCGTTGCCGTCTCATGAAACAGAAAAAGATATTATTTATGAGAGGGTGAAGAGATTAGTAAAATTTGATAGAAATATATGTAAAATTGAAAAATATATTGAAGCAGTACAATATCTTTTAATTAATGCCGATGCCACGACTGTTATTATTATTAAACTCGCTATAATGCTAGCACAATATAATAAAAATATTGATAAAACGCTTAGAGCAAATTTTGTTTCGGAATTTATATTATCTTCAGATATTCCTTTTAGTCATAGACAGCGTCTTATGCTAGGTATTGCCCTTACGGTTACTTATACTGCTAAAACTGACATGCAGATTAATAAAATAGCTAAGAAAATGATTAGTAAAAGTGATTATTACAACAGTCATATAATCGGTTATTATATAAAAATTGCTAGAGAAATTGATGGGCCAGAATTTCAAGAGCCTTCTTTTTCGATTAAATTAAAAGACGATAAATTTTTACAAATTAATGCTTCAAATATCTTGCCTAAACAAGTCTTTGAAAAGGTTTGTGAACGTTTAAAAGATATAAGTTCTGCTAGAAAAAATATTAGGTATAATTTTAGTGATTAGGGTTTTTTTGTTATAGTGCTGGATAGTTTTCGAAAAGCCAGGTATGACATAAAAAGCGCCACACAACAATAGCTAAATTAATTACGCTCCATCAAATGTGTCACAATTATATTCCTTTGTACATCCTATAATAGTAGATTCCATTTTAGGAACTATGTGTTCCTCCCAAAAATCTGTCAGCGGTTGGATTGCATTAATAATACGTGAATCTTCGATGGAATGCAATAAATTATCTATACTAATTTCTAGATACCTAACTATGAACTCTGCAGCTCTATCATCTGATTCTCTGTGTATAAGATTTCCAATGCTTTCTAAGTAGTAAACTTGCTCGCTAGTAAGATCTTTATCTTTTATTATTTGCGGTAGAATTTTGGTTAATATACATTGCAATTGAACTTTTTGATCAGTTGCAAATAATTCATAATAATCCTGTTCTTTTACACAAGGTAATTTTAATAAATTAATAATTAAATTGGTCATAATATGGGCATGAGAATTAGTTTTTATAACTTCCTCTAATTCTCTTGTATCTGTTTTGTCCGGTCTATAATTATTAAAGTAAAATATAGGTAATATAGTCTCGTTTTTTAAATATTTAATCAATTCTTTACTATCGTTATATTTACTACTAATTTCATTTTTTTCCTCTGATGTTAATATTAAACTTGCCGTTAAATCAAGTATTGGTTTTGCCGCTCTACTACTATTCATATGCACTATTAATTAAGCGCTTTAAGCTTTCAAAATTTTTAGGCAAAAATATTTTATCATCATTTTGATATGGTACATTTTTTACGAAATCTGTTTTCAAAATTTGAAAACTATTATTTAGTGGGATACTTGCATTGTAAAAAATTTTCTCTATTGCATAATGTCCAAATTCATGTGCTATTATTGATTCTAAATTTAATTTTTCTGCGCCTATACATATTAGGTTATTGTCTCAATCGTAATGAGCAAATGATTTATTATCAAATATTATTTTTAGGCTATCTTGCACTTTAATATTAGCCGTTATATAGGCTAATAACTTATTTGTAGGCCCCTATTGCAAAAGCTTTGTATAGTTATGAAGAATTATATTGTCATTTAAATCGCTTACATTGTAAGTCCTTGTCATTAAAATAGTAATATCAGAGTTTTTGCTATATGCAATTGGTGATAATTTTTCTATTTTAAATTTTGCAATATTAAGTTCTTCAATATTTATCTCAATTTTATTATCTTCAATAAAGCTTTTAAACTCTTGAAAACTTAAATAACTAGCTAATTTTTTAATTCAAATCCTTCTATTTTAAGTTCACTAATTGCATTGTTATTTTGCTCCTCAATCGCTCTCTTCTTAAACTTAATCAACTCTTGCAACATGCTGCTTTTTGTATCTCTATATTGTATAGTATCAAAATTTATAAATGCTGCTACATCAAGCATAGATGTATCATCGATGTTATGTATATATCTATCGTATTCAGCAGAAGTAAAGTGGCTAGGGTTAGCATAAGAAATAATAAGTTTATATGCTTCTAGATCAAATGACGTAATGGCATGATGTAACCCTAACAATTATAGCTGTTCTTAGATGCTAAAATTGATTTTATTTCGTCATATTTTTTAGTTTTTATAAAATTTTTTAGCTTATTCAAAGCTGTTGTGGGGCATTGTGAATAATATTCAGATGGTAAAGACATGTTTTATATCCTATCAAGTTGCTATATTTCATGGTAATATGTTTTATAATAAATAGTATATCTTTATATTTGTAAAGAAATAATTTTAATTACATTAACGAACATTAACATCTTATTAAGTTCTCTTAGTCTACCTCCCAAATCATTATATAATCCTGAAAACAACAAATATATTAGGATATATGATAAAAAATTATTGGAAAAAGTTTTGGAAGAATAGTACTACCAAATCACAAAATTTTATTGAACTAAACGACATTGCATATGGTAATTTAATCAGAGTCGGCATAGAAGCTTATCGAGAAAATGTTATAGTATATAGATGTATTAATTTAATTGCACAATCGGCGGGACATGTTCAGTGGAAAGTGCTTAAAAGTAAAACCGGAGAAGTAATATTAGACTATCCAGTGCATTATTTACTAAAAAAACCGAATCCCAAAAAAGCCGGAGCGGATTTTGTTAGTGAGCTAATTGCAAGCAAATTATTATGCGGTAATAGTTATATTTTATCAGCTCTAGACTCGTACCCTAAAGAGATTTATTTACTACCGGCTCTTGCTACGGAACTGGTTATAGAACATAACAATTTAGTTGCTTATTTTGATTTGCCCAAATTATTTGTCCATTAACTCTTGCAGTACCGAAAATGAGCGGTATAGGTTCGCCGTAATTAGCTGTTACATATTTAAAACTTTCTTTGAAATTTTTAATATTGTCATATTCTATCGGTTCGTGATTTAGTTGATCTAAATACTCACCAAGCATTTTGCCGACAAATCTGCCCACGCTTGAAAATATGCCACCGCCAAATGCATTTCCAACAGTACCGACAAGCGAACTAAAAAAACTTCCAAACATATTTACCATATTATAATTTAATATGGATTGATATTAGCAGTATGATGTGGTAACACTAATATATGTCATTCCCGCGTAGGCAGGAATCTAGGAAAACATATAAAAAAACAAGCTTTTATATGTTTATTTTGTCAAACATGTACCAATTATTAAGGTTATTTTTTCTGGATTCCTGCTTTCGTGGGAATGACATAGAAAATCACAGGGTGATATGCTGCCTTTAAAAAAATGGAAATCATAAATGTTTAAAAAATATATATTTATTCTAATATTATTTATTGCTTCTATAGCTCGTGCAGAAATTATAGAAGTGGATAGTTTAAATAAAATAAAACAAGATTTTAAAGAAAATTATAATAAAAATTATGTACCTCAGGATTTATTAGTAGTAACGGTTCTAGATGAATTTTTGTTTAAGTCTTTAGTGCCTATCGTTGCACAGCTTGATAAAGACATTTATCTTACACTAACGCCTCTTTTACGTAATATTAATAAAAATTCAAAAACTATTTATATAAAGCAATTGATTTTAACTAATGATAGTTATAAGAAAGAATTACAAGAATCTGATTTTCCAAATTTTGTAAATGAAATTAGTAATAGTAAAATCCCCATAATAGCAGTAAATGATGGGTTTACCGGTAATTTTAATAATATTCCTAAATTTGAGATATGGTTTGCCGATTATTTAAAGAAAAATTTCGATATTGATTTTTCAAATAGTTTTCCAAACAATAATTATATTATTTTTAATAATTTAGACAGTTTTGCTAATACTTATCCGGTATTTTATAAGGGTATATTGACGAGTAATAATATATCGGAAGCGGAAATGATACTCAATTTCCTTATTCAAATGAATTTTATACCGAAATGCTTTATAATGATTAGTAGTAGCATAGAATTGCTAAGCTCAATGGAATTGCAACTTAGTAGTTATAGTTCTAATATATTATTTATTGGTTATCATTATAATAATAAAAATACTCTGAAAAATAAAGATGTTGCATATTATACTAAACTGATTAATGATTTAATATCTCAAATAAATAAGCTAAAAAGAAATAATCCACCTTTAAAGAATAATAATGCAAAAGGTAAAAATCCTTATGACACGAATAAATAAAGTTTTATTGAGTTTACTTTGCTTAGTTATTTCGTATGCGGGCTACGGTCAAATTATTCCTACTTACTCCGTAGATTCAGTAACAATGAAAAACTTATTACCGAAGATAGACGCAGATACGCTGGTACTTATAAATATAGATAATACTATCATAACACCGAAATCCAAATTATTTCGATATCAGGATAATTCTTATATAAATTTTACTAAATATTTATATAGTCTTGCAGCGGATAACGCATCAGTTAATAAAACTATTGCAAAATTGATAGTGCAGCGTCAAATGATGCTTGTTGAATCTAAATGGGTAGATTTAATTAATAAGATGAAACAACAAGGTGCAACGGTTTTAGGTCTTCAGGAAATAACGGCCCCATGTAATTTAATTGAAAATTATGAAGGATGGTTATATACCGTACTTTACGGACTCAATATTAATTTTACTAATAAAGTTAATGATAAAGATGTATTTAGATTTAATCCAAGCGATGCTGAAGCCCCTATTTTTTATTTAGGTATAATATTTACCGGTAATATAAATAGAGTAAAAGCTCTTGTAGAGTTCTTAAAAATTATACCGAAACAACCTAAAAAAATAGTAATTTTTGCAAATAATAAAAAAGATTTAGAAAATATGGACTCTTATTTAAGTATGGTTGATATAGGATATTATGGAATTGAATATTTGGGGTGGCAAATGTTACCGGGGTCACCTGATCATCAAATCGCTGAGTTGCAGCAATCTACGTTTTTAAATACCGGTCAGTGGTTAGAAGATGATACAGCTGCAAAGATGTTAAATAAATAATTATGAATGACAATTTAATTAATGCTTTAAAAGATTTAATTATTAATACCGGCAAGATTGCACTAGATATAAAAAAGGCAGGGATATTGACTGATATTAAATCAGATGGGTCAGTAGTCACTAATGCCGATAAGGAAATTAGTAAAATAATTTATCAAACTCTACAAACCTTAACCTCTCAAATAGCTATAGTATGTGAAGAGCAGCCGCTACCTATATTCAGCAGTGATACTTTTTGGTTAATCGATCCTATTGATGGGACATGGAGCTATGTAAACGGTAAATGTACATATACGGTCAATATAGGGCTTATTGAAAACGGTTTTCCAACCATCGGCTTGATATATCACCCTGAAACAGCAAAGCTATATTATACCGATGTAAACGGTCGGTTAAGAATCGAACAGAATTCTAAAGAAATATTTGTTAATCATGAACTTAAACATGAAGAGCTTAATGCGGTAATAGGTTTTTATAATTCAAATAAAGCTACTAAAGAATTTTTAAGTAAGTATTCATTCGGTCAAATAAATGCAATAGGCAGTTCAATTAAACTATGCTTAATTGCTGAAGGAGCAGCTGATATATATCCAAAATTCGGTCAAACTATGGAATGGGACATAGCGGCAGGTCATGCTTTAATTAAAGCCGGTGGTGGTAATATTTTAGATACGCATGGACAAGAAATTACTTACGGTAAAGAAAGTTTCGCTAATCCTAATTTTTTCGCCTGTAGTAAATATTGGTTGGAAAGGGAGGCAAGGTTGCATAGATACTAGGTCGTCATTGCGAGCAGCCGTAGGCTGCGTGGCAATCTCATGAAATAATAACAAACTCCTGAGATTGCTTCGTCAAAACTTGCAGTTTTTCCTCGCAATGATGAAAAAAATGATTCACGCAGGCACTGCCAAACTCGCATCAAACCAACTTCTTTAACTCATAAATTAACTCAAGTGCTTCTTTAGGGGATAGTTTATCAGGATCGATAGTGCTGAATTTTTTATCTAATTTGCTGCTTATAGTAGTTTTATTAGGTTCAAGATAAAACAAACTCAAATTATTTGATTCCGTTGATAAAATATTTTTTCCTTTACCTGTAGAAGTTTTTTCAAATTTAAGCAGAATCTGCTCAGCTCTGTTTATAACACTCGCAGGAAGACCGGCAAGAGCCGCAACATGAAGACCGTAGGACCTATCGGCAGCACCTGATATAATATTATGTAAAAATAGAATATCTTTACCTGACTCCTCAATAGCAATAGTATAATTTTGCAAAGCCGGCAGAAAATTACTCATAACGGTTAGCTCATGATAGTGCGTTGCAAATAAACAGCGACATTTCAGCTTATCATGAATATATTCAAGCACCGACCATGCTATAGATACCCCGTCATAAGTGGATGTGCCTCTACCTACCTCATCAAGTATGATTAGTGAGTTTTTTGTAGATTGAGCAAGAATTGCTGAGGTTTCAAGCATCTCTGCCATAAAGGTCGATTGTCCCTTAATTAAGTCATCGGCAGCACCTATGCGGCTAAATATTTTGTCGACTACCCCTATTTTAGCACTTTTTGCCGGTACAAACGAACCTATTTGAGCAATGATTGCAATAATGGCGTTTTGACGTAAAAAAGTACTTTTACCTGCCATATTAGGACCGGTAATTAACCAAATACGCTCAAGCTCTGATAAATGACAATCATTATATACAAAGCTTTTGCTTTCTTGCTGTAGTGCTTTCTCTACTACAGGATGCCGTCCTTTAATGATATCAAAGCTTAAATCATCGGTAAACTCAGGCTTAACATAATAATATTCATCAGCGATGTAAGCAAAATTACAAAATACGTCAAGCCCGCTTAAGGAGTTTGCAAGCATTCGTAAATAGGAAGCTTTTTCGATTACTTGGCTACAAATATCCGAATATAATTCTTTTTCTAAGCTTATTACTAAGGTTTTAGCGTTGACTAACTCACTTTCAAGCTTTTGTAGTTCAGCAGTAGTGTAACGAACATGATTAACCGTTGTTTGACGGTGAATAAATTTGGGATCAAGGATTTTATTAACATTTTTAGCGGTGATATCGATAAAAAGCCCTATAACATTATTATGAGATATTTTTAAACTATCTATTCCCGTTTCTTTGCGATATTGATCTTTTAGTTTTTCAATATATAATTTTCCGTTATTAATTAAATCATGTAATTGGGCTACTTTCGGATGATATTCATGTTTTATTATACCTCCGTCATTTAAATTATTTGGTGCATCTTCTCGTATTGTTTCGTCTATTAAATTATATAATTCTGCATCGCCTGATAGAGGTTTAATAATTTTTTCGATAAAATCAGGTAAATTAAAACCGTAAGCGTCAAAGAATACTCCTTTAATAATCGTTGCCGTTTCTAAAGTATATTTAATGCTCAGTAAATCACGACCTGAACTTCTGTTCATCGTAATACGTGTTAAGCAGCGTTCTATATCACTAGTTTTTTTTAGAAGTTCTCTAATTTTTTTGACTATTTCTAAGTTGGAATAAAAGAACTCGGTAATATTTAAACGATGATTTATTTTAGCAATGTTGGTTAAAGGACTTGAAAGAAAATTATATAGTAAACGTCCGCCTTGTTTAGTAACCGTATGATTAAGGGTGCTTAATAAACTTCCTTGCGAGCCGCCTTGTGAGTTTGTTACAATTTCAAGGTTGCGTCTAGTAGAGAAATCAATAGTCATATAGCTATGAAAATTGATAATTCTAGGGATTGGCAAATGAGGAATATTTTGTTTTTGCGTTAACGATAAATATTCTAAAACGCTACCTATGGCACAAATTTGACTACTAGATATCTCGCCAATTCCTTTAATATCTTTCATTTTATAAAAATCTAAAATGATTTTTTCGCATTTATTAATCGCAAAAAAACTGTCAACTTGATAGGTAATACGAAAATTTAATTGTTTGAAAATACTATCCGCAAGATTAGAAGATCTCAGATTTTCGCTAAGCAGAATTTCACGAGGTTTTAAACGAGCCAGCTCATTAAGAATTTCCGTTTCCGGTACATTAACTACAACAATTTCGGAAGTAGAAAGATCAACATAACAAAGGCTAGCTGTTTCTTTATTTTTTGGTATTACGAGACTTGCTAAATAATTAGGTTCGGCTGAAGCAATTAAATTTTCTTCAATTATAGTTCCCGGAGTTATAATACGTGTAACATTCCTAGTAACTACCGCTTTATAACCGCCTCTATTCTTTGCTTCTTCAGGTGTTTCTAGTTGATCACAAATAGCAACCTTATAATTTTCTTCAATTAACTTAGTTAAATAATTCTCAAGGGCATGATAAGGTACCCCGCACATCGCAATTTCTTCTTCGCCGTTTTTGCCGCGCTTTGTTAAAGCAATGCCAAGTACATTGCTTGCTAGAATTGCATCTTCATAGAACATTTCATAAAAATCACCCATTCTAAATAGTAGTAAACAATCTAAATGAGCAAATTTAATGTCTAGATATTGCTGCATCATTTTCGTTGCAACATCGTAATTATATTTTTGTTTCAACTCTTGAAGATTCATATTAAGCAGCATAATTTATATTATAGTTTGGCTTTATTGCATGGATACCGAATCGTCATTGCGAGCGACTGCAAGGAGCGTAGAAATCTTATGAAATAGTGCAAAATGCCTGAGATTGCCACGTCGAGGCTTTGCCTCTTCTCGCAATGATGAATAATAACAATGTTTAACAGTTTGTACAACTATTTTATCTTTGATAGGCGGGTGCTATGTCTGCCGCCTTCAAATTGGGTAGTTAAAAACTTATCTATAATATCAAATACTATTTTTGGGTCTATGGTTTTTGCTCCGAGTATCAAGATATTAGCGTCATTATGAGCTTTAGCATTTTCGGTAGTTAATATATTGTTGCACAAAGCGGCTCTTATTTTCGAGCTACGATTCGCAGCTATAGACATACCAATCCCCGTATCACTAATTAAAATACCGATAGGTGCTGATTTTTCAATAATCATATCTACTACTTTCTTAGCATAATCAGGATAATCAACGGTTTGTGTATTATTTGTTCCGCAGTCATAAATCTTTAGAGATTTCTGCTCTAAATAATTGATAATTTCAGACTTAAGCTCATAACCTGAATGATCACTAGCGATGACAATATTATAAGTTTTCATAGTTAATTTTTTGATGGAAAATAATGATAAAAATTATATACTATGTAAGATTTGTTTTCTAATGTAAATAATAGTTTTGTTAAATATATGAAATATCCTGTTGTACTTAGTATCGTTATATGTTTTTGTTTAGTTGCTTGTGTTGATCAGCCACCGGCTCCAATTGAGTATAAAGTGGGAGATGTTACTGCAAATAATAATTCTACCGCACTAGATCACGATGAGGGTATGATAGTTCAAAGAACTATGGAAGATAATCCCGCGTCAGAAAAAGTTAGCGGTAGACTCGAAGAGCCAAAGGCAAAAATTATAGAAGATGATAATGATGATATTGAGATTCCTATGTCTCGGAATGAAGACGAAGATGAAGAAGCGATAGAACAATTAAACTTTGTAAAACCGTTAAATGGGGTAATTATTACCGAGTTTAAAGCTGGTAAAAGTAAAGGGATAGATATTGCAGCTAAAGAATATAGTGAAGTTAAATCGATAGCTGCAGGAACGGTAATATATTCAGGTTATAATAAGCAATTCGGTAATTTAGTAATAGTTAAATTAGATAAAGACGATCTAGAAGTAGCATATGCGAGTTTAGATGATTTATTACTGAAAAAAGGTGATAAAATTGCTAGAAATAGTGTTATCGGACATGTAGAACATAAATTATATTTTGCTATGCGTAAAAATAAAATAGCAGTTGATCCTAATAAGTATATAGAATTTTAAATGGAAGATGTTATTACTCTTACCAAATATGGTGAACCTCAAAATGTTATAGTAAGAAGGAGTAGCAAAGCTAAAAATATAGCCATCCGCATTACGTCTAAAGGTGCAGAGCTTGTATTACCTCTTAAGGTAAAAGCCGAAAAGGGTCATAATTTTTTGTTAAGTCAAGAATATTGGGTTAGGCAAAAATTACGTCGTAATGTAACTGCGATACCAAAAGATGAAGATAAGATTTCTATTTTGGGTAAATCTTATGAAATAATACATATTGATTCGTCTAAAAATCAGATAAAATTAAATGATTCTACGTTAGAAGTGTATTGTTGTAGTCAGGTACTAAAAAAACTTAGTATAGAAGTATTCCTTAAAAAGAAATTATTAGCAGAAATAAAAATAATAGTAGAGAATATATCTAAAAAACATAATTTGACTTATTCCAATATTAGAATAATGGCAAATGTTAGCCGTTGGGGGAGTTGTTGTAGCAAAGGGAATCTTGTTTTTAATTGGCGGGTAGTTTTTGCCCCCTTTGAAGTACTGAAATATTTAGTAGCTCATGAAATGGCACATTTAAAAGAAATGAACCATAGTAAAAATTTTTGGGAGCTAGTTGAGGATATATATCCCGAATACCAACCGGCAAAATTATGGCTAAAAAGAAACGGTAAGGATTTATATAGTTATTTGCCATAACTTTATGTCATTCCCGCGAAAGCGGGAATCCAATCCAATACTTTAAAGCTTTTTAAAAGCTCGATTTATCTCGCTTTACGCTGGATTCCTGTTTTCGCAGGAATGACATCGGAAAGGTTAATTTAAAAAAAACATAAAGGACAAATAGAATGCATAACACCACAAAAAGAGTAACAGTCCCGGCACTTGAAGAAATCTTATATGAGCCTATAAAAGTGTTAGATTACGGCTTTATTAGAGTTATCGACTATATGGGGGATGATAGTGCTATAGTACAAGCAGCTCGTGTTTCTTACGGTAAGGGTACGAAGCAATTAAACCAAGATAAAGGGCTGATAAACTACTTGCTTCGTCATTATCATACCACTCCTTTTGAGATGTGTGATATCAAGTTCCATATTAAACTACCGATATTTATTGCAAGGCAATGGATTAGGCATAGAACAGCTAGCGTTAACGAATATTCGGCAAGGTATTCTATTTTAGGTAATGAATTTTATCTACCTGAACCGGCAAATATTGCTTCCCAATCTGCTGTAAATAAACAATGTAGGGAAGGGGATAGCTTACCGAAAGAAGTGGCTGAAAAGGTCCTTGCAATTTTAGAGGAAGATGCTAGACAGTGCTACGGGCATTATAAGGAACTGATGAATGCCGATGAAGAAGGTAATATTATAGATGAGAACGCCACAGGGATAGCAAGAGAGCTTGCTCGTATGAATTTAACTTTAAATTATTATACGGAATGGTATTGGAAGATTAATTTACATAATTTACTTCATTTTTTAAGATTGCGAGCCGACCCTCACGCTCAATATGAAATTAGAGTTTATGCTGAAAAGATGCTTGAGATAGTCAAAGCTTGGGTTCCTTTTGTTTACGAAGCTTTTGAAGAATATCGTTTGCAGGGAGCAAATATTTCACGTAAAGGTTTGGATGTAATTAAAAGAATGATAAACGGTGAAAAAGTTACCCATGAAACTAGTAATATGACTAAGAGAGAATGGGAAGAACTGATGAAGATTTTTGGGTAATGTATGTCATTCCTGCGAAAGCAGGAATGACATACAACAACCATAACGGAATTTGATAAAAAGGAGTATTTTAAGTGCGAAATATTATATATTTTATACTATCACTATTATTTAGCGTTACCAGCTATGCACTTGAAACAATAAACATTGAGCATGGGCGGGCTGACCCGACACCTATAGCGGTCAATAAATTTGATGCCGATAGTTCTGCCGCTGATGTATTAGGTTACGATATGGTTAAAGTTATCTCTAATGATTTAAAGCTTTCGGGGTTATTCCGTCCTATTTCTGCTGCCTCTTTTATAGAAGAGAAGACAGGAATAGAATATAAACCGCTTTTTGCTGCATGGCGTCAAATTAATGCTAGTCTTTTAGTAAACGGTGAAGTTAAAAAACTAGAAAGCGGTAAATTTAAAATTAGCTTTATATTATGGGATACGTTGCTTGAAAAACAGCTCGCCGGTGAAATTCTTGAAGTACCGAAAAATCTATGGAGAAGAGCAGCACATAAAATTGCCGATAAAATTTATGAAAAAATTACCGGTGATGCTGGTTATTTTGACACTAAAATAGTGTATGTATCAGAAAGCAGCTCTTTACCGAAAATAAAAAGAATTGCTTTGATGGATTATGACGGGGCTAATAATAAATACCTTACCAATGGAAAGTCACTAGTCTTAACCCCAAGATTTGCTCGTTCGGCAGATAAGATTTTTTATGTTTCATATGCTACTAAAAGAAGAGTACTCGTTTATGAAAAAGATTTAAAAACAGGCAAAGAAAGTGTAGTAGGTGATTTTCCCGGTATATCTTTTGCTCCTAGATTCTCACCAGACGGTAGAAAAGCTGTAATGTCGATAGCTAAAAACGGCTCGACGCATATTTATGAAATCGACCTTGCTACTAAACGGCTTCATAAATTAACTGATGGATTCGGTATTAATACCTCTCCTAGCTATTCACCGGACGGTAAAAAAATTGTATATAATTCCGATAGAAACGGTGTGCCTCAATTATATATCATGAATTCAGACGGAAGTGACGTTCAGCGTATTAGTTTTGGCGGTGGTTCTTACGCAGCTCCTAGCTGGTCGCCTAGAGGAGACTATATAGCATTTACTAAGATTACTAGAGGAGACGGAGGCAAAACTTTTAATATCGGAATTATGAAAGCATGTCCTCAAGATGATGAGAATAGTGAAAGGATAATAACAAGCGGATATTTAGTCGAAAGTCCTTGTTGGTCGCCTAACGGACGAGTTATTATGTTTGCTAAAGGTTGGCCGTCGAGAGCTAAAGTTCCGGGAAAAAACAAAATTTTTGCAATTGATCTAACAGGTCATAATGAAAGAGAAATTATGACACCGGAAGATGCTTCTGATCCAGAATGGTCAGGTGTACTGAACTAATGTCATTTCTACGAAAGCATTGTTGGGTGGATCGTTTTTCCGTTGTCATACCGTGACTTGATCGCGGTATCCAGTAAAAATACTATTGTTGTTTTTGGATCCTGTGGTCAAGCCACGGGATGACAGTCCAATAAGGCTTAAGCTACTTTTCTACTATGGTTTAAAATAAACTTCTTTATTTTTTCAAAAGCCGTATTTTCTATTTGTCTAATACGTTCCTTAGAAATATTATACTCATTGCTTAGAATATCTAGAGTTTTAGGAGTATCCATTAATTTACGCTCTGTTAAAATACGAAGTTCCCTGTCGTTTAAAATCTTCATAGCATTTGATAGTAGCTGCCTTTTACTGGTAGAATTTTGCTTATTAATAGCCATAGCTTCAGGAGTAGGGCGTGTTTCCGGTAATAGTTCTATTAATTCTCCGGATTCTGCATCGTCACTATTTATAGAGTTATTTAACGATAAATCAGGACCTGAAATTCTAGTGTTCATTTCAGAAACTTCATTAACCGACACACCTAGCTCATCTGCTATTTGTACAAAATCATCGGTAGTAATAGCCCTTGAGTATAAATTAGTAATTTTATGCTTAACTTTATTAAGACTAAAAAATAATTTTTTTTGTGCGGCCGTTGTTCCCATCTTTACTAATGACCAAGATTTTAATATATATTCTTGTATGGCTGCTTTAATCCACCACATCGCATATGTTGATAGGCGAAAACCAAGTTCGGGATTGAATTTTTTTACTGCCTGCATTAAACCTATATTACCTTCTGAAACCAATTCGGTAATAGGAAGACCGTAAGTCCTATAGCCGCTTGCAATTTTTGCAACAAGTTTAAGATGGCTTGTTACTAATTTATGTGCAGCTTGTAAATCATTCCCTTCTAAATAGGATTTTGCTAATAACAATTCTTCTTCTTGCGTAAGTGAAGGAATTTTATTGATTTTCTGTAAGTAGCTATAAAATCCTGATTCGCTAGAAATTGCTAATGCATTAATATTATTAGTCATACTAACCTTAAAAACTATTTTTTTAATACTAACTTTATACTAACACATATATGATCTAAAATAAACTTTTTCTAGAGTATTTTTAAATAAAATCAAATAATGTCTAAAAAATCCAATAAAAATTTAGCTTTTTCCTTGCTGGGATTAATAATTAGTATGGTGTTACTCAGTTTTGCTTCCGTACCTATCTATAATTTATTTTGTAAAGTTACAGGATATGGCGGTACTACTGCAAAAGAAACGGTGAGTGTATATTCTAAGGTAAAAGGCACTAAACCTATAATTATCGAGTTTGATGCTAATGTTGATAAAGATTTACCTTGGCGTTTTATTCCAAGGCAGCAAAGAGTGCAAATTGTTCCGGGGCAGAATACTATAGTGTTCTATGAAACGGAGAATCTAAGCGATAACGATATAATAGGTACTTCCGTATATAATGTTACCCCAAATAAAGCAGGAAAATATTTCGTAAAAATTCATTGTTTTTGTTTTGAAGAACAATTATTAAAAGCCGGCGAAAAAGTCTTAATGCCGGTTACATTTTATATAGATAAGGATTTTGAGCTTGACCCTGAAATGCAAGACATTAAAGTACTTACTTTATCTTATAGTTTTTTTAAAGTACGAGAGATGTCGTCATTGCGAGGAAATTACGTAAGTAATTGACGAAGCAATCTCAGGAGTTTGTTATTATTTCATGAGATTGCCACGCTTTCTACGTTCGCTCGCAATGACGGCTTTGGAATTATGCAACAACACCGGCTCATTGAGTATACTCGATAACCCATTTACGAAGTCTAACAATCGGCGGAGTATTTATAAGAGCGGTAGCAGGTAAAACTTTGCCGTTAGTATTAAAATTAATTATAGGATCTATACCGTATATGCTATACCAAGGTTTTAACGGTGAGCTATTTGAATATTTACGGTGGAACCAAGATAAAGAAGGTGTTGTTTCTCCATATTCTATTACTTTAACCGATTGTGGATTTTTATGATATATAAGGCTCAGTACCGATTGATCGGAATGATGCCATTTATATTCATCGTAATTAGGATGGATATTATAATCTTTACCTGAAAGAATTCTAATATCTTCACAACTTTTTAGCCATTTTTCAATGAAAGAACGAGAAAGCTTGGTATTACGCACAATAATAACGGCACTCCAAATGTGATCATCATTTCTGCATTCATCTGTAAGGCAATCCATTAAAGCAAAAGTTTCGCCTTTAACAAAACTACCGTTTTTACGATTGCGATCATGTACCAGTAATATATCATTATCGCCTAAAAGATTTGTTAAATTACTGATATGCTTTTTAATAACAAATGCTGAATCTAAATATACTATAATAGCTCCTTCTGGTGCATTTTTCATTGTTTCAAGTATAATATAAGGCTTCCATAGCCATAACCCCGCTCCTGCAGGTTCATTAAAAATTTCTTGGTTTTTTTCTATAAACGCTTGATTTATGTGCTTTTTCTTATAGTTAAATATGAAGTCTATACCTTTATTAATTGCATAATGAGTGGTTGCATTTTGATTACGATAAATATACCCCGGACCGTCGGCATAAGAAACTAAATAAATTGGTTCTTTTATGGAATTCTGAATAGATAAATCTACTTTTTGTAACGATAAGTCATTAATAAAACCTTGACGTGCATATTCTAAAATAATCAGTATGAAATAAATTAGAGCTAATGTAATAACTGTTTTGTATAATATTTTAAATAACATATAATTTTTGCATTATTTGAAGCATCTTGTCATTCCCAGGTGGATTAGTAAATCGTCATTGCGAGGAAAAATTGAAAATTTTGACGAAGCAATCTCAGGAGTTTGTTATTATTTCATGAGATTGCTACGCAGCCTATGGCTGCTCGCAATGACGAACTCGATAATTATTAGACAACGCCAATATAGCATTTTAATATATTAAAAGATAGTGTTGTAATTTAATTATAAATTTAGTATAATTCATTGCTTGTTTAAGGTTGGTATGATTAATTTAGGGGATAAGCAGTCTACTATAGTTGTCGCAATGTCAGGCGGGGTTGATAGTTCGGCGGTTGCCGCAATGCTGCATGAACAAGGACATAATGTTATAGGTATTACCTTGCAGCTATATGATCACGGTATGGCAGTAGGGAAGAAAAATGCCTGTTGTGCCGGTCAGGATATTTACGATGCTAAAATGGTAGCAAATAAGCTAGGTATTCCCCATTACGTACTTGATTATGAGAGCAAATTTAAAGAGTCAGTAATAGATAATTTCGTCGATAGCTATTTACAAGGTGAAACACCGCTTCCATGTGTGCAATGCAATAAATCGGTAAAGTTCAGGGATCTAATTAAAACGGCTAGAGAGCTTGGAGCAGATAAGCTTGCTACCGGTCATTACGTACGAAAAATAAACGGTGATAACGGAGTGGAATTACATACAGGGCTTGATCCAGCAAAAGATCAAAGTTATTTTTTATTTACGACAACTAAAGAACAATTAGAATATTTACGTTTCCCTCTAGGAGGGCTTACTAAGGATGAAACACGAAAGCTTGCTAGTAAATTTGGGCTTGAGGTGGCTTATAAGCCCGACAGCCAAGATATTTGTTTCGTACCTGACGGAAATTATAAGAGCGTAATAAATAAAATACGTCCAAATAGCAGTGCAAGCGGTAAAATTATTCACGTAAACGGGTTTGAGCTAGGAGAGCATAGCGGTATAATTAACTACACCATAGGGCAACGTCGTGGTCTTGGTATAGCTTATAATGAGCCTTTATATGTAGTAAAGATTGATCCTAAGGACAATATAGTATATATAGGACCGGAGTCCGCATTAAACGTGCAGGAATTTATCATTAGAGATGTGAATTGGCTTGCAGATGAGATTAAAGATAACGCAAAGTTAGAAGTAGCAGTTAAAATCCGCTCGACAAGACCGCCGTGTCTAGCCGAAATAAGTAAACTCGGTGATGATAAAATGAAAGTAAAATTTTTATGCGAAGAAAAAGCCGTTGCCCCTGGGCAAGCATGCGTTATTTATGCCGGTGAAAGAGTACTTGGCGGCGGATGGATTACTAGAGAGATAAGGTAATTGCGTCATTGCGAGGAGCGAAGCGACATGGCAATCTAGTTAGACTTCCTGAGATTGCCACGCTCCTTTTAGTCGCTCGCAATGAGACACAATTTACAAAAAAATAAGCTTACTAAAACAGGAGAAACTAATGAGTTGTTTAAGGAAGAAAAGTTTTGAATCAGTAAAAGAGATAGGCAGCTCAAGCGGTCTTAGCAAGACGCTTGGAGCATGCGATTTAATATTACTGGGTCTTGGTGCGATGATCGGCACAGGCGTATTCGTCGTTACCGGTATAATTGCTGCTAAGTATTCAGGACCTGCAGTAATGTTATCTTATGCGATTGCAGGTATTACCTGTATCTTTGTAGCGCTTGTTTATACTGAACTTGCTGCAATGCTTCCGACATCAGGAAGTATTTACACTTATTCCTATGTAGCATTTGGTGAAGTATTTGCTTGGATGATCGGTAGTGTTATAATATTAGAACTTGGTGTTGCTGCAGGAATAGTAGCTGCAGGCTGGTCGGGCTACGTACAAGGAATACTAGCAGCAGGTGGAATCAATTTACCGAAAGAATTAACTACTGTACCGACAAACGGTGGTATAATAAATTTACCGGCATTTTTAATCTCGGGATTTATTGGATTTATTTTATATTTAGGTACTAAAGATAGTAAGAGACTAAATGCAATTTTAGTTTTCATAAAAATGGCTGCAATATTTGTATTTATAATCGCTGCTGCCCCTCATTTTGATGCTACTAACTGGAGTAATTTTATGCCTTTCGGTTTTAGTAATGTTTTAGTAGGTGCGTCTATTTTATTCTTAGCTTTTACGGGTTTTGGAACGATTGCAACCGCAGCTGAGGAGTGTAAAAACCCAAAACGCGATATAATGATCGGTATTATTGGCTCACTTGTTCTAACTACTATAGTTTATGTAACGATGGCAGGGCTTGTTACCGGTATTGCACCTTTTGATCAGTTAAATAACGATCAACCGCTTGCTTATGCTTTAACTATCAATAATAGCAAGATCGGCTCTGCTATTGTTGCAACCGGAGCAGTTTGCGGTATGATGACGGTGTTGATGATGAATATTTACGGTACTTCTCGTATTTTTTATGCTATTGCACGTGACGGTTTACTACCGAAAAGTTTTGCAAAGCTGCACCCAAAATATGATAGTCCGTATATTACGATTATAATATTTGCTTCTTTAGCCGCTATCCTTGGAGGATTTTGTTCTACGGAATTATTAACGCAATTAACTTCAATGGGAGCTCTTATTGATTATATAACCGTTACAATAATAGTGGTATTATTTAGGGTAACGCTACCTGATGCTCAAAGACCTTTTAGATGTCCTTTAGTATTTATTATCGTACCGTTTATTTTAATTGCTTGTGCATATTTACTATTTATTCAAATATATGACGGTGAATTTAATCTATTAACCGCAGGTCGTGCATTAATATATTGGTTTATTATAATATTTGTTTTATATATTATAAGATCGTTTTTTATGCAAAAAGAGCAGAATTAAGAGGGGGCTATCCGTCATTGCGAGCGAACGTAGAGAGCATGGCAATCTCATGAAGTAGTACAAAATTCCTGAGATTGCCACGTCAAGGCTTTGCCTCTCCTCTCAATGACGAGTTAGTAGTATCCACGCAACAAAACAAAATTAACCAAATGACTGAAAAACTGCAACCACTCCGAGGAATGAAAGATCTCTTGCCGGATGATTATAAAGTTCACGACTATATAATTAACAAAGCAAGAGATGTTGGAGTATTGTACGGCTATAAACAAATGAGTACTCCTATTTTGGAGTATACTAAAGTCTTTAACCGTTCGATGGGTGAAAGCTCTGACGTAATCAGCAAAGAAATCTATAGTTTTTTAGATAAAAGCAATGATTCCGTAGCATTACGACCTGAATTTACAGCATGTATTATAAGAAGCCTCATCTCAAACGGATTACAACATAAATTACCATTAAAGTTTTTCTCTACCGGTCCTGTTTTTCGTTATGATAGACCGCAAGCAGGGCGTCAAAGACAATTTCACCAACTAAATTATGAGTATATCGGTGCTAAAGGAGCAATTACTGATGCTGATACTTTGAAGTTAGCCGTTGATATATTAAAAGTACTCGAAATAGAGCAGGATGCTACCTTAGAGCTTAACTCTCTTGGATGTAATGAATCAAGAAGCGTTTATCAGCAAAAATTAGTAGAATATCTAAATGATTTTAAAGATCAATTATCAGAAGAAAGCAAAATAAGGTTATCCAAAAATCCAATGCGGATACTTGATTCTAAAAGTGAGACCGATCAGAAAATAATAGCAAACGCACCGGTTTTATCTGAATATTACACTGATGAATCCAAAGAATATTTTGAGGAGTTAATAAAGTATCTAGATATTTTAGGCGTGAAATATAGTATAAACCCACGCTTGGTTAGAGGGCTTGATTATTATTGCCATACTGCTTTTGAATTCACTACAAAAAAGCTAGGGAGCCAATCTACTATTCTAGCCGGTGGACGTTATGACGAACTTGCTAAAATCATGGGTAATAACGATGATGTGCCGGCTATCGGTTTTGCTGCCGGTATTGAGCGAATTGCTTTAATGCGGGAATATAATATATCTGAAGTTAAGCCGGTATTTGTATTACCTATAGGCAAAAATAATATTTGCTATGCTTTAGAAATTGTAGATAAATTGCGAACAGAAAATATTGCTATTATCATAGAATCCCTAGGTAAAATAGCTAAAAGAATGCAACGCATTTTTAATGAAAATGCTAAATTTATTATTTTTATAGGTGACGAAGAGCAGGCGAATAATAACTTAAAAATTAAAGACTTACAAAAAGAAGAAGAATATATAGTAGATTTTGCAAAAGCTCTTGAGCTATTGAAGAAATAAGATTTTTTATTGTTATACCGTGAACCTTCCATGGTATCCATCAAAACTAACTTTAAGTAATAAGCATTTATGAATCTTGCCACAAGCTCGGCATTGCCCGCATGGCTCTTATGTTATGCCTGCATAGATCTTGTTGTGTGGATACTGAAGGTCGTCATTGCAAGGAAAAACTGTAAGTTTTGACGAAGCAATCCAGTAAAAAATTCTGATTTACAGAATTTTTTTATTATTGTTTTGAACTGCCACGCAGTCTACGACTGCTCGCAATGATGGGGCGGTATCTATGCAACAACGCCTTCGCAGGAATGACATAAAACGAGCCATGCAACAAGACCTACAGTTGTTCACAATGGTGATTAGGTGTCTATACAATAACACCATTTAACCACGACATCTAAAAATATGATTATTATAAACGATTTAGCCATGATTTATGGTACAAGAATACTATTTACCGATGTAAATTTGCATATTAAAAACAATAAACGATATGGTTTAGTAGGTGCCAACGGAGCAGGTCAAACAACTTTTTTCAAAGTCTTAACTAAGGAAAAAGAGCCAGCTTTCGGTGAGATTAACATACCAAAAAACTCTAAAATAGGTTGTTTAAAACAAGATCAGTTTCTTTATGAAAATACCACAATTATAGATACGGTAATAGCAGGGAAGGAGGAGTTATAGAAAGCTTTACAGGAAAAAGAAGAGATATTAAATCGGCAGGAATGTAGCGATGAAGATGGGTATAAGTTTGGTGAACTTGAACAGGTAATATACGATAATGACGGTTATACTGCTGAAATTTTTGCAGATAGCTTGCTTGTAGGTCTTGGAATAGCCGAAAAATACTATTATGAGCCGCTGTCTGCGTTGTCAGAAGGTTATAAGCTTCGTGTATTACTCGTACAAAGTCTATTTAATAATCCCAATATTTTACTACTCGACGAACCGACAAACCATCTTGATATTATTGCAATATATTGGCTTGAGAATTATTTAAAAAACTCTTTTAAAGGAATATTAATTTTTATATTGTATGATTTAGTTTTTTTAAATAATGTCGCAACGGATATTTTGGACATAGATTATGGAGAAATAAAACTGTATACGGGCAATTATGATAATTTTGTTCAAGAAAAGCAGATAATAGCTGCTCAGAAGCTAAGCAAGCGAAATTTCTTAGAAAAGAAAATAGAAAATATGCAGGCTTGGGTTGATAAATTTAGAGTAGGGACGAGAGCAAGGCAAAGTGCCTCCTGAGAAAAGCAGTTAGAGAAAATAGAATCGGATATACAGAAATCTTCAAGAATTAGTCCGTTATTTAGATTTAAGCAGCTAAGCAATTCAGGAAAATTAGTATTAAAAATTGATCAAATAACTAAAAATTTTGAGAATAAGCAAATATTAAATAAAGTTAGTTTTAACGTATCATGAGGAGAAAAAATTATTATTATCGGTGTAAACGATATCGGTAAATCTACTTTATTAAAAATCTTAATGAATAAAATATCAGCAGATCAAGGTAGCTATGAGTGGGGATATGAATCGCAAATAGCTTATTTCGCTAAGACCATCATGAGCTACTTAATGAAAATATTAGTATTATTGATTGGCTTAAAAGGCAATCTGAAAAAGAAATGGAAAATACAATTAGCAATACGCTCGGACAAGTATTATTTCGTAGTGATGAAGTAAATAAAAATATTTTAAGTTTAAGCGGCGGTGAGGGGGCAAGATTATTACTTGCTAAAATGATGCTAGAAAAAAGTAATATTTTGGTTCTTGATGAACCGACAAATCATCTTGATATAGAGTCAAGAGAAGCTCTTAAAAAATCTCTCATTGATTTTGATGGTACGGTAATATTAGTAACGCACGATCGGAATTATTGTTCTTTCCCATAGGAAAAGATTGTTGATTTTAAAGGTAAATATGATGATTATATTGAGAAATACGGCAACGATTATTTAAGTTCTACTACAAAATTATCCTAAGTTTTAGGCATTGCTCATTAAATATAGATATCGTCATTGCGAGCAGCCATAGGCTGCATAGCAATCTCGTCAAATATCCTGAGGTTGCTTTGTCAATTGCTATGCAATTTCCTCGCAATGACGATAAAAATCTAGTCATACAACAAAGCAGAATCTTAAAGTTAATCACTCCACATTATAAAACTCCAAATGATGACCGCTAATAAACTTTTTTATTTCAGCATGGTTACCATACTCATCAACATTTAATAATAACCCTTGTTCATTAAAATATAATATATTCGTAAATAATCAGTCATCACAGTCCCATTTAGCTTTAAAAGCATTTTCCTTAATAAGTTTCACTCCGTTTACTCCGTGTTTGTGATATATTATTCCTTTTTTTAAAGCAGAAACAAAAGAGGTAACTTTACTTTTATAAAAGGTGTTATAGATTTTTTTAGACATTGTACCGTAACAATCAAATCCTCTATATTTGCCAAGAAATTTATCTGTACCTTTTGTTATTTCCTGATTATCAATTTTAATTTGACCTTCTTTAGGAATATTCCAAGAATTATTATTGAAGTTGCTAATCTTTTGAATGGCTAGATAAAATTCATGTTTCTTTTTTAGTTGATAATATTGATAGATTTTTTTTGTATCATATTGAAGGGTTAATTGTTCTAAGTTTTCTATTGGCTTATTATCGGGGGAATAGCTTGCAATAATCCCTTCTTGTTTTTTTGACTTCATTTACTTGCATATTCTTGTACTTTTTTGAGTTATTATTTAATAAGGCGGTAACTACTCCAATTTCTAAAGTGTTTTCATTGCAAGAATCATTTTGCAGAGCATTTTCAACATTTTGGGAAATCTTTTCAGATTTTTCAGAAGTTAATTTAGTCTCGTTATCTGCTATTAAACCGGTATTAACGGCGTTAAGAACCTCTGCTTTTTCATTGGACGTTAGAGTATTATTTTTCGGTAACGTATAATTTGGGTCCACGTAACTCCGAAGTTTTATAATAGCCTTTTCATACAAATTTATTTGATGCTCAGGTATCTTATTTAAAAGATCAGAAGCCGTTTTAAATTGCTTACTACATAGGGCAAGTGAGAATGCTAGAAGTATGTTGTTTGGGGTATCACTAATTGCTTTTAGTTTTGCGGTTAATATTGATTGCTGGTTTTTGTTAATTTTTTTATTGGAAATTCTGTTGTAAAAAGCCATGTATTCACAGCCATCATATATTGATGAATAGAAAGGCACTAAGGGATTTTTTTTATTACATCTAACGTCTTATAAGAAATTTCATATGGATTAGTTATTTCTAGAATATATTTTATATATTCTATCGGCACATATTGTATTAAGTCATTAGCTTTATCACATTTGCCTTGTATTCTATAATTAGACCATAAATGATAGGCTGCTGTTGGATGTGTAGGTAGAAGCACAAAAGCATGTTCATAACATTTAGTGGACATATCATAGCTCCCGGTTTCTTCATAAACACACCCTGTTCTATAATACCACTGGGCTAAAACATGATTCTCAGTATTAGTATTTAACGAAAAAATAGATTCTTCAAGTAAAGCTTTTATCCCTTCAAAATTTTTATTTTCCATTAATAAATCAGAGAATTGACCTGACAAATCTAAGCTGGATTTTATATACGGTACTAGTGCTTGGGTAATTTTAAGCTTAGATTCCGGTTCAATAAGCTTTAGTACGGGGAGTAGATATTCTGTACATTTGCTATATTATTCAACTTCTTTTGCAAAGTAATTAAAATATAGATTTATTGCTGCAATTATACATTTAAATATCTCTTTAGCAGCTCATTGTGTCTATTTAATATACTACATTGAAAGGCGAGACTCATTATTTGAATTTTGGTTAGCGTATCAGGTGGTATAAAAATGATTTTATCCGGCATCCATTTTATGAGTTCACCATCTAATTGATATTCAAAAAAGCCTGGTCTCTGTATTATTTCATAATTTTTCAACAATTCATGATTTGTGTAACTTTCATATGGATAATTAGGCATTAATTTATGTAGCTTTCTTTCTACTTACTGTAGATTTTGCACTATTTAAATGTCCAAATATATAATGCATTACTTCTATAGCGGCACCAACAGTTGGTATAGATGAAAAGTTTTTATCCATATAGTGTATGAACTTTTTATTACTGGATTTCTGCTTCTAGCTAGGAATGACATCGAGAGGCTCAATTAACTCACAAAACAATTCTTTCTAAGTAATGTCTATTCAAACCCAAATCTAGTAAAATATTTATGAAACTATCCGGTATCATGACCTATCATTTTAACTTTATCATAATGATGAGGTGATTCAGATTCACGATATATAGTTGTGTCGTTATCCATATAGTAAATAGAATAAGATGGAAGGCCATAAGGTCTAAAAAACGTGTCTTTACTTATAACTTTAGGAGTTTTATCAGATTTTTGTATATTTTCTGATTTCAGCATATTAATTTTCTTAATAAATGATTGTTTTATTAATATATAATTTTTATATATTATCACAAGAATAATTAATAGCTATCTACAGAACCTAAAAATTCAGATTTATCAATTGCAGTATTATATTCATAAGGATATTCTAAATATTTTTGCAATTTTAAAGTATTTTTTTGAAACAATGGGTAATTACTTGATTGTTCGTGCTTTGATAAATTGAAATATTTTCTCGCCAAGAATTTCTGATCTTGAACATTATTAAAAGCTTTGATTTTTGAATATCTGTCTTGTTGTTTTTCTTGTAAAAAATAATCTTCATAGTCCTTATAATTCTTTGAAAGATTTAATATAAATCTAGCATATTGTTCTAACTGAAAGTTAGTTAACCAAGTAAATATAGAATATAAATTTGCTCTATAGTCCGAAGAAAAAATAACAGCAACTTCTGATTGCTTTATCTCTTCTCTTTTCTCTTTCAATAACGTTATTAGATAATATAAATAACTCTTTATTAAAATGTTTTTTATTTTCTTGAGTTTGAATGATTATATCAAACAGCTCAGTTTCTAATTCGTCTGAGGTAAATAATTGTTTGTATTTATTAAGCCGTGGACCAAAAGCTATAGATTCAAGTTTTTTTAAATATTGAATTAATTTTATGTACAACTTTAGGTTAAATTTAAGAGCAGTATTTTATATGAGAAATTGATATAAGTCAAGAGATATTAAATTAATGGTTTAAAAAATATGTATCACCTCGTGATTTGTTCACAGAATCCAGTTAAAAATACTAAAATTATTAGTATTTTTAGTTGTTTTCTGGATACTGTGGTCAAGCCACGGTATGACACTGAAGTGTTTTTCAAAAGCCATACTAAATTGATTACTAAAATTTTTCACATAACCTAATGACAAAAATAAAATATGAATATATTATTTAATTTTAGAATAATTTAAATAATATATATTCAATGAGTGCAGATACTAATATTAGCGACGGTTTAGAAGTCGTGACGCAAGATCATTTATCGATTTTTTCTTTAATAAGCTCCTCCGACATTATCGGTAAGTCAGTTATGCTGATGTTGCTTATTGCCTCTATTTGGTCATGGGCTATTATTTTGGATAAAATATTTAAGCTAGTGCAAGTGCAGAAAAGCATGCGGGCATTTGAAAATGTGTTTTGGTCCGGTGGAGTATTAGAGCAATTATATGAAAGCATAAAGAGGTCGGTTAATAATCCGCTAGCTTTAATTTTTGTCTCAGCTATGGATGAGTGTAAAAGCTTAAGCACTAAAGGGCTTTCTGAAGGCTTAAAAAACAACCATAAAGAGCGTATAACGTGTGCAATGTACTTAGCTCAAAATAGGGAAGTCGAAAAGCTCGAGAAAAATTTAAGCTTCTTGGCAACTGTCGGATCAAGTGCTCCTTTCGTAGGTTTATTCGGTACCGTTTGGGGGATTATGCATAGCTTCCAATCGATTGCTACTTCAAAAAATATTTCTCTTGCCGTAGTAGCTCCCGGAATTGCTGAGGCGTTACTTGCAACTGCGATAGGCTTATTTGCCGCTATTCCGGCAGTAATTTTTTATAATTATCTGATTTCCCGTATTACTCTTATCAATAATAAGATTGAAGATTTTATTAGTGAGTTAAACTCTATACTTTCTAAGGCAATTGATCAGGAGAAAATGTAATGGCTATAAAGCTTGCCGGAAGTAATAGAAAAAGTAAAAGAGCGGTAGTGAGCGAAATTAACGTTACGCCGCTTGTTGACGTGATGCTTGTGCTATTAATTATTTTCATGATTACTTCTCCAATGCTTGTGTCAGGAGTAAATGTGGATTTGCCTGAGACAAATTCAAGCCCGATTTCAGATCAGGATGAGCCTTTGGTTGTTACTATCAATAATAAAGGCAAAATTTTCTTACTTGAAATTCCAATAGAAAGAATGCATTTAACCGACAAGCTTGCAAATATCACTAAAGAAAAAAAGGATGCTAGAATTTTTGTAAGAGGCGATAGAAATGTTTCTTATGGGCAGGTAGTAGAGATAGTTGCCGAAATTCATGCTGCCGGCTTTTCTCGTGTAGCTCTTATTTCAAATATTAAAAATAATGAAAAGTAATCAAAATAAGGATAATTTTACGGTTTTCCTTAGCTTCTCTGTTGTTCTGCACTTACTTCTTTTATATTTTTTTCTATTCGGTATGCCGTCACTTTTTGAAAAATTACCGGAAGAGCAAACCATAACTTTTGAAATGTTACCTGTTAGCGATAAATCAAATATTATCACTCAGACAAAGCAAGAAGAAGCCCCTATAGAAAACGAAGACGCTAAAAAATCTGAGCAGAGTAAGCCAAAAGAAGAGCCGCAAGATTTGCCTAAAGAAGAAAAATCAAAAGAGCCTGAGGCTAAAACAATGGAAGAAAAGCCTAAAATAGAAGAGAAAAAACCTATAGAAGAACCAAAGTCTGAAGAAGCAAAAGAAGCATTACCTGCGAAGAAAGAAGAAGTAAAGGAAGCAAAACCTAAAGAAGAAGAAAAAAAACAAGCAGAAGAAAAGAAGAAGCTCGAAGAAAAGAAAGAGGAAACGAAACCGGCTGAGAAATCTAAAGAGGTGAAGAAAAAAGAGCCTAAAACCGATGAGCTTGATTCTTTGCTGAAGCATTTAGAGCAATCTTCGGAAGGGGATAATGTAAAATCCAATAAGCATCAAAGGTCAAAAAAAGCTGATAATGCAAAAGAAGCTAAAGGGGTTTATACGGATGGGCTGCCTCTTTCTGATAGTGAAACATCTTTGATAAAAAGACAGATTGAAAGACATTGGAGTAATGTACCGGCAGGAGTTAGAGGTAATAATAAGGTAAAAGTCATTATTAGTATTACGCTAGATAAAGCAGGTAATGTTGAGCAGGCAAAGGTTAACAAAAAAATCTGTCCTAATATTCCGGCTAGTGTTTGTGAAGCTTTGGCAGATAATGCAATTAGAGCGGTATGGCAAGCAAGCCCTATCGAAAACCTTGACTCTGCACGCTTTAACCATTGGAAAGAGATTAATTTTAGCTTTGATCCAAGTAAATTGTAGGTTGAGCATTGCCTGCGTGGATACCACCCTGTCATTACGAGCAGTCGTAGACTGCATGGCAATCTCATGAAATAATAACAAACTTCTTAGATTGCTTCGTCAATTATTACATAATTTCCTCGCAATAACTATTTTCGAGCCACGTAGGCAAGCCTTTCGCAGGAATGACATTAAGAACCATGCAATAATTAAAAAATATTATTCATCATGTTCGTGGTGATCACCGATTAATTCAAACCCCATATCTTTTTGCTCATTATTGAAACAACAGTAGCAGCAATAACCAAACAAGAATAATAAGGTTGCTTCCATTAAAAATAGGGTCAAAGCAGCATTACTAGAGCTTGCTAACTCATATTCTGAAGGTAATAAATCCGTAGGGATGTCTTTATTCATAAAACTTAGTTATTATGTTTACTATTTATAAATAAAAAAACTCTATAACTTTGTCTATTAAAATTACATTTATTTCACAAAGTTTTTAAGAGCAGGATAAGTAAATAATAATACATGGCATAAATTTAGACCGAAATGAACTATCACAGAGCATAATATTTTGTCTGTTTTATAATATGCATAACCATAGAAAAAACCGCATATAGTGCTTAAAGCTATATATATATTAGTCTGCCTTGAAAATATGTGATCCCAAATATTAAAGATGCTATAATAACAGCTAAAATCTGCTGTTTTGGTAAAAGATTTTGTAATGTTCTTTGTAAAAACCCTCGAAAGAATACTTCCTCAGCCATACAGACGAAAAAGAAATATTGTTGTAATGAGAAAAATGTAGGTGATAGTTAAGGATGACATATAAACCTTTGTAAAAAACTATTTTTAATATATAGTTATTTTTTAGCATTAAAAATGGAAAATTTATTAAATATAGAGATTTTTAATAAATAATAATTGGATTTTAAAAAGAAAATATAAAAGATAATCATAAAAAAAACCAATAAAATAATATATATATAATGGGACGCTTTTATGAAAGATATAGAATATTGGGAAAAAAATTTTGAAAGCTGTAAATATTCAGATCAATTAATCGAAAGGCTTTTATTTTTAAATACCCAAGTAAAACAACCTATCGATATTAGAGAAGTTCAAAAAGGTATTTATTATGCTCGTAAATATCATGGTGAGCAAGTGCGTCAATCAGGTGACCCTTATTATTCTCATCCAATCGCAGTAACAATTATGGTAGCGGAATTTGTAGTAAAAGAAGTGCCTAAACTCTTTACTTTTAGAATGCTACAAGCTGCATTACTTCATGATACTATTGAAGATACTGAACTTACTGAAGAAATGATTAACAATCTTTTTGATGAAGAAGTAGCAAAGCATGTAGCAGGTCTAACTAGAATTAAACCTTGGGGCAAAATAAGTAGCGAGAAAAGTCTTATTTTATTAATTAAACAAAAAAGATACGATACTGCTCTTATAAAACTTTTTGATAGAATACATAATTTACAAACTTTGGAAGCAAAATCGCCTGAAAAAGCTAATAAAATAATTAAAGAGACATTAAAAAGCTTTTTAGTGTTAAGTGAAATACTTGAAATACCTTCAGTTTCAGAGCTTATATATGCTGAATGTTATAAAAATAATTTAAAATTTAATATAAATTCTACTTTTAATAAAATTATAAATTTCGATTCGTTTCCATTGTCTCAAAATAAGTTACTCCCATAAAAAAAGTTATACCTACCGGAATGAAAATTAAAAATAATCCCCAATATCCTAGATAATTGGTAATATAAACTAAACCAAATGACGTTATAATATAAGTAAATAATTTTGCTATTGCACTTAGCATACTAGTATATGTAAATCTCTTAAAAACCGGAAAATATTTATAAAATATAGGAGCTGCTGGTACGTGATCAAATACGAATAATGCAGCTAAACATTGAAAAATAAAAATATATAAAGGAGTAGGGTTATAATTTAACATTATAGGAAAAAAAATAAGAGAGGTAAAAAATAGATATAATTTTACCTTTAGGATTTTTAAAGGATGGATTTTATAGCTAATAAATGCAAGACCGATAATACCGAGTAAATCTATTATAGATACCCAAAAATTTTGATTTATAATTTGATTTGGAGTAAATCCGCATTCTCTTTTTAATATATCACCACAATATATATATACGAAATAAAAACACGGTGGTCTAGCACACTGGATAAAGAAATACCAAATAGAGGTGGTGTTTGGAACTTTTTGATCTAGAATATCTTTGTCAATTTCTTCAAGCATAATATTATTTTCTTGAAGTCTTAGTTTTAATTTGTTTCTTTTATTTGAAAATGCATCTGCTTCTTTTAAACTAGTCCTTGCAATAGTACCTACAAAAGCGATAGTTGCACCAACGAAAAAGGCTATACGCCAACTTGACTCATGGTGATAAATATTTTGATTAGTAAAAATTGATGCAATACCTAGTGCTACCGTAGTGCCTACGGCAGAAAATACGGTTATAATTGTTACTAATGGATATTGTATAGGAGGAGATGAATTTTCGGTTAAGTACAGCTCTGCACCTCGTGCTTCTGCAGTTGCTGACATACCTTGAATTATACGACATATAGTAAGAACCCAAGAGGCTGTTATACCTATCTGTGCATATGTTGGCATGCTGCCTATAATCACACAAGTAATAGCCATTAATAGGGTAGTTAAAACAACTACAATCTTACGTCCAAAATGATCGCCTATATACCCAAATATTAATGCTCCTATAGGTCTTAGCAAATAGGTAGAACAGAAAGAAAAGGCAGTAAGCAACGAAAAAGTGAAAGGATCATATTCCGGAAAAAATAAATTATTTAAAAGCACCGCCATATGCACATAAAGCATAAGGTCAAAATACTCTAGAAATGTACCTATAGAAAGTAATCCGACTGCTTGTTTTTGTTCTGTATTTAAACTTCTTTGTTCTTTTTCGTAGCCTAACATAACCTTTATATATTAATTAGCTTATAAAATAAGCTATACTGCTTTTGATTCAAAGTCAATAAAGGATTAAGAATTTTTAATAAATATTGTAAATATTTAGGTTCTGTAAAGTTATCTAACTTAAAATTTTCAAATTATCTATTTTTCTCTGAAAGCTTTAAATGCAGTATCAGTAACGGGATCAAGTAAATATCTAAGTAGTGTTCTAGTACCTGTTACAATTTGTACCTCAGCTTGCATACCGGGGTGTAATTCAAGATTTTTAATTTTAGCAACTTTGTTAAATTCATCCATATCGATTTCAACTCTTGCAACATAATAATTATCTTGCTGTTGTCCTGGATGCTGTCTTTCATCTTGTACGATATCGGGAGATATGCTTACTACTTTACCGGTAAATGTTGGAGTTGTTCTTGATTTAAACGCACTGAAACGTATTTTTGCAACTAATCCCTCATGTACTGAGTCAATGTTTTTTTGAGATACCTTTGCTTCTATTATTAATGGGTCATTAGTTGGCGAAATTTCCATAATAGGTTGTCCGTGACTTATAACACCGCCTATTGTATGATATTTTAAATTATTAACTATACCGTCAACAGGTGATCTGATTATCACACGATTAAGCGAATCCGTCAGGGCATTATATTTTTCTTTAAGAGATGCGGTTTGTACTTGAGCTTCACGAAGCTCTGTTAAAGTCCGTTCAGTGTATTTATTTTGTTGATTTATAATTTTAATTTGAGTTTCGGTAATAGCATGGCGTATTCCTGCTATTTCGGCTTCAGTTGTTGCAACATCGCTTTTTGAAGCGGCGACTTTTGCCTCTTGGTCTAATAAGGCTGCTTTTTGTACAAAGCCTTTTTCTTTTAACGTTCTTAAAGCTTTTAAACGGTCTTGATAAACTTCAGCAGTTTTGGAGGCGGCAACTTTTTTTGCTTCTAAACCTTCAATTTTTTTCTCAAGTTGAGCAATATTTTGATGTAATGCATCTTTCTCTGAGTTATATACTTCTTTTCTAGATCTAAATAAATTTTCCTGCGTATGAATTATTTTAGCTACTTCTGGTAAATTGATATCCTGCATTAGAAAATCAGAGAATGCGATTTGTTCTAAATGATCACGTTCGGCAATTAAACGATTTTCAGTTGCTAAAAAATTACGGTACTGACCAAGAATATTTTCATGTTCGCTTTTTATTCTAGTTTCTTCAAGCTCTATTAATTTATCGCCTTCTTTGACTTTATCACCTTGCTTTACATAAATAGCATTGATTATTCCGCCTTCATGATGTTGAATCGTTTTTTTATTTGTGCTTGGCATTACGATACCGACAGCTACAGCACCACTATCAAGCGGAGCAAGAGCCGACCATAATCCGCCCATTAATACTAAAAAGATAATAACATAAATACCAAAAAGTATAGGTGACCTTGCAGCTTGGGCTACGTTATTACGATCTTTATCGGTTTTCTTGGTAATAAAATTAACAAACCTATCAAGTTTTACTAATAAGAATTCTATAGTATGAGAGGTTTTCTTTAATGCAGTATTTATTAAAGCTTTACGTTTAGAACTTTGACCTTTAAGGTTTAACGCATCTTCTCTTAAGGACAATAATTGTTTTAATTGTTCCGGAGTAATTTGAGGTTTATTGTGTTTTAAGTCCTGCATAATATTTAATCATTATTATATTTAGTCAGCATTGTTTGTATTTTGCGTCATTGCGAGGATATGACGTAGTAATTGACGAAGCAATCTTGATAGAATTCATGAGCTTGCCACGCTTACTAACGTTCGCTCACAATGATGATTTGGAAGCCATGAAACAATGCCAATCAAGTCACGATTTAATATGAATTGTACCGCTTTTTAAAGTTTTAAAGTGTTTTTGAATCTCTTCTTCCGTTCCATAAACTGCAACGGCTCCATCCTGTAATATTAGAATTTTATCAACAACGGATAATACTGATGGTCTATGTGAAATTACAAGAACTGCTATTCCTTTAAGTTTTGCTTGTTTTAAGGCACTTGCAAGGGCCACTTCACCTGCCTCATCTAAATTAGCATTAGGCTCATCTAAAATGATGAGTTTTGGATTACCGTAAAAAGCTCTAGCAAGCCCGATACGCTGTCTTTGACCACCTGATAGATTCGAGCCTGCAGGACCAATATCAGAATCATAACCGTTAGGGAATCTTAATATCATTTCATGAGCTCCGGCTATTTTAGCTGCTTCAATAACTTTTTGCGGATCGGCATCTTCTTCCATTCTAGCTATATTTTGTTTAATACTACCGCTAAAAAGTTCTATTCCTTGAGGAAGATAGCCGACATGTCTACCGAAATCTTCTCTATTCCAACGATAAATTTCAGCACTATCTAAACGTACGGAACCTGATGATTCTTTCCATACCCCGACTATGATTTTAGCTAAAGTTGATTTTCCTGTAGCCGAAGGACCGATAATTGCTAAAACTTCGCCCGGTTGTACTGCAAAACTAACGCCTTTTAAGATATATTTCGGTACGGGAGGTTGCGGTAAATATTTTGGTATAGGGTGAGCATAATAAATATTTTCAACAGTAAGATGACCATCAACGTTCGGAATTGGCATCGTTTCGTCTCTAGAAGAATAAGTGTTAAATAAATTATTAATGTTTTTGTATGATTTAATAGCACCGCTCATACTTTTCCATAAATCAATAGCATTATCGAAAGGAGCAAGAGCTCTACCGACTATGATAGAACTCATAATCATATTACCGGGAGTCATATCTGCACTGTGAGATTTGACAACAATGTAAGCACCGACTCCGGTAACAGCCATTTGCATTATATTACGGATAAACCTTGAAAAGTTAGAAATAACACCATTACGATAGCTAGCAACCGATTGCTTATCAAGTGCTAATATGTTAAATTTATGCCAATTTTTTGTAACATTCTTCATCATTCCCATTGCTTCAATTGCTTCTGCATTTCTGTTTGCAATATCGGCTTGTGTCATACCTTTTATCGAAAATTCGGTAGCTTCACCGAGTGTTTTATTAGTAGCTGCAGCGTTAAAGAAAGCGGTTGAAACTATTATAATTGCACCAAAAACGGTAATAAGACCGATATATGGATGAATTGAAAAAATAACCACAATATAGATAAGGCTCCAAGGGGCATCGAATAAAGTATTAATTCCGGTACTTGTTAGGAATGTTTTGACGGCTTGAAAATCACGTAATAATTGGCTAGAACCCATATTTGCTCGTGTTGCAGCTGCAGAAATTGAAGAAGCAAAAATTACGGGAGCTACTGTTCTATCAAGCCATTCTCCTACCTTTATAAGTGTAAAAGAACGAGCAATTTGTAATAATCCGTAAACAAAATAAATATATGCGATTATTATTGATAAAAATAATAATGTTTGTAGATTACCGCTTCCAAGGACTCTATCAAGAACTTGTAGTGAGTAAAGAGGAGTAATTAACATTAGTAAGTTGATTACAAAAGCAAACCAAAAGACTATCCAAAAAGTTGTTCTACATTCGCCTAATGCTATTACTAGCGGGTTTTTGTTATTTAGATTATTATTTTTATTATCCATATTAGTTATATTATAAATAATTATTAATTAATTCTTCAGCAATTTGAATACTGTTTAAAGCTGCTCCTTTACGTAAGTTATCACATGTGATCCATAGATTTATCGTATTATCTCTACTTACGTCATTTCTAATTCGGGAGACATATACGGCATCTTCGCCTACCACTTCAACGGGTGAGATATACGCAAGGTAATTATTATTAGAAATTGTAACAATTCCATCGGCATCTTGTAATATTTCTTCGACTTCTTTGGCATCAATTTTGTCGTTAAATTCTATGTTAACCGATATAGAATGACCGATAAATACTGGTACTCTAACAGAAGTAACGCTAGCTTTAAAGTGATTACCTATAATTTTGTTTAGTTCAGAAGCAATTTTTGCTTCTTCACTTGTATAGCCATCTTTATTTAAATCACCTATATGAGGAAAAAGATTAAATGCAATCTGTTTTGGAAATTTCTTAGGATCATTCTCTCCAAAAACATATTTAGATTTTGTTTGGTCGTAGAGTTCGTCCATTCCTGCTTTACCTGCTCCTGATACTGATTGATAAGTAGATATCACTACTCTTTTAATCTTTATTTCATTATCTAGCGGTTTTAATGCTACTGCAAGCGGAATGACGATACAGTTAGGGTTAGCTATGATATTTTTAGTATTAAACTTTTTAAGTGTTGATAAATTAACCTCAGGTACAATTAACGGCACTTGATTATCAACTCTAAAAAGTGAGGATTTGTCGATAACTACACAATTACTAGCAGTAGCTTTTGGTATAAATTCTTTTGAAACTTCTGAACCTGCACAAAAAAAAGCAATATCGATATCGTCAAAATGTAAACTTTTTAAACTATTAATTTGTAGTATTTTTTCTCCAAAGCTTACTTCCCGCCCTAGAGAGTTATCTGAAGCTATAGCATAAACTTTATTAATGGGGAAATTACGCTCAGCTAGAATATTGAGAGTTTCACGCCCTACATTTCCTGTAGCTCCGATTACTGCAATATTGTATTTTTTAGTCATTATTTATTAATCCGATGAGTTTTTCACCTCCGATAATATGGAAATGGAAATGAAAAATAGTTTGTCCTGATTTCTCGCCTTTATTAGTTATTAAACGATAACCGTCTTTATCTAAACCCGCTTCATTTGCTATATCAGAAAGTTTAGCAAAAAAATGTTTTATTTCATCTATAGAAGCTTTAGAGATGAAATCGGCATAATCTATATATTCGTTTTTAGGTATAACGATAATATGTACAGGTGCTACGGGTGCTATATCTTTGAATGCTAAAATTTGTTCGTCTTCATAAATTATTTCTGCCGAAAGATTTTTACCTATGATTTTTGCAAAAACATTTTCTTTGTTATAAATCATGTTATTCCTGTTAAAAGCTTTATTGTATGGCTTGATTTTCTGTCATTGCAAGTAAAAAATGTAAGTTTTGACGAAGCAATCCAGTAAGAAATGCTAATTTTAGCATTTCTTTAATTTTTTTCTGGATTGCCGTGTAGTCTACGACTGCTCGCAATGACGATTTAATATTTATGAAACCACGTTTCTGTTAAGCAAGCATACTACGTTTTAGAAATTTTAATTCAGCTTCAATTCGAGAGTTGGCAATTATTATATCTTCTAGTCGGTAATTATTTCTTTTTAAATAATTTTCTCTAATATCTGAAGCAAAAAAGCCGAAGCCTAATATTAAGACTATCTTAAATATAAACTTTAACTCTTCGATATTAATCGCTGTAACGATTATATTCGCTATTACGGCAATAGCAACAATTAACCACATTTTATGGTATAATGCCCAAAATATACTTAAAAGAGCCGCTATCCATGAAAAGCCTTCTGCAATAACAATAAAATTATTATTTTTTTGTGTGGAGTTAATGTATATTGCGTATATATTCATTATTTAAGTTTAAGCCTTGAAAATTCAAGGGACAATAATTAATTAAATTGGATTAGTCAAGTATACTCGTTTAATTTGGAAAATTGGCTACGTCGTTTTGGTAAGTCCTCGGATGCTCATGTATTAATATACGCTCCGCTCCTCGGCTTACAGACTCCTTGCTCTTTTCCAAATTAAACTTCGTCTACTTAACAGTAATTCTAATAGTACTTAATTAACAACTTAATATCAATAAATTTTATATTATGTCAGATAATTTAGCCTTACATGGTACAACAATACTTTGTTTAAAAAAGAACGAAGAAATAATTATAGCAGCAGATGGACAAGTCTCGCATGGTAATACCGTACTAAAATCTACAGCACGAAAACTTCGGACTATAGCAAATAATAAAATTATTGCCGGTTTTGCGGGTTCTACGGCTGACGGTCTTGCGTTATTTGAAAAACTTGCAGTAAAGATAGAGCAACATAAGTATAATTTACTTAGAAGTGCAGTTGAGCTTGCAAAAGATTGGCGTAGCGATAAATATTTGAGACGTTTGGAAGCAATGATGATTGTTGCTGATCGTAGTCATATATTAATTTTAACCGGTAACGGTGATGTCGTAGAGCCTGAAAATAATGTGGCAGCAATAGGTTCAGGCGGTTTATTTGCGCTATCTGCCGCTCGCGCTCTAATGTCTTATGAGAATAATTTAACTGCTGAAGAAATTGCTTTAAAATCTATGAATATAGCTGCAGATTTGTGTGTATTTTCTAATCATAATATTATAATGGAAAAAGTTGTATGAAAGCTACTAAAACTACTTATAAAAAAGACCCTATGGGGCTTACCCCTTCTCAAATAGTGAATGAACTTAATAGATTTATCGTAGGTCAAGAAAAGGCCAAAAAAGCCGTTGCTATTGCACTTAGAAATCGTTGTCGTCGTAAAAGAGTAGAAGGTAATTTACGTAATGAAATAGTACCGAAAAATATTTTAATGATTGGTTCAACCGGTGTCGGGAAAACGGAAATAGCAAGACGCCTTGCAAAGCTGACTAATTCTCCTTTCTATAAAATTGAAGCAACTAAATTTACCGAAGTCGGATATGTAGGGCGTGATGTAGAATCAATAATTCGTGATTTAGTCGAAATAGCCGTTAATACTGAAAAAACTTTAGCAAAAACGAAAGTAGATCTTCATGCCCGTGAAAAAGCGATCGAGAGAATATTAGATAGTTTAGTAGGTAAAACTTCTAGTAGTGAGACTAGAGAAAAGTTCAAAGAAAAAATTTTAAACGGCGAACTTGATGATACGGAAATTGAAATTAGCGTAGCTGATACTACACCTGTTGGCGGTGGAAGTTTTGAAATACCGGGTATGCCGGGAGCATCTATGGGCGTTCTTAATCTTGGCGATATGATTGGACGAGCCCTTGGCAGCAGTAAGACTAAAACAAAAAAAATGCTAGTTAAAGATGCTATGGCTATTCTTATACCTGAAGAATCAGAAAAATTAATAGACCAAGAAAAAATTATTCAGCAAGCTATAAATTTAGCTGAAAATGACGGTATAGTTTTTATTGACGAAATTGATAAAATAGCTTCAACTGGTAGTTCTGGAGCAAAAAATGCTGAAATAAGTAGAGAGGGAGTGCAAAGAGATTTGCTACCTTTGATAGAGGGCACGACGGTTAATACTAAATATGGACCGGTTAAAACCGATCATATATTATTTATTGCTTCCGGTGCTTTCCATATTGCTAAACCTTCTGATTTATTACCGGAGTTACAAGGAAGGTTACCGATTAGAGTAGAATTAAATTCGCTTACCAAAGATGATATGATTAAAATATTGCTTGAGCCTGAAACTAGTTTAATAAAACAATATTCGGCGTTAATAGGTACTGAAGACGTACATCTTGAATTTGCTGCTTCTGCTATTGAGAAGATAGCGGATTATGCGATCACCGTTAATTTAGAAGTCGAAGATATAGGGGCTAGAAGGCTGCATACTATACTTGAGAATTTGCTTGAGGATATAAGCTTTGAAGCTAGCGAAATGAAAGGCAAAAAAATAACTATCGATGATAAATTCGTAGAAAATCAATTATCAAAAATAATAACTAATCTTGACTTAGCTAAGTTTGTTCTATAGTATGTTTTTCCAATTAATGGTTAAGATAAGATTGTTATTTTTCATCATTACGAGGAAATTACGTCAGTAATTGACGAAGCAATCTCAGGAGTTTGTTATTATTTCATGAGATTGCCACGCAGCCTATGTCTGCTCGCAATAACGATTTAGTAGTATCCATGCAATAACATCTACAACCTAGCAAAATAGCATTTTAAGAAAAATTTCATGATAAGGCATATAGCAAGTCTAACGTGTTAAAGCAGTGTTATCTTCTATAGGGCTTGCACTATCTACTAAAAAGATTTTAATAAATTTAGCTCTGGCAGATTTAGTAAAAGAAGGAAGCCACTTCGATCTTGCTATTGCTTGTGCGATACTTACCGCAATGAATATTTTATCTGAACTTGAAATTGCGGAATATTTGATAATAGGAGAGCTATCATTAGACGGTTCAAGCTTACTGGTAAGTGGAGCTTTACCTGCAGCGATTGGGGCTTCTGTTAGAGGTAAAGGTCTTATTTGTTCAAGTAAAAACAGCTCAGAAGTTGCTTGGTCGGGTAATGATAATATACTTGTTGCAGGTAATTTAATTGAACTAGTAAATCATTTTAAAGGTTCACAAGTTTTAACTCCTCCGGAAGCTAAGCTACAAGATGAGCCGATAAATTATCCCGATTTTAAAGATATAAAAGGTCAAACAATTGCTAAACAAGCTTTAGAAATTGCAGCATCAGGTGGCATAACCTTTTAATTTTTAATGTTCGGTTCTCCCGGAACCGGTAAATCAAGACTTGCTGCCTGTCTTCCCAGTATACTACCTAAAATGTCTACAAAAGAAATTTTAGAATGTAGTACGATTACAAGTATTGCAGGAAAATTTTTAGACGGTAAACTTACCAAAGCAAGGCCGTGCAGAACTCCACATTATTCATGCTCACTGGCCGCCATGGTCGGTGGCGGTGTCGGAAAAAAAGTAAAGCCTGGGGAAATTACGCTAGCTCATAACGGAGTATTATTTTTAGATGAACTACCTGAATTTCCACAGCATGTTATTGATGCATGAAGACAGCCTATTGAAAATGGTGAAATACTAATCTCACGATCAAATGCTCATATAAAATATCCGGCAAATTTCCAGTTAATAGCAGCTATGAATCCTTGTAAATGCGGTTATTGAGGCGATTCTTATAAGGAATGTATGAAAGCTCCAAAATGTGCTAGCGACTATCAAATGAAAGTATCGGGACCTATTATGGATAGATTTGATTTGTATATAGAAGTATCTAGTATTAATGTTTATAATTATGATTTGATTGTCTGAGGAAGAATCTGAATATATAGCTGCAAGAGTCGAGAAAGTACGTTTAATTCAAGAAAAGAGATATGAGGGCTATAATATTAAAACAAATAACAGATTAGATGGGCAGTTGTTAATAGATTATGCTATGCCTGCGGATGAAGGTAAAGATTTACTGAATGAAGTGGCAAATAAATTTTGTTTATCAATGCGTGTTTATAACCGAATACTTAGAGTAGCACGCACGATTGCTGATCTTGAGAATGTTGATAAGGTCTTGAAAGTGCATATTGCGGAAGCTTTGAGTTACCGTAAAATGGAATTTAATAATATGTATACGAAGATCAACTTCAAAAATGCTACGTCGTCCTACAAGAGCTTCGGTACTCACGTATTAAGTATACGCTGCGTTCCTCGCCTTGTGGACTCCTTGCTCTTTTTGAAGTTGATCTTCGTATACTGTCTTCATTTTTTGCAATATATTTAAGATGATTTAAGGATAAAAGATATGAGTACTATAATAAGTTTTGATTACTCTATAAAATATTTATTAAAAGATAAAGGGGATTATGAAATAGTCGCGGGATTTATTTCGGCTATTCTTAAAGATGCTGGTTATAGTTCTGTTAAAATAAAAGCCCTACTAGAAAATGGCAGTAATAAAGAAAATGATAGCTTAAAATCTAGCGTAGCAGATGTCATTGTGGAAGATGAAGAAGGGCATAAATATATAGTAGAAATAGATAAATCCTATACAAATCTTTTTAATGCATAAAGCTTGTTTTAATTCTAGTAGATTAATAGTTGATAGTATTTCTAAGAGCGAGGATTATTCTACTATAAAAAAATATTTCATATTAATTTATTGTATTTTCCTTTTGATAATATGAAAGCACCTTTATATCACGGTAAGACTATTTTTAGAGAAGTTGATAAAAAACACCCTATGAAATTTTCTTTGGGAGATATGAGAGGTAAAATATTTGATTTATATAATGTATTTCCAGAATATATTGTAATATCAGTACCATTATTTAATGATGTTATAAGAGATGAATTGGATAGCTATATGTAGTAAAACATTCTGAAGTTAAGAAAGATTTTAAATCACCATATATGAAGAAAGTAGCAAAACGTCTTGATATACTTAAGATGACTCCTAAAGAGCAAATAATTTATCGTGCCTATATGAATAAACGCTATAAAGAGTGTGATTATATAGTTTCTGCTGAAGAAAAAGTTAGAGAACAAGGTATGGCAAAAGGAATAGAGTAGGGAAGGAAAAAAGGTAAACAAGAAGGTATACAAGAAGGCGAAGTGACAAAAAGTATAAAACTAGCAAAAAAGATGTTAATGCAAAAAAACTCGATAGAAAAAATACATGAGATTACCGAAGTATCTATAAAAGAAATAGAGCGATTACAAACAGAAATTGAGAACCTTAAAAAATAACTATCTTTAATGACAAAAATTTACTTTATAGCTGGTGAGGTGTCGGGGGACTTTTTAGGTGGTCGTATAATGCAGCATTTAAAAAACAATACAGGAGTACAACTCAATTCACCTGTATCAAGCTTTGTGAATGACGCTGTACAGTTTGTTGGTGTTGGCGGCAAATATATGGAGGAAGCCGGTAGCTTTAAAAGCTTATTTCCTATTACTTCCATAAATTTAATGGGTTTTGTAGAAATTTTGCCTCATATTTTTAAGCTTAAAAAATTAATTGATAAAACTGTGGAGGATATAATAAATAGTAAAGCTGATTTATTAATTACCATAGATTCACCAGGGTTTACTTATCGTGTGGCAAAGCGAGTAAGGAAACTTTTACCAAAGCTGAAAATGATTCATATCGTTGCACCGTCAGTTTGGGCATATAAAGAGGGTAGAGCAGTAAAATACGCTAAAATTTATGATTGTTTATTTGCTTTACTACCGTTTGAACCTCCATATTTTATTAAAGTCGGTCTTGATTGTAGATATATAGGTCATCCGATTATGGAGCAAGAGTTTTATAGTGATAAAATAGCTTTACGTGAAGAGTTTAAAATAGATGAGAATGAGAGAGTTTTGTGTGTTACTCTTGGTAGTAGAAAGGATGAGATTCTAAGGCATTTATCGGTTTTTGTTTCTTCTATTGAAGAAGTATTCAAGAGTTGTAATAATCTTAAAGTTATATTTACTCTTGCAAATCCTGCTCATGAGGCAATAATAAAACCGTTTCTAGAAGATGTTAAGTTTAATTATTTATTTTCAAGTGAGAGACTTAAAACTTATGCTGTTGCGGATGTAGCTTTAGCAAAATCCGGTACTAATACTTTAGAGATAGCAGCTTCCGGTACTCCTATGATTGTGGCTTATAAAGTTAATCTTATAAGCTTTTTTATTATCAGGCTATTGATAAAAATAAAATATGTTACGTTGATAAATATTATAGCCGATAAAGAAATAATTCCGGAATTTATCCAATTTAATTGCCTAGCTAATCTTATTAGTAATAAGCTTCAAGAGTTATTATTTAATTCTAAGAAAGCTTATGAGCAGGTAATAGAAAGCCAAAAAATTTTGCAGCAATTAGGATTTAAATTAAACCGATCACAGCTAAATTCAGAAAGTTTTAGACACGATGAATTTAAAGGTAAGCTAGCTAGGTGTACAAAAGTATTTGAACACAGGCTTAGCTTGGAAAATTCGCTTGTATCAAGTGATCGAGATGACGCTGTACCTTCTTATATAGCTGCAGAAATTATTAAACAGGAGTTCTTAGAACCTAAAATAAAGTTGTTAAAAGAGAAAGATTAGTACTTGAAACCGGTGGTCCACAACATTTTCTGAATTATAATAAACATTAATATTAATATAATAACAAAATATATTTCCATGTTTTTTCTTATAGTATTAATTTGTTTCATTAAAATTTTTAAATCATTGGAAATTTTTTTGTATTCCTCATTGTTATCAGAACGCATTGTTGTCAAGAAACCGGATAAGTTTCCTAACTTATTTTGTAAAGCTTTTAACCTTTCAGTATGTTCTTCGTGTTTTAGATCTGTATTGTGATCTTGTATCATAATATATAATGCCCATTATAAGATCAGTATTAACGCCGGTATAGTAATATGTACTATGAATAAAGATTTATATTTCTTGTTTGTAACAAAAATTCTAACTTTTTCATTTTACAGGAGTATACTATTATTATAGTAAATTGGTTTGCGTTATTAATTTGTTGCTCATTAGTCATCTAATTTTAATTACCAAATATTAAAACTATTGATTGATTTAGTACAAACTATATAATTTAAATTTAGCAAAAAATTAGTTTTACTATATGTTATTTCAAATGTCAAGAAAAAACCATATTTCGTGGTATTTTTTTTATCAATATTTCTAAGCCTTATAAAAATAATAGTTATTATGTTAAACAACCTATTAAAAACTAAACTTTTTTTAGTTATAGTATCTCTAACTATATTTATTACTTTGCTAAATTTTAGTATATTTTATATTTTTGTGCCGGGTGATCTTACTCAAAATAAAACGATAATTATTGAACCTAAATTATCCGTAAATCAAATAGTTACAAAACTTTATTCTAATGAAGTAATCAAATATCCAAGAATTTTTAAGGTAATTGCTAAAATTTATTCTATAAAAAGACCCCTTAAAAGTGGTGAATATGTGTTTACTCGTAATATATCACCTCTGCAAACTTTAAGAATATTAGCAAGCGGTAAATCTATAATACACAAGATAATTGTCCCGGAAGGTACGGTAGTTAGTGAGGTTATAAAGAAAATTAATGAAGAAAGTCGATTACTTGGAGAAATAAAAGGGATAATACCTGAAGGTTTTTTAATGCCTTCCACGTATTTTTTTTCTTACGGTGATCAAAAAGAGCAGATAATTGATCACATGAGAAATTTAATGTCTGCTAATTTAGATAAAGTAATGCAAAATCTTGCACCGGATTCTCCATTAAAAACTAGACTTGAGGTATTAACGCTAGCTTCAATAATTGAAAAAGAAGCCGGCTCAAATGCAGAAAAACCTATTATAGCAGCAGTATTCATTAATCGTTTAAAGAAAAATATGAAGCTACAAGCCGATTCGACTACTATATATGCTTTGACTGAAGGAAAATTTAAATTAGCAAGAGCTTTAACAAAAAAAGATTTATTGCAAGAACTACCCTATAATACTTATTATATAAAAGGTTTACCACCCGGTCCGATTTCTTGTCCGTCGTTAAAATCTTTAGAAGCAGTGGTAAAATCTGCTAAAACGGATGCATTATTTTTTGTAGTTGATGGTAAAGGCGGGCATAATTTTTCTAACAATCTTAATGATCATAATAGATTTGTTGAAACTTATCGAAAAAGTTTGATTAAAGTACCTGAGCCGGCAATTGATCCTGAAAAACCATCTACTCGATGAACTTCAAAAATTGGCTACGTCGTCTTATAAGAGCTGTGGTGCTCATGTATTAAGTATACGCTCCGCTCCTTGCCTTATAGACTCCTTGCTCTTTTTGAAATTGATTTGCGTATATTTTTATCTACTTAAGGGATGTTATCATGAATAATAGTGAATTTAGTAAAATAGCTGAGACAACAATTGCATATATAGCAGAAAAGATAGAAGAGCAGGATAAAGAAGCAAGTATAGATGTAGATTTACAAGGCGATATATTAAACCTTGATACTGATAAAGGGGTATATGTAATAAATAAACAAAGTGCCGCCAAAGAAATTTGGTTGTCGTCGCCGGTTAGCGGTCCTTATCATTTTTTGTATGAACAAGGCGCATGGACAAATAGAGCAGGGCTTGAATTAATGGCTATTTTAACTGAAGAACTTAATATTAAATTTTGATACTTGCCCCACTTGAAAAATTAGCCACAATGTCTTTGTAAGACCTCGGATGCTGAACGTTTAATATACGCTCCACTCCTCGGCTGACAGACCTATTACTCTTTTCCAAGTTAAACTTCGTATCACTACTCTTCATTTTACTTCGGAGTATATATGAAAGATTTTGAAACTGCCGATAGTGCTGAAAAAGTTTATGATTTAATAATAAAAAATGTTCCTACTAGTGCATCTATATTCATTGATGTTGACGATACGCTTATAACTCCTAAATCAAAAACTTTTAAGCAGCCGCCTTATAATCAAATAATTGATAGAATTAAGGAAAATAAAAGTAGTTATGACAATTATAAGGAAATTATCAGTAATTGGCGTTTGCAGCGAAAAGTAATATTAATTGATGAAGAGTGGGTAGAAGTTATAAACAAGCTCAAGGAAAAGTTTCCGGTTTATGGTCTTACACAAATGAATACGGGAGCATTCGGCAATATTCCTTCTATGCAAGATTGGCTATATAAAGAACTAAAAGAGCTGGGTCTCAAATTTTCAGATAATGAAAAATTAGCAATTTATAATTCAGGACAAAAGGATGATGCTATTTTTTATAAAGGTATATTTATAACTGGTAATCACTCAAACAGTGGTACTTTATCAAAATTTTCTGAAGAGCTAAATGCTAGTTTTATTGTATTTGTTGATGATTGTGCGAAGCATATTGAAGATGTAGGAGATTATTGTAAAAAGAATAAAATAGGTTTTTTAGACATTTTATTTGACGGGCTTAAAAATTTAACAGGCGAACCTGATCCTACACTTGCCGAATTTTAAGAATCATATTTAATAGAAAACGCTAAATGGCTTGAAGACATAGAAGCTTATGGGCTAATGGTCAGGAAGTAATAATTAAATAGAATACATGCCTACATAGATATCATCATTGCGAGCAGCCATATAGGCGGTGTGGCAATCCATAAAAAATAATAAAAATTCTGTAAATCAGAATTTTTAACTAGATTGCTTCGTCAATTATTTTATAATTTCCTTGCAATGGTGACTCAGTATCCACGCAACAATGCCACGCAGGAATGGTATCGAGAGTCGCACAACACTCTAAATAATCCCTAAAATCCATGAGTTTTAAACATGTACTTTCTAAAAAATTTTTTGATAATATTCGTAGTCTAATACGTCTGTTTCAGCTATCAAAGTTGAGACAGAAATAATCGGCAATATGAGTGGTGAGGTTGTTTTAGATTTACCCTATGCATGGGCAAATGCCTACATATTACAAGCAAATCAAAAATGTTAAGCTAGAATATCCTATTGGAAAATTACAGTTTAGAAATCAAGACTCGAATAAAGCTATTTTAAATACGGGAAAAATCAATATTATTCGTTTAAGCTACGAAATATATCAAAAAACCGGTAATCCTTGTGATATCCACGAAGCAATAATTAGACGAAATTTAATTCATTCACCGGGTTATGGGCTTTTTGCTACTCCCGGTGATCTAAATGGAAATGATATAGTAGCGTTTAACATTGAATGGAATAATATTCCTGATAGCTGGGACACAATATCAGATTATGGTCTTGGTAAAAGCGTGAAATTTAAAGCTATGCCGATTGAATTATATAGTGCAGTTTATGCAGCGGGTGATTTACGTGTTTACAAAATTGTCGATCAAAAAAATCCTGTATATCTTGCGTTACATGGTCAATTTGATCTTAAAGATGAAGAAATAGCTTCTTATATAAATAAAATTATCAAGGGACAAAGAACATTTTTCCATGATAATGATTTTCCTTATTATCTAATAAGCTTAATCGAGGGGAATCAACCTAGACATATGGGCAGAACGGGCTTAACTCATAGTTTTGCTGCATTTATTCCTCAAGGTTTGGACAAATAGGATTATATAACGTTACTTGCTCATGAACATCTATATAATTGGACAGGGAAGAAAATACGTAATAACTTAGAACGATTAAATTATTGGTGGAGTGAGGGATTTACCGATTATTATAGCAGGGTTTTAGCCTTACGTTCTAGTGTTATAACGCTTGAGGAATTTGTAGAAGAATTTAATAAATTCTTTGAGAATTATTATTTATCACCTGTTATAAATGAACCTAATAATTTAATCGAAACAGATTATTGGCAAGATTATGCAGTACAAAGATTGCCATATTATCATGGATTTGTTTTGGCACTTTATTTGGACAATTTCATTAAAGAGAATAATAAGAGTAAATCGCTGGATAATGTTATGCTTGATTTATTTAAAACCTCAAAAGAACAAGAATTTTCAAGCGATTATTTTAAAACAATAGTTAAAAATTATCTTCCAAAGGGCATAGATAAAGAGATAAACGAATATATAGAACAAGGTAAAACTATAGATTTAGCTAATGTTGCTAAAGTGCTGCCGATCGAGACAATAATAATATGGGCATATGATCGTGGTTTTGATAGAGATGCTTTCATAAATAATTATACAATAAAAGATATTGATGAAAATAGTAACGCTTATAAATCTGGACTTAGAAACAGGGACATAGTTATAAAATATAATTTTCCTAAATGGGGTTCTTCTGATCAGATAGTTACAATCAACACAATTAAAGGCGAGTTTCAATTTAGACCTGAAAGTACTAATAAAAAAGATATATAAAGGTTCAAGCCTACTTTGTCTAAAGAAGATAAGCTAAAAATCAAAAAGTTTTTTAACAGCTAAACCTTCTTTTTATCTTAATGTATTATCAATTTTTTAATTATTTATTAATAATATCCATTGACACAACCCAACATTTAAGTTATAATTGCGTCACGATTTAATTTTAAGGGGAAAAATCATGACAAAAAACTATACAGGGCCACAAACTTCAAGAAAAAACATCTAGTTACTTTGATAGTGCTACAATTCATTTTCAAAATGCTACCAAAGCTGCGACAGATTTCACAATGTATGTGCTACCTTAGCAACGGAACATGCTATTAATGTGATAGAAAACGGTGCAAAAACTGTATGTTCCGTTCAGGGTTTTGTTTCTGATGTGAACAACTCTAATTATTCTGTTGTATCTACATTTGCTTAAGCAACCGTAGCAGGCCTTGCAACTTTGGCTTATTACAATCCTCCGGTTCTTATCGGTGCTTTTACCTTAGGGGCAATTTTAATTTCGCCGTCCGATTAAAAAATACAGTAAAAGCAGGACTAACTGCAGGATATGTAGCTTATGAAACTGTGGGAAGGTTTAGTAGCAGGAACAGCAGGTATAGTTTTTCTTATTGCCGATAATATTTACGGTGATACCGCAGAGCTTGCCGGTGCTATTAATACTAACATGATAGAGTATTATAGTTAAAACATTGTCATACTCAATCGTCATTGCGAGGAGTTGCATGGCTTCTATGTCATTCCCGCGAAAGCGTGAATCTAGTAAAACATATAAAAACTTGTTTTTATATGTTTATTTTACCAAATATACAATTTTTGTACCGATAAGATTATTTTTACTGGATCCCCGTTTTCGCGGGAATGACATAGAGAGTCACGCACTAGTTAAACGCTTTATTATCTCTTCTCTATCAATCAAAGGTAAAACGCCTGCGATTTCCGGTCCTGATTCTCTGGCGGTTAAAGCAAGGCGAAGAGGTAAAAATAACTCCTTACCTTTCCTGCCTGTTATATTTGTTATTTCTTTAGTCCAAATGCTCCAGCTATCTTTAGTGATTTCACCTTTCGGTAATAATTCTGCTGCTTGCTTTAAATATTCCTTATCTAAATTTAGATTTTCTACATTCGGAGTTTGATGGCAAATTTTCCACCAATCTTTTACATCACGTAATTTTTGCAAGTTAGGGCTTACCGATAACCAAAAATTTTCATCAATATACTCGGCATCTATTTCTTTCAGGCGTTCTTTTACTGTATCAAAATCTAAACTTATAAGTAATTTATGATTTAATCTTTCTAAATCTTCCGGCTGGTAGATAGTTGGACTTTTAGAGAAACTACTTATCTCAAATTGATTTGCTAGCTTCTCCATTGATTTATAAGGCAAGATTTGTGCTGATGAACCAAGTAAACTAAAAAAGCTAGCGATTGCCATAGCTTCGATTCCAACTTCTTTTCTAAGAGTTGCGATCTCAAACCCTCCAACTCTTTTAGAAATTTTCTCATCTTTATTGATTATTAAACTTAAATGCCCAAAAGTCGGAGGAGTAGTATTTAAAGCCTCAAACATTTGCATTTGAATGGCGGTATTGCTAACGTGATCTTCACCCCTAATAATATGAGTAATATCATAATCAATATCGTCAATAACTGAGCATAACATATAGGTCATACTACCGTCTGCTCTTATCACTATTGGGTCGCTTAAAGCCTTGCCGTCATATTTAACTTCGCCTTTGATCATATCATGCCAGCTAATCGGTTCATGATTTACCAAAAATCTATAATGCGGTTTTCTTCCTTGTTCTATATATTTCTTTGCTTGCTCTTCAGTTAGATTTAAGTTAGCTCGATCATAAATCGGTGGTAAACCTTTAGATAATTGAAATTTACGCTTTAATTCTAGCTCTTCAGGAGTCTCATAGCAGGCATATAATCTTTTTTTGTCTAGTAATAGATTTTTGATTGCATCATATCTACTTAAACGACTTAATTGATTAAATGTCTGATCCCAATTAATATTTAAAAATTTTAGATCTTCCTCGATAGCGTCTTTATATTCCTGTTTACTACGCTCTAAATCCGTATCGTCAAATCTTAAAATAAACTGTCCGTTATGCTTCTTTGCGTATAGCCAGTTAAGCAATGCTGCCCTGATATTCCCGACATGTAACATACCGGTCGGTGACGGAGCAAATCGTGTTATAACTTTTGTCATAAATAAGTAATTTTATTAAGTGTCATCCCGTGGCTTGACCACGGGATCTTGTATCACAGCCTGTGTCCTGAGACCCCGTGATCAAGTCACGGGATGACACTAAACCATTTACGCCGGTTTCTTCTCTAATTTCGCTTTATTCTCTTCAATTAGCTTCATCGCATCATCTAAGCTTAAATTTAGAAAATCATATTTTTTTTGCACTGAAATAAATTTACCCATATATTTTATGTAAGGACCGAATTTACCGTATCCTATCATAATGTCCTCGTCGCTATCTTTATGAATACCTATTTTTAGCGGTAAGCTTAGAAGCTTTAATGCTATATCAAGTGTAATATCATTTTGGTTCAAGCTAGCAGGCACGGGGCTACGCTTTGGCTTTACTTTGCCTTCTTGTTCGCCAAGTTGAATATAAGGTCCGTAAGGTCCTTTTTTCAGATATATTTCTACTCCGTCTTTATCCGTACCTAAAACTTTATTCTCATTAGGCATAGCGGCAGGCTCGCCTTCATTCTCGTTGTTATCGTTACCGCTAACAATAGATTTTCTAAAAGTACATTCAGGGTAATTACTACATGCTAAAAACGCTCCGAACTTACCAAGCTTTAAGCTAAGTTCGCCCGTGTTACATGAAGGACAAACTTTAGATTCTTTATTCTCACCGAACAGGTGATAATCAAGGGCTTTTTGTACATAGCTAATAATCTCGGTTATTTTCTGCTCGTTTACTGATTCAATATTATGGTTAAAACCGCTCCAAAAATTATTTAAAGCAGCTTTCCATTCAAGTTTGCCGGCTGCTATTGCGTCTAATTCGTTTTCAAGTCCTGCAGTAAAATCATATTCAACGTATTTTTTGAAGAAACCGACTAAAAATACCGTTACCAAACGTCCAAGCTCTTCAGGTATAAATCGTTTTTTCTCAAGAGCAACATATTTTCGATCTTGTAAAACCGATAAAATACTAGCATAGGTCGAAGGACGACCGATTCCAAGCTCTTCAAGTTTTTTCACTAAACTTGCTTCTGAATATCTTGGAGGCGGTTCAGTAAAATGTTGATTTGGAATAACTTTTTTAGTTTTAAGCGGCTCTTGTTCTTTTAAAGGCGGCAGCATTGTATTTGCTTCTTCAGCTTTATCGTCCATACTTTCACGATAAACCTTATAAAATCCGTCAAAGGCTATAGTCGATCCGTTTGCTTTTGCCAAATATTCTTTATTTTCCGAAGCTAAATTTGCAACTACCAAATCCATTATAACATTTTCCATTTGGCAGGCTATAGTTCTTTTCCAAATCAACTCATAAAGCTTATAATAATCCTTTTCTAGCTTTTCTTTTAAGCTATCAGGAGTATAAGTAATATTTGTTGGTCTTATTGCTTCATGAGCTTCTTGAGCATTTTTTACTTTGGATTTATAAATTCTAGGGCTAGTCGGTAAATATTTATCGCCGTAACTTTTATCGATTAACTTACGTATATCTGCTATTGCATCATTTGATAATGTAACGCCGTCGGTTCTCATATAAGTAATAAGCCCTATAGTTTCCTTACCTATATCAACACCCTCATAAAGTTTTTGTGCTATTTGCATAGTCTTTTTAGCACTAAAACCTAATTTTCTTGCTGCTTCTTGTTGTAGTGATGCAGTAATAAAAGGAGGTTGTGGTTGACGTTTTTGTTGTTTTTTTTCTATCTTATCAACATGAAATTTTTGAGATTTTAATTTTTCGGTTAAATCTTTGGCGTTTTTTTCGTTAATAATTGAGAATTTTTCTAACTTCTGATCGTTTACGTGAGTCAATTTAGCAGTAAATAGTTCGTTATTACTATTTTGCATTTTAAGGCTAATATCCCAATATTCTTCTGACTTAAAACGCTCTATTTCATCTTCTCGCTCACATATTAATCGCAGAGCCACAGACTGCACACGTCCTGCCGATTTACATCCCGGTAACTTACGCCATAAAAGAGGTGAAAGGGTAAAGCCGACTAAATAGTCTAAAGCTCTTCTTGCTTGTTGGGCATTTACTAAGTTATTGTCAAGTTTCCTAGGGTTTTCAACGGCATGAATAATTGCTTTTTTAGTGATTTCGTTAAATGCTATCCTTTTGAAAAAATCATCGGATTTAACTTGATTCTTTTCTTTTATTACCTCTGCAACATGCCATGAGATAGATTCACCCTCACGATCAGGATCGGTTGCAAGATATACTGCATCAGCTTTTTTAGCATCTTTCACTATGGCATCTACATATTTACCGGCTGTATCGGAAATATCATATTTCATTGCAAAATTTTCATCAGGTAACACCGAGCCTTTTTTAGAAGGTAAATCTCTAATATGACCGAATGATGCAATGACCTTAAACTCATCACCTAAATATTTATTTATCGTTTTTGCCTTTGCCGGCGATTCTACTATTACTAATTTCATCTACTTATTATAAACTAATGATATTTTATTACCGGCGTGACGCGTTACTGTCCCGGCGAGTTCTAATTCTAATATTACCGTATATATGATAGGAAGCGGTAATTCTATTTCTTTTGGTAAATATTCCAAGTCTTATGGGTACTGCCGATAATAATTCCAATATAGCAAGCAGTACGCTCCTTTTGTGACGGTTCTTTAACATATCTTGTATTTACTTACTGTTCCTAGCTCAACAAAATCCTTAAATAATCCATCATCTTTTTTCATAAATTCTTCATATTGTGGTAAATTAGCTAAAATATAGTCTACTGATTCCACTAAATATGCTCCATCTCTAATCAATTTATTTGTACCTTAACATCTTGGATCTAAAGGAAAGCCAGGAACGGCAAATATTTCCCTATTTTGTTCAAGTGCAAATTTTGCAGTTATTAATGAATCGGATTTTAAGCTTGCTTCTACTACCACTACTCCTAAGGCTAGTCCCGATATTATCCTGTTACGCTGTGGGAAATATTTTCCAAGCGGGGTAAAGCCGATAGGTAACTCAGCTAATATTAAACCTTCTTCTGCTAAATTTTCAAATAGTTTTTTATTTTCCGGTGGATATATATGATCAATACCCCGCCTACAATAACTTCGATAGTTTGAGAAATTGCAGCTTGATGTACGCTGCTATCTATTCCTAGTGCTAACCCTGAAACGGTTATATAACCTTCTTTTACTAAATCATTTGCAATTTTATGCGCAAAGCTTCTTCCGTTTGCAGCAGTGTTTTTGTGCCTACTATTGCAACGCATTTATTATGATTTAATAACTCTATATTACCTTTATAGCTTAATATTGGCAGTGGATCATAAATTTCAAGTAATAATTTTGATATTCCAGAGATTTATATGTGATGATCTTAGCATTGTCTTTTTCGAGAAGCTATAACTCTTTTTCAGCATCGCTTTTACTGAAAATTTTAATTGGTTTTGACTTTCCGCCTCGCAATGAAAAATCCGGAACGTTATCTATGGCAGTTGCTACATCACCAAATAATTTAATTAAACTAAAGAAAGTTTTAGGACCGATATTTCACTCCTAATAAGACGTAAAATATTAATTGTTTCAATATTATAAGATATTTTAGGAGCAGAAAATAATTCTTTCAACATTATTTAGGGTTATTTGATATTGCGTTAGTGCTGTATGTCATTCCTGCCTAGTCGGGAATCCAGTCAAGCATATAAAAATTTGTGTTTTTATATGTTTATTTTGTTAAATATGTAATTGTTTATCAATGTTAAGGTTATTTTTTGCTGGATTCCCGCTTTCGCGGGAATGACATCGCACCATGCAACAACACTAGACAAGCCACGGTAGGACAGTTTTCCACTTTAATAACACAGTAGTAATATATTACAGCTTCTCTGCATGTGAGCTTAAATAATGTGCTATACCTTCATGTGATGGGGTAATTGCTTCCTCACCTTTATGCCAGCCGGCAGGACAAACTTCGCCGTGCTTTTGATGATGAGTTAAAGCATCGATTACTTTTAATGTATAATTAACATCACGACCGATAGGTAAGTCGTTAACTAGCATGTGACGTACTATGAAATTCTTATCGATTAAAAAAGTTCCACGCAAAGCAACACCGTCTTCATTAAGTACATTATATTTTGAAGAAATATCCTTTTTTATATCGGAAACCATTGGGAATTGTACTTGTCCAAGCCCGCCTTTATTATGCGGAGTATTTTTCCAAGCTAAATGGCTAAAATGAGAATCAACGCTCACAGCTACTACTTTAGTACGTCTTTCGGTAAATTCACCAAGCTTATTGTGAAATGCTATAATTTCCGATGGACAAACAAAAGTAAAATCTAGGGGATAAAAAAATAACACTATATTATCCCCTGCAGCATAATCGCTAAGTTTAAACTTATCGTCTATATTATTATTAGGCATAATAGCTTGAGCTGTAAAATCCGGAGCAGTTTTGCCGACAAATACTGACATATTCATAACCATATTCATAACCTTTTATTAATTAATAATCTGATATGATATATAAAACTAATTATTATTACAATAATAAATCGTTATAAATTGCTACTTATCTATTTTCGTTCCCGAAGAAGCTTTTAATTGGTTAAATATAGTTAATGCTCCGGTTATAAAACTACTCGGTTCTGAAAGATTTGTGGGTAAAATTACGGTGTTGGTATCTTTAGCCAAATTACCGAACGCACTAATATATTGCTCGGCTATTTTAAGAGCTACTGCATCACTTCCTCCCGTTTTTTGTACGGCAGTTGCGACAATCTCAATACTATTGGCCGTAGCGGTAGCGACTAAGCCTATTGCTTCAGCTTCACCTTTTGCCCTGTTAACTTGATCTGTATAAGAAGCTTCTGAATTCAGTACGATTTGTGCTTTTTCACCTTCTGCATGGTTAATTTTTGCTTGTCTATTACCTTCCGACTCTAGAATTTGAGCTCTTTTTTGACGCTCTGCTGCTACCTGCAATTCCATAGCTTTTAGTATAGTTTGCGGAGGTTGAATATCTTTAATTTCATAACGCATACATTGTATGCCCCAATTTATAGCAGCCTGATTAATAGCTGCTACAATTGCTACGTTTAAAGTTTCGCGCTCTTCAAAAGTTCTATCTAAAGGGAGTTTACCGATTTCCGAACGCATAGTAGTTTGAGCAAGCTGTGTTATGGCATAGTAAGGATTATTAACACCATAAGATGCTGCCATTGGATCAATGATCTTAACATATAAAACACCGTCTATAGATAATGTTACGTTATCGTTTGAAATAGCTGTTTGAGCGGTAACGTCTATTGCTTCTTCTTTTAAAGTATGTTTGTATGCTACTCTCTGAATAACAGGGATGAGTAAATTTAAGCCAGGTTGCAGTACCTTATCGAATTTTCCAAGTTTTTCTACTACCCATGCTTGTTGTTGCGGTACAACTTTAACCATTTGTATTATAACTAAAATCGCTATAATACTGAAAATTAATAATGCATATTCCATAATTCAATACCTTTTTTATTTCCACTCTATATTATTTTTAATTATAAAAAAAGGATTTAAGTTAAACGGTACTTTTATATATTTTTTTATCACTAAAATGGGTTTTAATTACTTTGAGTAAAGAAAGAATGCTTGAATATTCTTCAAGTTGTTCATTTACATTTTTTATCTCATTTAAAGCGCTATTAAAATCTTGCTGCAATAAATACGTTTCAGCAGCTTTATTTTGTTCTAGTGTTTTAAGTAAAATACTTTGTAAAAATCTATAATAATAGTCGTCTAGTTTATGTATATCAGACATAATAATAAATCATATAATTATTGAATTCTTAATTTATATATAAATTTTTTAATAATTCAATAATTTTTAACTAGATTTACATATACTTAAGTCTTTATCTATTATGTCGGAATCTATATTTAAACAGTCAAGGATTGAATGAAATACATAATCATGGCTAATTTCGGTATTAGCATAATTTTTAATTGAAGATACTGATTTAGGATATTTGGCTTGAAAAGCATCTGATACCCAAACTATAAGAGGTACGGTTATTTGTTCTTCAAGTAGTGAACCGCCGTGACCGTAATAACCATTTTCTCCGAGGGATTCGCCGTGATCAGATACATATAATAAAAATGCATTTTTATCTTTAAGCAAATCTATTAAATTAGATAAAAAAAAATCGGTATATAAAATAGAGTTATCATAACTGTTAACTAAAGCAAGCTTATCGCAATCACTTGCATCGCCCTTAACCTTAATAGGACAGGTAGGGGTAAAATACTCAAACTCTTTTGGATATCTCGCATTATAGTTCCAATGGCTGCCGGAAGTGTGAACTACTAAAAATTGTTTCTCTGAGTTTGTTATTATTTCTTTTATAAAAGGCAATATTTTTTCATCATGATCATTTAAAGAAAATAGGGCAGAGCCGCCCGGTACTATAGTAAAATTAACGTCATTATATATATTACTGAGGTCAAAATTTGCAAAACTCCTCATTAAAGTTTGAGTACCGATCCAGGTAGTATTAAAGCCAAGATTTGTTAAAATTGATAAAAAGCTGTTTTCTTGTCTACTATGTTCAATTTGACTTGCAGGATAACGTGAAAGTAACGACGGTACGGAAAGATAGGTAAGGTTAGAAGAAGATTTAGCTTTGAAAGAAATTAGGTTTTGAGTAGTCTTTAAGTAAGGAGTTGTATCTCTTTCATAACCGTTAATACCGAAATGATCAAATCTTGCTGATTCTCCTATAACTAAAACACCGATAATATCTTTATCTGACTTATCTATAAAGTTATATTGTTTGCTAATATCTATACATGCATAATTTTTTTCACCGAAATTTCCGGCAAAATTAAGGTAGCTATTATGTAAATACTGAATGGGAAAATAATTTTTTAGTATCTTAAATGAAGGAGTAATAATATTATATACAAAAATAAGTAAGCAAGCGGCAGATAATAGTTTTGTTACGAATGATTTAGAATTTTCGGCGGCAAAAGATTTGAGAGTATAAAAACAGGTAAAAAGGCAAAAAATTATCCATATTATTAACTTAATGCTGGTTAATTCATAAACTTCGTTTAAATCAGTTGAGAAAAAACTACCTATTACTTGTTTAGTAGGATTGATTTTGAAGAAATAAATGTAATAACTAGCAATAGCGGATGTTATAAATAAAAACCCCACACCGATTTTTAACACTAATCTATGTACGCTAAGACCGAAAAATGCTATAAAAGAAAATATATAAATATAGCAAAAATCTTTTGATAACTCTAATATCCCTCTAAAGATTGTTGCTTTATAATAATCAAATTTATAAATCAATATTGCGGTATTAAATAATAAACAATAAATAAAGGCTAAAATCGCCGATAATTTAATTAATTTCGTATCTAAATGTTTCTGAATAGTTTTTAGCATAAATAATAATTAATAAAGTAATTTTTATAACTATCATGATCAAAAAAAATCTTCAAGAATTTTATCGGTTTTAATACCAAATGCTCCGCTTATCGCTATTGATTACGGAAGCAAAAAATTAGGAATCGCATTATCTAATCAAGAACGTAGTATTGCTATGCCCTTAAATACTATAACCGAGATAAATAAAAAATTTGTTATTACTTCCTTGCTTAATATCATCGAGAAATATAAAGTTTGCGGTGTTATAATAGGTCTACCGATTGATATGCGCGGAGCAGTAACGGAGCAAACAAATATAGTGATGAAATTTGCTGAAGAGCTAGCAAAATCTATAAACTTGCCTATATATTTACAAGATGAAAGATTAACTACCAAAGCTGCAAATAATTTTCTTAAATCGTTTGGAGTGAACAGAAAAGACCGTAATAATAACGATGATGCAGTAGCTGCTAGTATGATTCTTGAAACCGTGCTTGATTCTATAAAAAATATTTAATTAGGAAAGAATTGAGGAGTTGTTGCATGGATCGAAAAACCTACTCAATGTCATCCCCACGAAAGCGGGGATCCAGCAAAATAACTTCAATATTGATATAAAAGTGGCATATTTGACAAAATAAACCTATAAAAACTTGTTTTTATAGGTTTTACTGGATTCTCGCCTACGCGGGAATGACATAAAACGGTCCATGCAACAAAGCCCAGAATAAATTACCTCCTATTTCACCGGGACAAATTTTACTAGCAGAATTTATGGAACCTATGGGGATTAGTCAAAGCAAACTTGCTCGTGATATTGATGTACCCGTTACTAGGATCAATAACATAATTAAGCATCATCGTTCAATTTCCCCTGATACAGCCCTTCGTTTGGGTAAGTATTTTAATATTAATCCTCGTTGGTGGATGAATATGCAAAACCAATATGATTTAGAGCTTGCAGAAGATGAAGGTTGGAAAATTACAGAAGATAGAATAAGAACCTTTTCTATGGCAAGTTAATTATTTATAACTCAATATTGTTACGCACTCAAAACACTATTGTAAAGATATATTATTTATGATAGAACCGATTCGGTAAAAATAAATAAAATATACTATGAAAATATTAATTTTAGGTGTTACCGGTATGCTAGGTAATAGCATATTCAGGTTTTTAAGTAGTGATAAAAAATTTGATATTTTTGCGACAGCCCGAAATAATTCAGCTCGTTCTTACTTTTCTAAGGATTTATCCGATAAATTAATTACAAATGTAGATGTTGAGAACCATGATGCGTTAGTTGAGGTATTTAATCACACAAAACCCGATATAGTAATAAATTGTATAGGGCTTGTAAAACAATTGGCAGATGCTAATGACCCGTTAAAAGCATTACCGATAAATAGTTTGCTGCCTCATAGGCTAGCTAATTTATGTAAACTAGCTAATTCAAGGTTAATCCATATTAGTACTGATTGTGTGTTTTCAGGAAAAAAAGGTAGTTATAAGGAAAGCGATTTTTCTGACTGTTATGATCTTTACGGTCGTTCAAAATTTCTTGGTGAGGTAGATTATCCGCATGCTATCACATTGCGTACTTCCATTATAGGTCATGAGCTAGCAGGCAATAGAAGCTTAATCAATTGGTTTTTAAGTGCAGAAGGTTCAGTGAAAGGGTTTGAGAAAGCTATTTATTCAGGATTCCCGACAGTAGAGCTTGCAAGAATAATAAGGGATTTTGTGTTACCTAATAAAGAGTTGTATGGGCTTTATCATGTTGCCTCAAAACCGATTAATAAGTTAGAATTGTTAAAATTAGTAGCGGAAATATATAATAAAGAAATCGATATTATTTCATCAGATGAGCTTGTAATAGATCGTTCACTAGATAGCACTCGTTTTAATGAGGTGACGGGATATACGCCTCCTGAATGGCGTGAGCTTGTAAAGCGTATGTGTGAGTTTAAGTAAATTGTCATTGCGAATATAGGCTTGTACACGGAATCTAGCATAAAGTGAGATAAATCGAGCTTTTTATGTTTGTATTTTTTATAACTGGACCCTGTGGACAAGCCACAGGATGACTACCTTAGAGTGTTTCTCGATTGACACAATGACAGAATGAATAATAACAAAATAGGTATTTATATATAATGTTTGTAGATAAAACTTTAATGATTACAGGAGGCACCGGTTCATTTGGTAATGCGGTGCTTTCTCGTTTTCTTAAATCCGATATTATTAACGATATTAAGGAAATTCGTATTTTCAGTAGAGATGAAAAAAAGCAAGAGGATATGCGTATTGCTTTAAATAATCCGAAACTTAAATTCTATATCGGGGACGTACGCAATTATAAAAGTATTGATGAGGCAATGCACGGTGTAGATTATGTATTCCATGCCGCTGCTTTAAAGCAGGTTCCGACTTGTGAATTTTATCCCATAGAAGCAATAAATACTAACGTCTTAGGTGCTGAAAATGTTTTAAGTGCTGCTATTAATAACAAAGTTACAAAAGTTATTGTATTGAGTACCGATAAGGCTGTATATCCAATTAATGCAATGGGATTATCTAAAGCATTAATGGAAAAGTTAGCAATAGCAAAAGCACGTATGCGTTCTTCAGGTGAGACTGTGCTTTGCGTCACTAGATACGGTAACGTTATGGCTTCTAGAGGTTCGGTCATTCCTCTTTTTATCAATCAAATAAAACAAGGTAAGGAATTAACCATTACAGAACCGTCAATGACACGTTTTTTAATGTCGCTTGTAGATTCGGTGGATTTAGTTTTATATGCGTTTGAGCATGGTCATCAGGGTGATATTTTCGTACAAAAATCTCCGGCAAGCACAATTGAAGTACTCGCAAAAGCGTTACAAGATATATTCGATAGTAAAAATGAAATACGTTTTATCGGTACACGTCACGGCGAAAAACATTACGAATCATTAGTATCATCAGAAGAAATGGCAAAAGCTGATGATTTAAGGGATTATTACCGTATTCCTATGGACGGGCGCGATCTTAATTATGCAAAATATTTTGTTGAAGGTGAAAAGAAAGTAGCACTTTTAGAGGATTACACTTCCCATAATACAAAACGTTTAAATTTAGAAGAAGTAAAAGAGTTATTACTGACTCTTGATTACGTACAAGAGGAGCTAAAAAATGCTTAAGGTAATGACGATTGTCGGTACTCGTCCTGAACTTATTAAACTATGCTGCGTGATTTCCGAGTTTGATAAATATACTCATCACATACTAGTTCACACAGGTCAAAATTATGCATATGAATTACATCAGGTTTTTTTTGATGATATGGGAATTAGAAAACCCGATTATTTCTTAGAAGTAGCAGCAGATAATACGGCAAAATCTATCGGGCTTATTATCGAAAAAGTTGATGAAGTACTTGAGAAAGAAAAGCCCGACGCCGTTTTATTTTACGGTGATACTAATTCATGTTTATCGGCAATTGCTGCTAAACGCCGTAAAATTCCGATTTTTCATATGGAAGCGGGAAATCGTTGTTTTGATCAGCGTGTACCTGAAGAAATAAACCGTAAAATCATTGATCATATTAGTGACGTTAACATTACGTTAACCGAGCATGCAAGACGTTATTTAATTTTCGAAGGTTTACCGCCTGAGCTTATTTTTAAATCAGGTTCGCATATGCCTGAGGTCCTTGATCGCTTTATGCCTAAAATATTAAAGTCTGATATTTTAGATAAATTGTCACTTACCACAAAGCAATATTTCTTAATTAGCTCACATCGTGAGGAAAATGTTGATGTCAAAAATAATCTGAAAGAATTATTAAATAGTTTACAAACGCTTATTAAAGAGTATAATTTTCCTGTCATCTTCTCAACACACCCAAGGACTAAAAAAAGGCTTGAGGATTTAGAGGAGTTTAAAGAACTTGGCGATAAAATAAGATTTTTGCCGGCCTTCGGGTTTACGGACTACGTCAAACTTCAGATGAATGCATTTTGTATTTTATCCGATAGCGGTACTATCACTGAAGAGGCATCTATACTTAATTTACCTGCTTTAAATATTCGAGAAGCACATGAACGTCCTGAAGGTATGGACGCCGGAACGCTTATTATGTCGGGTTTTAAGGCTGAACGGGTACTACAATCGGTGAAAGCTATTACGCAAGAACACGAGAATAATAAACGCTTGCAAGATATCGTGCCGGATTATGCAGAAGCAGGACTTGTATCAAAGAAAATATTACGTATAGTTTTAAGTTATGTGGATTATGTTAACCATACAGTATGGTTTAAAAAGTAATCCTATTCATTATTATCATATCAAAAACATGAAATTCTTTAAATTAATAAAACTTAACACTTTATTTTTAAGTGTTTTTTTACTAATAACTTTTATATCTTCTTTTTGCTATTCCAAAGAAAATTCTTATAAAAAAATAGTTTTCCTTGTTAGTACAGAGACATTCGGCGGCAAAGGCGTATACGCAATGTATAATGAGATGAAAAAAATAGGTCATGATGTCAAAATTGTAATAGTACCTCATCCTCATCCCAATATTCAAGGAGGAATAGATACCGGGTTTATTAGTAAATTTGATACACAAGATGTGATATATCCATGTGGTAAGTATGCTTCTTATTCAAATGTTAATACAAAATGTGAAATTTCTGAACTAAAAAATTATCAGCCGGATTTTATCTTTACGCAAAATCCTTACGAAAATTTTCAAGGCTATATATCAGAACCTTTTACGGCTGCTAATTTGTATAAGAGCTTTAGAGGAACTAAAACAAAAATTATGTATATAGTCTATGGTCCGCATATCTTTCATCAAAAAAATATTGATGATGATAAGTTATCAAGTTGCATAGAGACGGTATTTGTTGATTCAGAAAGTACAAAGGATATCTTTATTAGTAATTATAAATTTCCTAAGGATAGAGTTATTGTTTCAGGTTATCAACCATACTATGAAGTAAGAAATTATAATATTAAAGAAAAACCAAACTCGGAAACCATTTTATGGCTTCCTAGATGGGAATTATCATTTAAAAATAGAGATTTATATGAAGGAGGTTCTACTTTCTTAAATTATCACTATTTTTTCTATAATTATGCATTACAACATCCTAATATTCATTTTATTATAAGACCGCATGTTACACTATTTACCTATGCGGTCGGTAAAAATTACTTAAGCCAAAGTGATATGGATAATATATTAAGTAGATTTAACTCTTTAAAGAATGTTACTGTTTCTGCACATGCATTCAGGTCGTTACTGGATGATATAATGGTGTCAGATATTGTAATAAGTGACGGTACTTCATCTCTTGCTGAAGTAGTAGTTGCCGATAAGCCTATAATTTACTTAAGTAATGGTTGGAATAATGAATTTAATAGCAATGCTCTATCTAAAGAATTAAAAAAATATATGTATTTTGCTTATGAGCCGCAAGATATTATTAACTATATAGAATTTATTAAGCAAAATCATTATTTACCTTATTATGAAAATAGTAGTGGCAGAAATCGATTTAAAAAGATGCTTGATCCTGTAGAAAACCCTGCTGCATTTATCGCCGAATATTTATTAAAATTATAATAGTTTAAATAATTTATGTTAGAAGAAATTTATAATGATGGAGAAAGATTAATTCTTGGGGAAACTTATGATGTTTTAGAGGTAATGCGTCATAAAAGTAGCTATAAGATTTTTAAAAAAATTATAGAAGCCGATATACTTAATAGTCCATTAATGCTAAATCAAAAAATAAAAATTTTAGATATAGGTTGTGGAACGGGACACGGAACTTTCATGCTTAGCGATATATTAGGAGTAGAAATTACAGCAATAGATATCAGTAAAGAATCTATAATTTATGCTGAACAAAATTATAGAGCATCTAATATACAATATATTAAATCTGATTTAGTTAGTTTTATTAAAAAGGCAGAAGAATATGATTATATTGTATCACGACATGCATTTGAGCATATTGAAGGTGGGTTAGCACTTAATCTTAAATATAAAAAAAGATTAATAGTAAATGTACCTTTTAATGAACCGGAAGGTAATAATATACATCATTTAGTTAATTGAATTACTGAAAAAGACTTTGAATCATATCCGAACAAAGAATTTTTTTATGAAGGAGTAGATGGTGTAACTAACGACACGCATTCTGAAAAAATCCTCCTAATTCTATAATCTGTATATCTAGTAACTCAGATTTAAAGCCTATAAAACAATTATTTAACTATCCAATCTCAGCTTGGACTCTGGAATTTTTAGAAAAGCTAGGTTTGCAATCCCAAGATATATTAAAACAATTGCTGCAAACTAGAGATGCATTTAAAAATAGCGAAGAGAAAAACTAAATTAAATAATACTGTAACAGAGCTAAATAATGCTTTAGAAGAAATAAAAATTCTTAAAAATAAACTAATTATTAGTGAAGAAGAAAAATCTATTTTTCTAAAGCTCTATAGAAAATTTAAACAATAAAACTAACATTTTATAAATTGTTTTTAAAAGTTATGACAACTAGAAAAGATAACCCTCTAAATATTTATCATACTTTAGTTTCCATTATTATACCTGTCTATAATGGGGCTAATTATATGAAAGAAGCTATAAATAGTGCTTTATCACAAACTTACAAAAATATTGAAATTATTGTTGTTAATGATGGTTCAAAAGATAATGGAGAGACAGAACGTGTAGCATTATCATATGGTGATAAAATACGCTATTTTCATAAAGAAAACGGAGGTTGTGGTTCGGCCTTAAATTACGGTATAAAAAACATGAAAGGGGAATATTTTTCGTGGCTTAGCCATGATGATATATATTATCCTAATAAAATCGAGCATCAAGTTGACATATTAAATAAATTAGATAATAAAGATACTATCATTTACGGTGGTTATGAATTAATCGATGAAAAAGGCAACTCTCTACGTTATATTAAACCGGATAGTGTGCTACCTATAAATAAACTTAATATTTCTTTATTACCTTTATTACGAGGATTAATGCATGGTTGTTCGTTATTGATTCCTGCTAAATATTTTCATGAAGTCGGTATATTTAATGAGGCTTTACCGACAACGCAAGATTATGATTTATGGTTTAAAATTTTCCGTGTTGCCCCTATTCATTTTGATGAATCTATCCTAATTAAATCTCGTTTTCATTCAGAGCAAGGTAGTAAAAAAATATCAAATCATAACGAAGAATGTAATGTATTATGGTCATCGTTTCTTCATGAGTTAACAGAAGAAGAAATGATCAAAATGGAAGGTTCTCCTTATTTATTTTTAACTCGTACAGCTACTTTTTTATCCAATAATACTCCGTATAAAAAAGCCTGTGATTTAGCAAATACTATGGCTAAACAAGTACTAAATGATACTAAAATTAGTGTTATTATACCGGTATATAATAGAATAAATTGGGCAATTGAAGCTATAGAAAGTGTACTTATTCAAACACACAAAAATTTTGAGATACTTATAATAGATGATGGGTCGACTGATGATATATCAGAATTAACTGCAATATGCAGAAAAGATAAAAGGATAAAATATTTTCATAAAAAAAATGAAGGACCTGCTGCTGCACGTAACTTAGGTATTAAAAATGCTATAGGAAAATATATTGCTTTCCTTGATTCGGATGATTTATTTTATAAGGATAAAATAGAAATCCAATTAAAGTTTATGGAAGAAAATAATTTTATATTTTCTCATACTTCATATCAAAAAATAAATGAAAAAGGAAAATATATCGAATCTGTTCATTCCGGGCTTTTTAGTGGCAATGTTTTTCCTCAAGTCATACAAACTTGTCCAATAGCAATGCCGACAGTTATGGGAACTTTGACATTATTCCAAGAAAACTTATTTCCTGAAAATATAAGAAGCGGTGAAGATTGTTGTTTATGGATATCTATTGCTAGTAAAAACTCAATAGGCGGTATAGACAAAGAATTGTCTAAAGTACGAATTAGCGGTGGTACTAATACGTTTATGGACCCAAATAAATATTCAGTAGGTTTAATAAATATTACTTCTTATGTTCTTAATGATTCTTATTTAAGTAAATTTAGTCCGTTTACTATTAATTTGTTATTAGCAGCTGTTACACAATTAAGATTACTAGAAAATAAAAATGAAAACTATAAAAAAAGTAATATTTCTTTTTTCAAAAATAACTATGTAATTCAAAAAATACGAACCTATTGTTTTGTGACAAAAATTTTGATTTTATTAACTATTACTTCTATAAGGCAAGAAGGAGTACGTGCAACAATCTCTAGAATACAGAGATGGCTTAAAAAGCATATATAAATAACTATTCCTCAAGTATCTTAACTTTTGAGCCGTCACCAATTTTAGTCATACCTTCGGTAACGACTAAGTCACCTGCTTTAATATCGTCAGAGATAATTTCAATTAGACCTTCTGTACGTGTACCGATTTTTACATATAATTGTTTTATCGTATAACCGTCTATTTTATAAATAAAATTACCTTGATTATTTCGTTGAATACAACTTTCAGGAACGGTTAGGTTTTTATGAGGGTTAATTATAAGCGTAACATCTACAAAGCTATTATGCAGGATTTTTGTACCCATAGGTAAAATAATTTTAGCTGTTAAAGTACCATTATCTGATAAGTAATGCGATACTGCCTCGATTGTACTTTTAATTTTTCCTGCAATTAAAACTTCAGTATCGACGCCAACTTTTCCGCTTAAAGACTCCGGCAATTCAATAAAAATACTTTGTGAGTTTTCTGTTCCGGTAATGCTAAAGAGATAGTCACCTATTTTTACTTCATCGCCGACCATAGACTTAATTACGCCTATTTTACCAGAGTAGGGTGCAGTAATTATCATATCATTATATGTTTTTAGAGCTTTGGAATAATTAAATTTTGCATCTTCAAATTCGCTTTTTGACCTTTTATATTCCTCGTTGCTGACAAATTTTTTAGCGAATAAAGCTTCTTTTCTATTATAATCTTCTTGTTTTGTATTTAATAACGATGCTGCTCTAGATTTAGTGGTTTCTGCTATGTTTTTATCTATAACTAGCAATATATCCCCTTTTTTTACTATTTCTCCTTGATGTGCTGAGACTTGTTCAACTACTCCGGTGGCATTGGCATAATAATCACGACTATTATTATTCTGGCATTGCCCTACAATATTAAATATGTCGTAAAGCTCGGCAATTTGTACTTTAGTTGCTTTTATTCCTGTAATTTTTTCTTCTTCCTTTTTACTTGCCATAGTAGAAAGCGAGATAAGTAAGGTAAAAAGAACAATAAGTTTTGCAGACATCATATTATACTCTAAGGTGAATAGGTGTCATCATAGTAGTTTGCCCACGGCATCTAGGAAAAGCAACTAAAAGTGTATGTTGTTGTAACATTTTTAGCTGGATACTGTGGACAAGCTACTAGATGACAAAGTATGCTTTTTAAGTTCCTCATCCGTTAACCATTTATATTCTTTTTCTAGAATTTCAAATCTAATTTTTTCTAATTGTGCATCAAGAACAGGTTCAGGAACGATAGCAGCACCGGTAAACTCAAATCCTTGATAGTTAATTTTTAGTTTCTTACAAATTTCTTGTAATGATAATAAATTTTCTTCTATATCATCGATAAATATTATTGATTGTGGATAATAATTTGTTTTTCGTAATACATACTCAAGCATGCTTCCTTTATCATATTCCGCAGTGTAAATTATTCCGTCTTGTAATGTAGGTTTACCGTAACCGGCATTAAAATCTTCTATTATTATCTTATCTTCTAAAGGTGAAAATTCTTGAAAATTTACCTTTAATTCAGTGAGTTCACGCATTCTCCATTCGATCATATCTTCAATTACGCCGAATTTACCGGTAGGAAGTTTAGTAAGACCCATTGTCGGTACATTTTTTTCCGTAAGTAGAGCAAATATCGTTAAGATATCTGGATTAACAAATCTAGCTTTCCTATCTTTAAGAACAATACTAAGTAATAATTCACATTCTTTTCTAGTAAGTCTTTTTTCAATGTTCTTCATTAATTCTTTTCTATAATTATGTGTTAACCTAGATTCATCACTATCCATTACAATTACTTCATCTACATCAAAAAGCACCAAGCTAGTATTATCGGCTTGTTTTACTGCTTCTATAACTTCTTTAAAATCATGAACTTTATTTATTTTGCTATACATATTTATTGTTTATTTAATATTACTTAAGAGTCTAATTACTTCTTCTAAGGAATTTGTCATTACCTTTAAATCTTCTTCTCTAGATAAATTATGGTGACCGTCTTTAATTAGCTTCATTACTATTTGTTTGCTCGTTATTTTTTCTAATAATTTTACTGAAACATTATAAGGCACGTCTTCATCTAACATCCCATGAATTAGATGTACCGGTATCTTTATATCAATCTGTTTCTTTGTCAATAATAAATGTTTTTTTGCATCTTCTATCAGTTTATAGCTTATAGGATATTTATGCTCACAATTTTTACCGCTTACTTCTAGTATTCCCTCTTTTTGCATCTTATTTTGATCATTTAGAGATATATTTTGCCAAATATTTTCAGTACAATCTGGAGCAGGGGCTACACACACAAGTCCCTTTATTTTATCAGGAAATCTTAAAGCCGCAAGAAGTGCTAGCCATCCTCCTATGCTCGAACCTACTAATATCGCCTCCGTATTAATTAATTTGTCTAAAATTAGTGATACTCCTTCTAACCAATCACTAATTGTTTGATCCTTAAATTGTCCTGATGCGTTTCCATGGCCGAAATTATCAAAAACAATAAAATTATAATTGTTTTTTTTACAATAATCTATTAAATAGATAGCCTTAGTTGATTGCATACTAGACATCAAGCCGTGTAAAAAAATTACAGATGGAATATTTGTATTAATTATTCTATAATTATCATAGACAATAAATTTGTCTTGTGTTTTATTATAAAGCTTGTGCATTTTAAATAATTATTTTAATAGATTGAGATTTAATGCCTTCATTAAAGTCAAGTAAACGATACAATAAATATACTATTTTGCAAGTAGTGCCTGCTCTAGTTTCAGGAGGGGTTGAGAGAGGTACTATAGAAGTTGCAAATATCTTAAAATTCTTGGTCATACTCCTATCATAATTTCAGCAGGCGGTACTCTAGTTAAAGAGTTAGATAAGGAAGATATATTGCATATTGAAATGAATAGTAACAGTAAAAATCCTTTTGTAATTCTGAATAATGCAAAATTGATAGCAGAAATAATCAAAAAATATAATGTTGATATAGTTCATACAAGATCAAGAGCACCGGCATGGAGTTCATATCTAGCAACAAAATGGACAAATGCTAAATTTTTGACTACCTTTCATGGGGTTTATAATATTCCGAATAGTTTTAAAAAATATTATAATAGCATAATGTTAAAAGGCAAGAAAGTTGTTGCCGTGTCTAATTTTGTAAAACAACACTTGCTCGAAAACTATAAAATTGATGAAGATAAAATAGTAGTAATTGAGCGTGGAGTGAATTGTGATTATTTCGATCCCGCAAATTTAACGTCGGAAAAACTTGAAAAATGTTGTGATAAATATGATGTACCGAGTAACGTGCCGATAATATTAATGCCTTCTAGAATGACAAGTTGGAAAGGACATCTTGTTCTAGTAGAAGCATTAAGTAAATTAAAACATAGAGACTTTTATTGTTTAATGGTCGGTGATATATCTAGACATCCCAATTTTACTAATAGAGTAAAAGAGCTTATAGCTAATCTAAAACTTCAAAATAAAATTCAAATTTTCGGTAATGATTCGGATATAATAAACCTATATGGGATTTCCGATATTATCATTTCTGCCTCAATCGAGCCTGAAGCTTTCGGGCGTACTATTATAGAAGGGCAGGCGATGGAGAAGCTTGTTATTGCAACTAATATCGGCGGGGCAGTAGAGACAATAAATAATAATATAACCGGTTTCCACGTAGAACCAAATAATGCCGAAGCGTTAGCACAGAAAATCGATTATTGTTTCTCGATTTTAGGTACTGATATTGCTAAGAAAATCCAAGAAGCGGCAAGACATACGGTAATTAATCATTTCTCTCTTGATCTGATGCTAAGAAAAAACCTTGAAATCTATAAAGAAATCTTAAAAAATTCCCATAATTGAACATCTAGATTTAGTATATATTCATAATAAATGAAAAGTAGTCAAGTATATAGGGTTGAATAGAATAGCTATTCTCCTAATAATTTTATTTCAGCATACAAATCTTCAAGATTTATATACTGATCATAAAAATTATTATAGTTATGAGATTTACCATCATAATGCACTACAAGCATTAAAGTTTCCGGTAAAAATTCTTTTAAAGTTTGTTGTGCATTTTCTATAGATATTTTATCAAGATTAGCAAATACCTCGTCTCAAATTAATATTTTAGGGTTTGAAATTATAGCTTTAATGATTCCAATTTTTTTCTTTTGACTTGCCACTTGGTGCATTTATTACATCATAATTTTTATCACTTAAGTGCGTAATTAATGTACCTAGATCTAATTTTATAAATAGTGTGTTAATTTTTTCTTCTAATAATTGCTTATTACTTTTAATTATTGATTGATCAAGGCCGGAGGTTATTATTTCAAATAAAGTAGATTAAATCGGTATGTAACTATTCTGATCAATAAATATTATTTTTGGATTTTGATAATGGGTAGGTATGGCAATTTCACCAACGCTATGGCATGGATCAGCAATACAATTGACTAAACTCTTTAAAAAAGTAGTGTTGCCTTTTCCTAAGGAAGCTGAAAGAAGATCATGTGCTCATAGTTTGAATACTAATTTTTCAAAACTCAAAATAGTGCTTTCTTCTATAATTAGGTTATAATCAGCAATTACAAGTTCATCGTTTGTATCATTAGTAGACCATGTTATTCCTTTTTTATTCTCAGAAGAAATTGCCTCTATTAATTTTATAATTCTCGCTTGTGATATAACTGCTCCACTAAAGATTATTTTTCATGAGGAACTTGTTAAGAATGATTTTAAGGTTTCAAGCCAAGGATTAAGTAGTAGAGCTTGCTCAGTCGTAATCTCTCCATTTTTTACTTTATAAATATAGTAAAGTGATTGAATTTATCGGAGATATCTAGTACAGTAGTTATAGTATTTTTTGTGCTATCTAAAAACAACATTTTCTTTGATATTTCTTTTTTAGCTTTAAGTTGCTTGGCATATTGATTTTGTACAAATTGAGCAGAATCAGTTAACAAGATATTTGAAGTATTAGAGGATATATTTCTTACTATAGAAGCTTTATTTTCGTTAATTTTCTCTGTTTCTTGCCTGTAAGAAATATCCAGTTGATATAATATATTTAAAAATCCTTGCTTAATATTTTCAAACGCATTAAATATAATAGCTCCTGGAACTAAATTCATTATATCTTGCAATGCAATAAGCTGTATAATTTTTTGAGTGGTTAAATTCCCTAATTGTAAAATTCCAATAGTGAAAGTATTATTAAGAAGATTTTACTTTTATATTCCTCGTTTAGTAACAGTTCTAAAGTTTTTTGTTCGATTAAATCTTGAGTATTTTGTGTTAAAGAAGCTTTATATGATTGGAATAGTGTGCTGATTATATTTTTTCCACACCATAAAATACTGATTTTTGCTCCTTGAGAAACAAGAGGTCCTATAGCAGCATTAGGGTCCTGTATGAGTATGTATTGCCATCATTTCCGGTATAGTTAATAAAACTACTATTTATGTATGCTTCAATTAAATCTAAAATCCTTGGGTTTACATCTTTAATTTCATTTTTTGAATCATTTTTAAAATTGTTAGAAAGTATATTAGGATCAATTACCCTAATATTAGGAGTTAAGTTTATCTGAATTTCTTGTAAATTTTCCTGATAATTTAAGAAATCAGTCCCATAATATGCTAAGCCTACTATTGCAGCTGTAGAAGTTAAATAAATTGGTACTGAATAATTAGGAAAAGTTGTGATAAGATTTGTTGTAGTAATAGGGTAGATTAAACTTCCTTTAAATGTGGCAGAAGTAAGATAATGTTTCTGAAAATATCCTTCGGTTATTAAGATTTCATCAGCAAGAGTTGCCGAAACAAAAAGACTGCTTCCTGTTGTCCCATTTACAATAAAACCAGTTATACCTCTAATTATTAAATGCGTTCCATATGCTAACTTCTTGGAAAAGGTAGAATCAGTATTATTTTTATTAAAAATAGATATCGTTATTGTGAGCGGGCGTTGTTGTGTGTATCGAAAAAGGCACTTGATGTTATACCGTGGTTTGACCACGGTATCCAAAAACAGCTGAAAAAATGATCCACGCAGCAATACCTTTCGAACGATTGAAAGTAGCGTGGCACCTCCATAAAAATAATAAAAAAATGCTAAAAATTAGCATTTTTATACTTCCTTGCTTCGTCAAAAATTACAGTTTTTTCTTAGCTCAGACGTTAAATTCTTAACTAATCTATCTTTAATAAACGCTACTGAATTAGGTGATAAGTTGTATTATAGTATAAAGAAAAAATGTAGGTGTAGGGAAGAAAGTAAAAAGGCAGATAAATAAAACCTGCCTTTTTATAATTATTAACGGGAATATAACTCGATTACTAAATGCACTTCTGCTTCAAAAGGATATGGAACATCAGAAAGAGCAGGAACTCTTAAATATTTACCGGTTAATGAAGGTACATCAAATGATAAATACCCCGGTGTTGTTTGACCTGGTTTTGAAACGGATTCTTGGATAAGCGGTATTTGTTTTACGGATTCTTTAACTTCTATAACATCGCCTGCCTTTAGTCGTATGCTTACGATATCGGTTTTCTTACCGTTTAATTTAATATGTCCGTGTGAAACTAACTGTCTTGCAGCAAAAATAGTTGGAGCTATATTCATTCTATAGACTACAGTATCAAGTCTACTTTCAAGTAACCCAATGAAATTTTCACCGGTATTACCTTTCATTTTTTGAGCAAGTGCAAAAATATTTCTAAATTGTTTTTCAGTGACACGACCGTAGTGGCATTTCAATCTTTGCTTAGCTTTTAAATGTAAACCATAATCTGAAGTTTTAATCATGGTATTCTGCCCATGTTGCCCGGGACGATAATTTCGTGTATTGAAAGCATCCTTGCTATCACCCCATAGACTTACTCCAAGTCTTCTACTAGCTTTATATTTAGAACGAACAATTTTTGTCACTGATAATATCCTTAACTTATTATTTATTATTTGAATTACAAAAAAATATATACATTTCTTGCATCAAAGTCAATCATTGATTTTTAACCTAAAATTTTTTATATTTAATTAAAAAATATTTCATATGAGTTCTTTAGTAAGACCAATCAATTTAGGTAAAATCAATCATTCACAAAGTACTGTTAAAGACTATATTTTACTTATGAAACCGCGTGTAATGTCGCTTGTGATTTTTACGGGTTTTGTAGGTATGTGGCTTGCTCCTTATTCCGTGCATCCGTTTATTGCGGGTATTGCAGTTGTTTGCATAGCTCTTGGGGCAGGTAGTGCAGGGGCAATTAATATGTGGTACGATAGAGACATCGATAGCTTAATGAAACGTACCCAAAAAAGACCGATAGTAAGAGGAGTTATAGAATCTGATGAAGCTTTATCTTTTGGTTTGATAACGGGATTTTTTGCAGTATTTTTTATGGCTTTATGTGTTAATCTACTTGCATCCTTTTTACTGCTATTCACTATTTTTTATTATATATGTATTTATACTATCTGGTTAAAGCGTCGTTCTATACAAAATATCGTTATTGGTGGAGTATCGGGAGCCTTACCTCCTGTGATAGGTTATGCAGCGGTAAGCAATACTATATCTCTAGAGTCGATTATATTATTTTTGATTATTTTTATTTGGACGCCGCCGCATTCATGGGCTCTTGCTTTATTCTGTAACGATGACTATAAAAACTGTAAAGTACCGATGATGCCTGCAGTAAAAGGGACTTTATATACTAAAAAACAAATTCTAATTTACAGTATTCTTTTATTTATTGTTTCGCTAATGCCTTTTTTTATTGGAATGAATAATTTTATATATTTAATAATTTCTGGTATTCTTGGGGTAGTATTTCTATATTATGCCGGTTCTTTATTCTATGACACCCCTGATAACAAACAAGCTAAACGATTTTTTGTCTATTCGATATTTTACTTGTTTTGTATATTTTTACTTTTGTACTCAACTAACACTATATCCACTATTAGCTGAGAGATAAATAGTGTTGGGTTACTTTTATGGAAGATAAAATTGAAACCCAATTTAAAGAAACATATCATAAGTGTATTTTCATGCAAGTGATTTTTTATTTATAACTGTAGTTTTTAAATTTTATGCTTTTGTTTCGTAATTTTGATAAGTAGGAAGAGTTAGAATATATATCGTATTTTATTCCATGGGAGCAACCTGTCATGCAACACACTCCATCGTTGGAGAAAACTACTCTTAATACCGGCTTTATAACGTACCGCCTTGCCTCCATATTCTCTTACTTTATTTTCCTGTATAATTTGGTTGCCAAATTAAAGCTTCACTCTCTAATCTATTTGGGGCAATATTTCTTTCATGCTGCTTATCGTTATGCGTTAAAAATATGCATTCCGCTTTTATAAACGGTTTATATTGGTTATTTATGTATTGAGCTAAATCTTCAAATAACTTTGCATATTCGGTAAGCCAGCCTTCATAAGCAATAATAGGAGCAAAGTTTAGATGAACTGCGTAACCTGCTTCAATAAAAATATTCACCGCTTTTATTCTCTCGATAATTGGACTCGTTTTTGGCTCTAATATCTCACTCATTCTTGCCGGCATCAAACTAAATCTAATCCTTATTTTGTTTTCATGATTAAAATTAAGTAATTTAGGATTGACATATTTAGTAGCAAAAGTTGCTTTAGCACGTGGATCTTCTTTAAAGAAATTAAATATCTTTAACCAATTAGTGTGTTTCCAATGCAAACGTACATCGGTAGAACAACCTATATCATATGTCCAATATTTAGAATTTGTTTGATTGGAAATTTTAGTCGGTAAATTTGCTATATGTTTATCCAATACGTCAAGTATTTGATCTATATTTTCATTGATATATAATGTCTCATAGTTATGACGCATAACATAACAATAACTATTGCTGCAACCTCCGGCACAGCCATACATGAAGTTAGGCGTTATGTAATCAGCTGATCTTCCATTAGGACATACGTGCAAAGCTTTCGTATTTTGTACTATTTTCTTAATCATACGATTTTAAATTAAAGTTTATTTAAAATACTTACTTAGCTTTACAAACTTCAGATTTATTTACTTACATTGAAATTGTAGTTATAAATTATTAATTACAAATATATCATAAGTTATGGAAAAACCAAGCTATCTAAATTTTGATAATAAAAGTTATAAATGGAAAAATGATATTGAGTATCGTAAATGTCCGGAAAGCGATAGAGTAGGTAAAGGTGAGCAAGGAGTATGCATTTGTCAACCATATAAAAATGAAATTTTGCCTTATTGGAAGTTTAAAACTTCTGAAATTGCTAAAGAAAGTAGTGAAAAAATATCTCGATCTTCATAACAGATATCCAATATCAAGAAGAAAAAGACAATCTACAAAAATTCATTGAAACTGATCCTGAAGAACTTTCAAATTTTATTGAAACTTATGATAAAACTGAAAAATATAACAATAGAGAAGCTGAAATTTTTCATAGTTTAAGTTCTATTTTAATGGAAAAACAACAAGATAATGCAATTAAATCATTAAAGAAAGCTATTGAACTAGATCCAAGTAAAGCATACTATCACGAAGAGTTTTTTAATAAATTACATAAAATAAATCCGGAGGAAGCACTCGCTTCTATCAAAAGAGCTATAGGGTTAAATCCAAATAGAAAATCATTATATGAAGCCCTTATTATTTTGCTGAAAAAGGCAAATTATGATGAAGAAGCAGCAAAAATTACTCAAGTAATTCCAGATTTCCCTAAAAACATATCTAATTTGGTATTAGATACTGAGGAAATAAAGGATGTGTATCCAATTAGGTTTGGCACAGGAATAACTGTATCAAAACGTGGGTATTTATGAGTTTTGCACTGTCATCTAGTTTGCTTGCTAACTAAGTCTAGAAAAAATAACTTCAACATTGTTACTACACTATATTATATGTTGTGCTGGATGATGACATAGAGAGGAATAATAAGTCACACAACACCCGTGACGGTCACATTAAAACAGTTTCTTCAATCCTTTTTGTAGAAGCTTATTCACAGGATCTGCTTGTTGTTTTTCCTGCAGAGGGCTGCTTTGTTCCTCTGTATTTGTATCCTTTTTCTTTCTGAGACCCAAAGCATCTTTAATAATATTTTCAGGTTTCTTCTCTCCGCTTTTTAAGTCTTTAATAACGCTATTAAATACGTTTTTAACTAAATATGTTTGAAAGGCTTGAACGTCTAATTTATGCTGCGGATTATTTATGAATCCGTATAATTTAACGGCTATAGGCGGTAAATCCGCAATAGTAACACTTGCACTAACATCCATCATATATTGTGGTAAGTTAATTTGACCTCTTGCATTTGTTGTGGCAGGTGAAGCATCTAAACTACATTCATTTAAATTAAGCTTGCCTTGCGTTATATTTCCGCTGGCAATTAAATTTTTAAAAGATGTGGATCCGCCACTAAAGGAGCTGCTAATAAGTCGCAATACTCCTTCGGTATTTTTAGCATTATTTACCGCATCTGCGATTCGGTTTAAATCAAATCCGCTTATTTCCCCGTTATCGCTATTTACGTTAAATTGTCCATTTAGATTATTAACATATGTATAAACGCTATTACCGCGAGAAGTAAGATCGGCTTTAAAGCTTAGTCGCCCATCAGTTATTTTTATTTTATCCGATTGCGGAGTGAAACTTTTGAGATAGGCATTTTTTAAATCGATTTTAATTGCAGCGTTTTGATCTTTGGCTGAACTCACATAACCGGTGCTACTTAGTTCGCCACCGTAAATGCTTGCATTAACTGAAGTAATATTCAGCGTGCCGCCAGTGATATTTAATTTTGCTTTTAAATTATTTATGATTAATGAGTCGTTAGTTAATTTATCAATATTTGCGGATAATTGCCCTTCAATTTCATTTAAAAAACCTAAATTAATAGGATTATTTGACCAACGAGAATTATTTTTATCTGTAGGTATGTTTTGAGTAGCAGGACTATTAGTTTTATTTGGAGCAGGAGTAGGACTATTACTTGTAAGAATTTTATCCAAATTAACTAACGGACTATATAAGTTAAGATTAAAATTGGGCTTCTGAGTTGCTAAATTAATATCTCCTTTAATAGATATATTAGTATTAAAAGCGGATATTTTATTATTAATATGGAAAGTATCTTTAATTTTTTGCACTCCTCCGTTTAACTGCAATACTCCAATCTTACTTAAATTACTTACTCCCATAAGAGACATAAACGACTCAAAATTATTAATTTTTAGATTGTGCGAAATAGTTATATCTTGTGCTAAATTTTTAAGCTCAATATTTCCCGTTAGATTACTATTGGCAGCCGATAAATTAATATTTTGTAATTTTATTGCTTGAGAATTACTAATTACATTAGAAGTAAGTATAAGTTTTTGGTTAATAATAGACGGTAATTTATCGGTCTTTAGTTTTAGAGCATCAAGTATAGGTTTTAAACTATCAGCTTGTAGAATAATATTTGTCTTATCTAAATTAGAGCTAATTTCGGTTATAATGTTACCGGGATTGATAATAATATTTGATTTTAGGTTATTACGCTCTATATCATAATTTGCATTTGCTAGTAATTCTATATTTGGATAATTAAGTCTAGCATCTTTAATAGCTATATTTTTACTATCGGCAGTAATTGCTGTAGTTAGCTCGTAGTCATTTTGTAAATCAGCAGGCATACCTAAAGTTTTAGTATTACCTTTAATATTTGCGTTACCTATGAACGAATTATTTTTGCTATCAAATTTTCCTTTGATTTTAATTTTTTCACTGGCAAGATTAATATTGGCACTTAATGGAATTATTTTACCGATTTCTTCAATATTTCCGTCTATATTAATTTGCTGTTCCAAAGCCTTTAAAGTTAAAGTCAAATCTATAGGACCTTTAAGGCTTTTAATTTTAGTCTCTAAGTTAATATCGTTAAATATTTTCTCACTGTTTTTTGCTATATATATTACTTTGCCGTCTATAATTTTAAAATGACTAATCAAAATAGGAAGTGCTAATTCAGTTTTAGTATTGGTAGATTCTACAGGGCTAATTTCATTTGTTTTGGATGCATTATTAGGTGTAGAAAATTGCCAATTTTTTTGTCCATTACTTAAAACTTCTAGATTTATAATCAGTTTTTGCAGTTCTATAGAAGCTACTTCAATTGCTCCTCTAAAAAGAGGAAAAAGTCGCAATGACGCTTTAGCACCTTCAATGGAAACTAGATGAGGTTCTTTTGTACCGTTTATTGATGATAATTTAATTTCTGATAGTGATATTGCGGGATTCGGTAGTAAAGCTAATTTTATGTCGCCGTTAATAGTTAAATCTCTATTTGTAGCCTCTTTAACTTTATCTATTACTATTCCTTTATAATGATTTAAAGGAATAAAGAAAGGAATAACAATTAATAATAATATTATACTTATAAATATAATAAGTGAGTATTTTAAAGTTTTAGGCATAGAGCTTAATCTTCTATTTATATACATATATTAATTATAGTATTTAAGGATTAATTGTCAATTTTATATAATTTACTCAATTAAGGATTGAAATAATTATATTCTATGTCATTCCCACGAGGCGTTGTTGCGTGGACCGGTAAAACCCACTGTGTCACCCCGTGGCTTGACCATGGGGGCCATAAAAACAATAAATACTAATAAATTTAGTATTTTTAACTGGATCCCGTGGTCACCACGCCACGGGATGAGACAGTGGTGAATAAGAATCGTAGGGTACTATAAAGAAATTGAAAACTACGGTAAATTATTCAAGCTTCTCTTTGATAATTTAAAATCACATAATCTTTAGTTATAATAGGAAAAAATTCTTTATTGAAAGGTAATAATTCGGTTGTTTGATCTGAAAATTCTATTTCAATTATGTCACCGGCACCAAAGTTAAGAATATTTTTAATTTTGCCTATTTCTTTATGATCTTGGTTTAATACCGGTAAATGAGTTAAATCCGCTATATAAAATTCATCTTCTTCTAGTTTCGGTAAACTTGCTCTTAAGCAAAATATTTTATAACCTTTTAAATTTTCAGCTTCATTTCGAGTAGCTATATCATTAAATGTACAAATTAATTCTCCTTTGGCATTTTGGCTAATTAGCTTAATATGTATATTTGCTTCTGACTCATTTACTAAATTTCTTTCAAGTATTTTTGTAGCAGGGTCGGTAAAAGATTTTAACATTACATGACCTTTAATTCCATGACATGATTTTATTACACCGACTAAAATTAAATTTTCTAAAGAATTCATTAATTTGCCTTTAAATTTTGATAATTATATATAATAATATATTTAAAAACTTTTTTACAGACATGATAAAAAAAATAGCTGCTGGCGTCATAATTTGTTTCTCATTATTGTTATTTATAATGTTTGGTGCATTATCGTTTGTTAACTATAATTCGGTTACTAATAATTTTACCAGTCATTTAGGAATTGCGAAAGAAAATATCGGCAAAATAAAGATGAATAAATTTCCTTTGTCCTATTTAGTTATTGAGACGATAAGAGAAGAAGGAAAGTTAGATTTAGAGCAGATTAAAATTCATTTTTCGTTGTGGTCGCTTATAAAATTTAATCCTAAAATTAATAAAATAGATATATTAGATGCTAAATTTTATTCACATTCTCATGTATTAAATATTTATAATCATGAAGAGTTAATAAAGAATTTCTTTAAATATAAATTACAAAATATAAATCTAAATGTTACTAATCTAAGTATTATTAATAAACAAGATTATTCTATTTTAAATTTTAATAATTGTATATTAAAAAAAGAAAATGCTTTATCGTCTAATTACATATTTAAAACTACAAGTAACTATATAGGTAAAATTTCAGGTTCAATTAATAAACATGACGATATAGTAGATTTTAGTCTTAATATTGATAATAATGATTATGGTTTTAAGTTATCGCAAATTTACAAAGATTCTAAGCTTACTAGCGGTAGTGGTGAATATCAGATTAAAAATTTAGCATCGGTAGTGTATAATATATTACCGGATTTAAATCATCTTTTTAATAAATTTAATCAACATGAGGCAGTAAACGTTAAATTTAATATTTCAAATAATGAAGATGAAATAGAGCTAAAAGACATAGTAATAGCATCGTCTTTTATTATTGGTCATGGATTTGTTAACATTGCTAAAAATGATAATATTACTACTAATGTAAAACTAGATTTTCCTAAAATAGATTTAAGTTCGTTAATTTCTCCAAATGCAGAGGTAACATTTAATACTTCTTCTTCAAATATTAGATTTATTTTTGCCGATAAATTACTTAAAGCAGACGTGGCAATTAACGAAATAATTTTAAGTAATAATGAAGCACTAGAAAAAATAGTCTTTTCTTCTAACTTATCAAAGGGTACTTTAAAGATAAATGAATTTTCAGGTAATATTAAATCAGGTGGAGAATTTAAGCTTACAGGTAATGTAACACAGAATGCCGTTAGAAGTATGTTTGATGGACAGCTATATTTAAAGCACAACGATATAAATTCGTTACTGAATATTTTAGGATTTAACGACGTTACTATTAAAGAAGCTATTCCTTTTAGCTTGTCATCGGATTTAAAACTCACTTTAATAGATTTATTTTTTAAAAATTTATTACTCAAAACAGATAATTTAAATTTATCAGGAATTTTTCTAGTAAATTTATTGCTCAAACACCTCGTTTAAACGCTACGCTTAATATATCTTCGCTTGACTTAAGCAGTAGAACGTATCCAATAATTTCGCCGCTTATCGAATTTACAAAAAATTTAACTAAAGATATGAAAGCTCTAGATTATCCAAGTAAATTCATCCCTATTAGAACAATAGGATATTTAGCTCATTTAGATATTCTGATAGATAGCGTTAAGTATAACGATCATGTATTTGACAAAATGAATTTGCTTGCTAAAATCTTACCAGCTAATATAAAAATTAGTAATTTAGATTTTAAAACTGCTAACAGCTATTTATCAACTAGCTGGAACTTAGATGCATCGAGTGTATTACCTTCTTTGACCGTAGAAATTAAGGACGGTAATCTTACGACTGATTTATTATCACCGGCAGGAATGCTTAATTTAAGAAATAAATTAATAAATGATTATAGTTTAGATAAAGCTACCTTACAAGTTTCTGGTACATTGTCGACATTATTACAAAATGATTTAATATTGAAAAATGTTAAATTTTATGTAGCAAATAATAATAATTTATTACAATTTAATAATATTGAAGCAGAATTATTAGGCGGTAAGCTTCAAGGTAACGGCAATATTTTATTAAAACCTTATGCTATAAATTTCGTATATGCTTTAAATGCAATAGACTTAAACAAAGTTTCAGCTCTTATGCCTAAAATATTTACTGCAAGTGGTGGAAGAATAAGTATAAGCGGTAGTTTAGGAACTAACGGTAACACTCTTCAAAGCCAGCTATATAACCTGACTACAAAATCACAATTTGCTATAAACAATATAGATGTTAATAATTTTGCAATTGATTCTTTTATAGAAAAAATTGATACAGCTGATTATAAGGTACAAAATTTAGATAAAGATATAAATAGTGCTATAACCACAGGACAAGAAAATATTAGAGGTATAAGCGGTGATATTGAACTGCAAAAAGGTATTGTCCTTTTAAAGAAAGTAAAATTTGCAACACAATATAGTAGCGGTGCGGCCTCTTTTGCAGTTAATATATATAATTTTGATATGGATGCATCTAGCATTTTATCATTTTACGTGCCGGCAAGGCTTGTTAAGTTAAATACCTCAAATACAAGTTCTGATAAAGATAGCTTGGCACATCTTAATATAAAAATGCAAGGGAGTATTTTTGCTCCTAAGAAAACTTTTGATAGTAGTGAGCTAAAAAAATTACTTATACCCCAAACAACTGAAGACACAACCACTACAGATAACCATTAAAAAATAAAAATAAATGACTAATACTAAAACTTTAGAAGCAAATATTAGCTTTGAAGAAGCTTTAAAAGAGCTTGAGGAAATTGTTAAAAAAATAGATAACGGACAAGAGAGTCTAGAGACGGCAGTTAATAGCTTTGAAAGAGGTATTTTACTTAAGAATCATTGTGAGAAAAAACTAAAAGAAGCTCGGTTAAAAATTGAAAAAATTACTAAACTTGCTGATTCTACAGTAGTCTTAGAAGAGACGGAAGTGTAGTGTTGACATAAAGCATACATTGTACTAACATCATAAGATGACAAAGAAATGTAATTATAGCTTTTCTGCTGAAAAAAATTATAAGTTAATAAGTAAGCGCAAGGTAAGTTTTGAAGAAATAATATCAGTTATAGAAAGTAATTGTTTATTGGATATAATAGAACATCCAAATCCTAATAAATATTCAAAGCAAAAAATGTATATAATTAAATTTAATGAATACGCCTATTTAATGCCTTTTATTATTGAAGTTGATGGAACAGTTTTTTTAAAGACTATTATTCCACGTCGCAAAGCTACTCAGAAATATCTAAAAATAGGAAAAAGTAATGAGAAATAAAGAGAATATATCAAATATAATACTAGATGCTGAAGAAAACGCATTGCTGGAGTCTTTTGAAAATGATGAATGGCAAAGAATTAAAAATTTTGAACAAGAGAAACATATAGCACAAGTGGTAGCAGCTAATTATTTAAAAAAAGATACTCGAATAAATATTCGTATTTCTAGTAGTGATTTAATGAGAATAAAACAAAAAGCTGCTTATGAGGGATTACCTTATCAAACTCTTATTTCTAGTATATTACATAAATATTCAGCAGGACATGGTTAATAATACCTATGTAATCATATAATTGACTTTATCTATACCGTTCCTAATATTGTTTTGATGAGTTTTTGTTCTGGATGTTTATATTTAACAAAATACATTATTCCTAATAATTTTCAAAAAGAAGAGCTTGGAAGTTTTGGTGGGTTTTTATCGGGTGTAGTTGGTAGTATGTATGCGGTATCAACCGGTTTTGTATTAATTTATTTACTCGGTAATTTTAATAAAGCACAAGAAGGGGTGGCAGCAGAATCTATAGTGTTGATAAGGCTTGCAGATAGTGTAGGTTGGCTTCCTCATGAAATGAGACCTAAAATTTATCTAGATATTAAAAATTATACCAAAGGTGTAATGTAGCGTGAATGGCAATTAATGAAAGACGGCAAGCAAATCGGTCATGAAGCTCTTAGTGTCCTCCAAGATATTAATAAGAGACTACAAGCTTATAAAACAAGCGAGCAAATTCAGCTATTGACTAAGCAGGAAATCATCATTGAGTAGATAAAAGAGCTTTATACAGTAAGGTATAACAGAAATGTCCTATTTTCCCTTAAATATTCAATATTGGATAGTTGTATGTATAATAACTGCTATTAATGTAATTTTTGTCTGTATGCTTGGCACCAAGCTTTATTTACATAAGATTTCGGTTGGTTTAGTTTGTATCACTTCATCATCAATGCTTTTGTTATTATTTATATTAGACAAACCTTTTCGAGGTCCTTTCGCCGTAAATCAATATGACCTTATTAAGGCTATACATTATATTGAGAGATTAAATTAGTGATATCTGTAACAACATAACGCCATAATTTATCCATGCCTTTAGTAATACCTATACGAGCAGTAGTAGAGTAGGGTAGCTTTAAGCCGATATCACCGACAAAAAATTCGTTGTTATTTATAAGATCGCATTTATTATGAGAAATATTAATTCCTAAATATTTGCATAATTTACCCGGACCGTTGAGGTATAGATTTTCAGGCGCAATAACATGTACGCCTCTTATTAAGGTCGCAGCAGGGAAGCCTTTAGCTTCGGTTACGAAATTTAAACAATAATACATTCCGTAAATTAAATAGACATAGCTAAAGCCTGCAGGACCAAACATTATATCCGTTCTTTTTGTTCGCCCTCTTGCTGCATGGCAAGCAGGATCATTCTGCCCTATATAGCTTTCAGTTTCAGTAATGATAGCTGTTTTACCTTGGAAATAAAGAGCTTTACCGATTAACTCAGTGCTTACTACATTAGTATCTCTTGCAAAAAATTCACGAGGTAAAGGGATTAGTTTATTCATGTTTTTGAAAAAAATATTTAAATTCTTATGCCATTTTGTAGGAGTGAAGTTAGTAATTTCATATTCAGCTATATTATTTATATAAAAAGGATCTTCTCTTATATCTTTAAGCTGACTTAGTTTTTCTATATTAGCTAAAATAATACCGCCAATTCTTGGATGTATAGGACCTAATAAAATACCCTTTATCATACATGTATCTAAACATTTTCTATGTTCCGTAATAAATTTTTCAACAGAAGAAAGGTCTAAGCCTAAGGTATATTTAAGGTTTACAATAAACATAATTTATATTTTTTTATTAAGTGTTTTAGAATTTTTTATAGAGATTGGAACGGTATCATATCCGTCGTCGCAAAACGGTTGACATTTGATGATTCTTTTAAAGGTAAGCCACAAGCCTTTTATGCTGCCGTACATTGATATAGCTTCTTTGGCATATTCAGAACAAGTGGGGTGAAACCGGCAATTATTGCCAAGTAGTGGAGAAATGAAATATTGATAAAATCTAAGTAATAATAATAAGATTCTAGTCATTTTGAAGCTTGTCTATTATTTTTCCCATTTTTTTTTGAGTTAGATCTTCATAATAATCGTCATTAATCTGTACGACCGGAGCGTTAACGCATGCTCCCAAACATTCTATCTCGCTTAAAGTAAATTTTTGATCTTCAGTAGTTTCTTTGAGTTTTACACCTAATTTCTTTTCACAAATTTTCATTATATCATCACTACCACGCAGCCAGCAAGGAGTAGTAGTACATACTTGGATATGATATTTACCAACTCGCTTTAAGTTAAACATAGTATAAAATGTTGCAACCTCATAAGCCCGTATATAAGGCATTGCTAACATATTTGCGACATATTCGATAGCAGGAACAGGTAGCCAGCCGCCGTTTTGACGTTGTGCTAGATCAAGCAGCGGAAGTATTGCACTTCTTTTTCCATGCGGTGGATATTTTTTTATAATCTCTTCTGCTAGATTTAAATTTTTCTTATCAAATGTAAAATTTGTAATTTTTGTATTCATATATATATTTTTAGTATGGTATAGTTTTATGTCATTCCTGCGCAAGCAGGAATCCATAGAACTATTTAATTAAATCTTTCCATTCAGGATTAGTTTTTTCTATCAGTTCTATTTTCCCACTACGTTGCCATTTTTTCAAGTTTTTTTCTCTTGTAAGTGCTTCTCGAATATCAGTAAATTCTTCTTTATAAACAAGCTTTATAATATTATATTTTGCGGTAAAACCTTTTATTATTGTTTGTTTATGTTCATAAGCACGACGTATTATATTATTAGTAATACCAATATATAAAGTACCATGCTTATTGGAGCATAATATATATACCCAATACATTTTTTGTTTTTTAGTTTTATGGATTCCTGTTTTCGTGGGAATGACAGAGCAACGCAAGTACAAGCCCACGGCATGACAAATATATTACCTATCTATCTCACCAAATACTATATCAAGCGTTGCAATAATAGTAATAACATCTGCCATTAAATGACCTTTAGACATAAAATCTAGTCCTTGCAAATGAGCAAAGCCGGGTGCTTTAATACGACATCTATAAGGTCTATTACCTCCTTGCGAGTATAAATATACACCAAATTCGCCTTTAGGGGCTTCTACGGCTTTATAGGTCTCGCCGGCTGGGACGTCATATCCTTCCGTATAGAGCTTAAAATGATGAATCATTGCTTCCATAGATTCTTTCATTTTGGCTCTTGTCGGTGGTGTTAATTTAGGATCATCGGTTTTAACTGCACCTTTCGGCATTTTTTCTATACATTGCTTGATTATCTTGATTGATTCGTACATTTCAAGCATACGAACGAAATATCTGTCGTAACAATCACCGTTTTTGCCGATTGGTACTTTAAAGTCCATTTCATCGTAAACGTCATAAGGGTTTGACTTGCGTAAATCCCAAGCTATACCCGAACCTCTAAGCATTGGTCCTGAAAACCCCCAGTCCATTGCCTCTTTTTGAGACGCAACGCCGATATCTACTAAACGTTGTTTCCATAATCTATTTTCATTTAGTAGACTTTCAATATCGTGAAGTTTAGGAGGAAACTGTTCTATAAACTTATCTATATCCTCAAGTAAACCTTCTGGTAAATCTGCTGCAACCCCGCCTGGTCTAAAGTAGTTTGAATGCATACGAGAGCCGGAAACATGCTCGTAAAATTCCATGATCTTTTCTCGCTCTTCAAAGAGCCATAATAAAGGAGTAGTAGCACCGATATCTAAAGCTTGGCTGCCAATATTCAAAGTATGGTTCAAAATTCTTGTTAGCTCTGAGAATAGTACCCTGATAAATTTAGCTCTTCGTGGGACTTCGCATTCTAATAACGACTCGACAGCTAAAGCAAATGCATGTTCCTGACACATCGGCGAAACATAATCAAGACGATCAAAATATGGTATAGCCTGCAAATATGTTTTATGCTCAATAAGCTTTTCCGTACCACGATGAAGTAACCCAATATGAGGGTCGGCATTATTTACTACTTCCCCGTCCATCTCAAGGATTAACCTTAAAACTCCGTGAGTTGCCGGATGCTGTGGACCAAGGTTTAGAGTTATAGTTTTGGTGTTGTTAGTCATAGTATTTTTCCTACTGTCACCTAGTTCGCTTGACCACGGGGTCCAGTCTTTTTTATTTTTTCTGGATCCCGCGATCAAGTCACAGGATGTTCATTTTATTTCTGGATTCCTGATTTCGCAGGAATGACATCGGTTGCCTTCTCATCACCTGGCAATACATAACTCGGGCTATGCCAGTGCGAGCTAAAATCAAAATCACGATATTCTATGTCTAAATCGACCGGTTCATAAGCTACTTTCTTTAGCTTCTCATCATATTTAACTTGTGTATAGCCTGTTAACGGGAAATCTTTACGTAATGGATGCCCCTCAAATTCGTAATCGGTTAGTATGCGTCTTTTATCGTCATTACCCTCGAAATTTACCCCGTACATATCATAAACTTCACGCTCATACCAACAAGCGGCACTAAATATATTCATTGCTGAAGGTATAGTTTCTTTTTCAGATATATATACTTTTATTATAAGACGCTTATTTAATTTTAAGCTTAATAAATTATATACTACTTCAAACCTTTTATAGTCAATTGATTTGGACTTGCCTACATTGTCGCTCGTCGCTTTCCTATTAGTTATAGGCTTCGCGTCTTGCTCCTTGTGGCCAAGCCCAACTGAATTGACTACGTTATTCTGAGGAAAATCAGCTCCAAATAAATCAGTAAGTAAAGTGAAGCGTAATTCTTCCGATTCTTTTAGAACTTTTAAAAACGGCAATAAAAAATTCGGCTCGATTTTATAAGCTAGGTAATCTTTAACCGTGATTGGAGTTATTAAAATGCTAGATTTAGCTGCAAGTCTTTCAATGAGTTTGTCTAGCGTCATACTTAAAACCTGTAGTGCGTTTAATTTTTTTCTGTAACTGCATAAGCCCGTAAATTAATGCTTCAGCGGTAGGAGGGCAGCCAGGGACATATACGTCAACCGGTACGATTCTATCACAGCCACGCACTACCGAATAGGAAAAGTGGTAATAGCCGCCGCCATTGGCACAGCTACCCATTGAAAGCACCCATTTAGGTTCAGCCATCTGATCATATAATTTACGTAGAGCCGGTGCCATTTTGTTAGTAAGCGTTCCTGCAACTATCATAAGGTCGGACTGTCTTGGACTTGGTCTAAATAACATACCGAAGCGATCCATATCATATCTACTTGCTGCTGCCTGCATCATCTCAACAGCACAACAAGCAAGCCCAAAAGTCATAGGCCATAAGGAATTAGCTCTCGCCCAGCCTATAACGTCATCAACTTTAGTGAGTAAGAATCCTCTATTAGAAAGCTCATTACTTAATAATTCGTCTTCTTGATAAAAATTATTTTTCATATTACTACCAGTCTAAAGCTCCTTTCTTCCATTCATATATGAACCCGATAATAAGTACGAATAAGAAAAACATCATTGAGAAAAAGCCTATTTTACCTATCGTATTAAGACTAATAGCCCAAGGCACTAAAAATGCAATTTCAAGATCAAAGATAATAAATAAAATAGCAACTAAGTAAAAACGTATGTCAAATTTTGCTCTTGCATCGCTAAAAGGCTCAAAACCGCACTCATAAGGTTCTAGCTTATCTTTATTATATTTTTTTGTCGATAATAGGTTAGGTAGAATCATTATTAAACCGGAAACCAATATCGCAATACCGAAAAATATAGCAATCGGTAGATATTCTTGTAAAAGTTCTGAGTTTTGTAGCATATGTTTTTTATTATATTGTTCCGTCATTGCGAGAAGAATTGCACAGTAATGCGACGAAGCAATCTCAGGATATTTGATGAGATTGCCACGCAGCCTACGGCTGCTTGCAATGACGTAGATTTAATAACACTTAACTCTATATTTACCTCAAATAGCATCAATTATCAATGACAATATCAGGTTTAACTAGTAGCTTCATTAAAACTAGTACCCAAATACCGCTTGATATCCACCATATTTGCCAAATATTATATGAAATCATGCCGATAATATAGTAATTTATAAAACATGCATAGGAAATTGCCTTGAAATTTTTATTTTTGAGATTACTAATTTGTTTGAGATATTTATAAACTAAGCATAAAAATAATATTAAACCTATTATACCGAGTTCAAGAGTAATTTGTAATATATTATTATGAGGATGAAGCGGCAAAGGATGCCATTTTTCTCCGTTGTAATCGATCATTTCACTATCATCAGCTTCGATATATTTAGAAGAAGCTAAGCCATAGCCTAAAATCGGCTTTTCAATGATTTTGTTTGCGACGAAATGCCAAATAAATAAACGATGAGCAGCGGAAGGTTGTGTAGCTAAATATTGTTCAGATAAATCTTGTGGTTCTATTTGTTTAGCTATCACAGGAAATAGTAACGAGCCGGTAATTAAACTTATTGCGATTAATTTGAAAAATATCGGCTTCATAAATCTTGTTAAAATAAATATTACTCCTCCTATACCGAAGCCTAAAAAACTTGCTAAACTATCGGAAATACTTAGTAAATAAAGTACTAATATATATAGCATTAATGCATGTCGTTTTTTACCGTTAGAAAGTAAAATTATAATCGCTACCCAAGCAGTAATTGAAAGTAAAGCACAACCACGATCTAGCATATATAAGCCAAAACTAGTTTTGAATATTCTTGTTAAAAATCCATGAGAAGAATATTCGATGAAGAATAATAATATTGCTGTGAGAATTCCGAATATTAAGGCTTTTTTAAGCTGTAAGCGATTTTGAAAAGGAGAAGAATTACTAACTGCAAAGCCAAGAAATAAGAGTATAAAAACTTGAGTAAAAGTAGCTAAGCTATTAATAAGATGAATTGCGAATAAACAAGATATAAAGCACCAAGCGGTGAATAACATTATCATCCCGTGAGCTTGTAGTGGGATCCAGTCTTTTTTTATTTTTTGGATACCGTGGTCAAGCCACGGTATGACATTGTTACTGGATTGCCACGCTCCTTTCAGTCGCTCGCAATGACTATTAATACTTCGCAGGAATGATATAAGCAAAAAAATTGTAACAGTAGCTGCAGTGGATAAGCCCGCCAGCATCCCAAGGCTTGGAATTAAAAATATTAAACTTGAAATTAAATATTGCATCTAAAAACAATCTTTAGCAAAAATTTCGTAGATTGGGTGTTCAAACGTTGAAAGTGAAATGCTTGAAGAAATCATCCATCCTTGAAAGAGTAAATTAGGATCTTCGTCTATTTTATATTCCGTTATGGTCATCAACAAATAATTATCTTCATTATATGGATCAAGGTTTTTTATACATTTGTGCAATTTGATTTTTATATTACCGAAATATTTTTCTTCTCCTACTTTAAAATCTATCTCTTCAGAAGTAGCAGTAATGTTATTTAGAGCAATAATTTTGCCATTTGTATAATTCTTAAACTCAGAACTATCATTAATATTATCGTTTGGATTTAAAATAGGATGATTTTCATCAAGAGGGATAAATACGTCATTTTCAATATCTTCGGTTGTAGTAACCGACTCTAAATTTTCTGCGAATATAGGAAAATTAATGCATATAGTGATGATAAAAATAATTTTTAGTAATTTCATAGATAAATATATTATTTTTCAAAATTATATACTATAGGGGATTAATGGCAATGATAATTTATGATAAGATTTTAAGGTCATTGCGAGCGATTTCAAGGAGCGTGGCAACCTCAGGAATCTTGCCTTAGATTGCTTAGTCAAAACTTACAATTTTTCCTCGCAATGACGATGTAGGTACAATATGCTCCACTCTAAAGAACTCTTAAATTCTATTTTACGACAGGATTTTCATAGTTTTATAATTAAGGTATTTAATACTATTAATCCTGGAGCGGAGTATTATCCCAAGTAAGCATATAAGAATAATTGCCGATTATTTAAATGCCGTGTAAAGCGGTGATATTAATCGTTTAATAATTAATATACCGCCAAGGAGTTTACTACAATCTATTTGTGTTAGCGTTGCTTGGCCTGCTTATTTATTGGGGGTGAATCCTACCAAAAGGATTATGGTTGCCAGCTATTCTCAAATACTGAGCATTAAACACTCACTAGATTGTCGGTTCATTTTAAATTTTGATTGGTATAAAGAACTTTTCCCAAGTACTATCCTTAGTAAACCCCATAATCAAAAAAGTAAGTTTTTAACGACAGCTAATGGCTTTAGATTTGCAACATCGGTTGGAAGATCAGCAACAGGTGAGGGCGGTGATATCTTAATGATCGATGATCCTCATAACCCCACGCAAATTCATTCTTATAAAATACGTAAGAAAGTTATAGATTGGTTTGAGCAAACTTTTGTTAGCAGACTAAATAATCGTAATAAGGGAGCGATAGTTTTAGTTATGTAGCGTCTGCATACGGATGATTTATCTGGTTATCTACTTAATAATAGCAATTCATGGCATCATTTAAAAATTCCGGCGATTAGCATTCAAGATTACTCCTTTAAATTAATGAATAAAGAATATCAATATCTTAGTGGTAAAGTTATTAGACAGATATAAAGAACCTCCTGATTGTTTAATGAAATTAGAGCAGGAAATAGGTAGCTATAATGATAATGCTCAATATTTACAAGAACCGATAGCACAAAGGTCATCGTTACTGAATATGGAAGATATTAGCTTTTATGAAAATCTACCTTCAAGATTTGATTATTTTGTATAAAGCTGGGATACGGCAATTAAGATTTCCGAAGATTCCAATTATAGTGTTTGTAATATATGGGGGATTCTTGAACAGAAATATTATCTAGTATCATTAGTACGGAAAACAATTAATTATCCTGAGCTTAAGAATTTGACGGAAAAACTAACTAGAGAATATCAGCCAAAATTTATATTAATCGAAGATAAAGCAAGTGGTCAACAATTGATTCAAGATATAGGATTTTTAGGTGGTAATATTAGAGTGATAGGGATTAAGCCAAGCTTTGATAAAGTTACAAGATTCGCCTCGGTAGTTCCTTTATTTTAATCAGCTAGTGTTCTAATACCTAAATAATCAAGCATAATTTTAAAGGAATTACTGAATTTTCCCCATATTAAAAATGACGATATAGTAGATTCAGTTAGCCAGTTCTTGAATTTTATGAAGGATAAATCGTTTAAATATCCTGCAAGGATTAGGAGTTTAATATAAAAATAGTTGTTTTTTTGTATGGATGTTGGTAGTATTTATGTTATTCCCGTGAAAGCGGGAATCCAGTACAAATACAATTATCTGTTTATGGATTCCTGCTTTCGCAGGAATGACATAGGATTGTGGTATGACAATGATTAGGCTGGGTAGCAAAGTGGTAATGCCGTGGACTGCAAATCCTCTATTCGTCGGTTCGATTCCGACCCTGGCCTCCATTATAGAAATTAAAACATCTTATGGCATTTATTGCGCAATTCCTAGAAATGCTTTTAGCCGAGAGAGCATTGTCAAAAAATTCAATACTTAGCTATAAGCGTGACTTATTCGATTTTCAAAATTATCTTGCTAAACAAAAATTATCCGAATTAAATATTACTAATGAGAATATTAGAGACTGGATTGAGTATCTAGCAAGTAATGATTTGCAAGCACGCTCAATCAACAGAAAAATCTCAACTATAAAAAGTTATTATGAATTTTTAATTAGCGAAAACCATACCGCGTTTAATCCGGTTCTTAACGTAGATTTGCCCAAATATCAAAATAAACTTCCCGAAATATTATCTATAGCTCAAATTAAATCGTTACTTGAACATTGCTCTCACGATAATTCTCCTGAAGGTATCAGGCTTAATGCTATGATTCATTTGCTTTATGCTAGTGGTCTTAGAGTCTCGGAGCTTGTTAGTCTTAAGCTTGCTGATATTCTGACTAATAAAACGTCTAAAGGAGAAGTAAGAAAAATATTTTCGGTACTTGGTAAAGGTAATAAGGAAAGAGTCATAGTAATAAATGAACAGGCAGTTATCAGTATTGCTAAATATCTTGCAATTAGAGATGTTTTTGTGAATAAAGCTAAACCAAGCAATCTAATTTATTTATTTCCCTCATCAGCTTTAGCTGGTTATATGACTAGGCAAAATTTTGCTATTTTGTTAAAATCTGCTGCCCTTTATGCAGGACTTAACCCTGAGTATATTTCTCCGCATATATTACGTCACAGTTTTGCAAGTCATTTGCTTGAGGGCGGAGCAGACTTAAGAGTAATTCAAGAGCTGCTTGGTCACGCTGATATATCTACTACCCAAATATATACTCATCTTCAAACTAATCATCTCAAAAAAGCATTGTTGCATCATCCTCTCAATAAAAATTAATTTATCTTAATCTTCTATAAAGTACTTGTTAATATTTCTTAACTAAATATAATACTCCTTATTAAATGTAAGGAATAAATTATATGAAGCTAAAAGACATTATGAGCTCTTGTATTAGTCAACCTAGAGAAATTGAAGAAGAATATTCTGGATTAGCTCAAAAGAAAGAATCAGGATGCAATGTTTATATCGGGTTAGGATGCAAAAATCAAGAAGTAAAATTTAGCAACTATTATGAGTTACTTAACAAAATTCAACAAGGAGAAATAACTTTAGAAGTTCTAGAAAATTTAAGGAAATTAAAAATAGATGATAGAAAATCTTTTCTAGCAGATGTAGAAGAGATTATATCTAACAATAGGTTACATGAGCTTAATGCAACAATAATGAAACATGCTTTAGATTTAGTTGATTCTAAAGATGCAGCTTTTTTACTTCGTAGAACAAAAGAGGATAGTATATTTCGAGATCTAATATATTTAGAAGCAAAAGAAAACAGGTTTACTGTAGAAATTGATAAAAAAGGAACTTTGAAAATTAACCTTCCTAGTGGGGTACTTAAGCTTTACAAGCTATTAATTGATAATTTCTATTTGAAAAAATTTGAGGAGGAGGTATTGCAGCAAAAATTATATCAAGAATTGTTCAGTGATCTAAACATTCCTTTTGAAGAACTAATTGAAAAAAAGGAATTGCAGCAAAAATTATATCAAGCATTATTACCTGATTTCAAAATTCCTTTTGAAGAACTAAATTTTTTTGAAAATTTTATTGAATGCTTAAAAGACTTGTATATTAAAAATAGTTTAGCACGAAGCATAATGAGTTTATTTGTAAGTAGAGATATTAAAGAACATGCTGTATGTGAAGAATTACTTGAATTAGATACATTTAAAAAATTATTTGAGGCAAAAATGTCATTATATGGAACTTCTGCTGATTCTAAATTATTAGTAGTTGATTATGTATTAAATGATGTACAAGGTGTTTATATTAGCAATTTAGCATCTTCGAATATTTTAGATTTAGTAATGCATAGTCAATCGAATAATGAAACAATAGAATCAATAGAAATTTTGGGTAATAGCTCAGGACCAGTATGACTTGCTAGATACTGTTTTAAAGTTTTGATTATAAATATAGTAAAAACATCTAGAAATTAATTTAATCTATCATTAATATTTAAATAATTATAAGTGAGATTAATACTAAATATGGCTACAAAAAATAAAAAAGAAACAGTGAATACTGAAACAAAAAATTTAGCAAATTTAGTTATCCAAGAAATAGGTAACAAAAATTTTGATTTTGTTGTTTTGCAAAAGATGCAGCAGGCTTTTAGTACTGCAAGTAAGCAAAAACAAAGAGAAGCTTTTATAAGTTTGTTAGATAAAAAGCTTAATAAAGAGCAATTACATAAACTCAATCAAGCAATAATGGAAAATGCAAATGAATTAATGCCGGATAACGATCCTAATTTCGTTTGTCGTACTCCTAATAATAAAGTTTTTCAAGAAATATTATTATTGGAAGCCAAACGTTCAGGTATGAAAGCAAAATTTAATGATAAAGGAGAATTACAATCTCTTGATGTAAAAGATATAACACAGGAAATATTAGATCACTATCGTATTTTACAAGAAAAATTTTATCCCAAAAGAGATTCTATAGATTTGATAGATAGTAGAATAGCTCAAAGTATTAATTTTTTATTATATGCTCCACTTTTCCGAGAATCAGATATATATCATTAGGTTTAAAATCTGCTGAGATAGAGCGAGAAATACAAGATCCTAACGGTAAATATGCTAAACAATTAGTAGATGCTAAAATAGGAACTAATATAAATTTTAATACCAAAGAAAATTTAGAAAATAAAGCACATGCAGGAAAAGAAACTAAGATATCTTCAATAATTGAAAAAGCAATAACAAAACTCAAGAAAGACAAAAAAGTAAATATTGAAGATAAGAGACAAGGAGCAATAAAAAGGCATTTATCTAAATCCTTAGAAGGAGCTTCTGATTATATATTAACATTCAAAAAAAATGATTTAGTAGATGTAATATATCAAGGATTAGATAAAAGACAAACTTGGTGGTCAAAGATTGTTAATTATATAGGTATAAAATCATATTCCATTTCTAAAAAAAATCTTGAGAAAATAGGCACAATAATAAATAGTGAAATGAAAAATTCTCATACTCCTTTAAAGATAGAAGTACAAGAACAGTTAAAACAAATCTCAAAAGAGTTAAATAGATTAAATAATCTGGTATTGCCGTTAGAGGCTAAAAAAGTTCAGGCAAAATCTAAAAAACCGCCTGTTCCTCCAAAACCTGAACACCTCAAAAAAAGAAATCATGGATTGTGATGATAATTTATAATTTATTACTTCCCATAATATTATAACCGCAATCTACATAATGGATTTCACCGGTAACACCTTTAGATAATTCACTAAATAAATATACTGCTGCTCCTCCTACATCTTCTTGGGTAGTATTACGTTTTAACGGTGCGGTTGCAGCGTGAGATTTAAGCATAGTACTAAAATCACCTATTGCACTAGATGCTAAAGTTTTGATAGGTCCTGCCGAAATAGCATTTACCCTAATATTATTTTCTCCCATATCGTTTGCTAGATATTTTATACTAGCCTCAAGTGCAGCTTTGGCTACTCCCATAACGTTATAATTAGGTATAACTTTTTCAGCGCCGTAGTAAGTTAATGTCACAATGCTTCCGCCGTTATGCATTAAGGCTTCTGCGGACCTTGAGAGTTCTAAAAGAGAGTAACATGATATATGTAAAGAATTATGAAAATTTTCTAAGCTAGTATAAACATAACGTCCTTTTAATTCATTTTTATCGGCAAAAGCCATACCATGAAGTAAGAAATCGAAGCTACCCCATTTCTCTTTTATATCATCAAATAAATTACTAATTGATTTTGGCTTCGTAACATCAAGTTCGCTAACAAAATTACAACCTATTTCCTCAGCGAGTGGTTTAACTCGTTTTTCTAGTACTCCCGATTGATAAGTAAACCATAGCTCTGCTCCGTGTTTTTTAGCAAGCTGTGCAATCGCCCACGATATTGACATATTATTTGCAATACCTGTAATTAAGCCTTTTTTTCCTTGTAGTAATCCTGTAGTCATTTATTTACTCATTATATTAAAACTTGCTGAAATGATAGCATGATGTATTATTTTGTAAACAAATAATCGATAAAAATGTATAAACCTAAAATCATATGTTTACTGCTAGGGATATTAAGCGGTTTAGTTTTTGCTCCGACTTTCTTTATACCGGCATTATTAACGTTATCTTACTTATGTTATATAGTTCAAAAATCCGAAAATTGGCACGAAGCCACAAAATTTGGTTATTTATTCGGTTTTGGGCATTTTTTAAGTGGAATATATTGGATAAGTATCGGTGTTAGCGTTTATATTGCAGATTTTTGGTGGGCAATTCCTTTTGCGTTATTTGGACTACCTATAGTTTTAGCTTGCTTTATATCAGCAAGCTGCACGCTTAGTTTTTTTGCTAAAAATAATAAATATTACCAATTTATATTCTGTTTATGTTGGGTATTATTTGAGTGGGTACGTTCGTGGATTTTTACCGGTTTTCCTTGGAGTTTGATCGGTTATGCTTTTTCGTTTTCAGATATTTTAATACAGCCTTTAAGTATAATAGGGATATATGGGCTTAGTTTTATAGTTATATATATTTCTACATCAGCTTATCCTTTATTTAGCAAGCAATTTACTCAGTTAAAAATATTACTAGCTAGTTCAGTCCTAGTATTAACCATCATTGTCATTTACGGAGCAGTGAGGCTAAGTAATAACCATACAAATTTCACGGATATAAAAGTACGATTAGTGCAACCTTCAATACCTCAAACCGAAAAATGGAATGAAGAAGAATTTTGGCATAATTTAATGCTACATATTAATTTATCGGAAAATTTGGAACCTACCGATTTAATTATTTGGTCTGAGGCAGCATTAGTAGTACCTGATGATATACCGCAAGTTAAATCAAAATTATTAAAAATGCTAAATTCTACAAATGCTATTTTGATAACAGGAGGAATTTCGGATAATAAAAAACAAGGTGATGAGTTTGAACTTTACTCAGCTATGTATGCTCTTGATAAAAATAATCATAAATTATTTGAATACCATAAATCACATTTAGTACCTTTCGGTGAGTATATGCCCCTTAAAACGATACTACCGTTTAAAAAATTAACTCATGGTTTAATTGATTATAAAGAAGGAAACGGAGGGCTTGTTTATCTTGAAAAATATAATCTTAAAATTAAACCTTTGATTTGTTATGAATCTATTTTTTCTGATTTTGTACGGACTAATAATGAAATAGCCGATGTAATAATTAATATTACAAATGATGCATGGTATGGTAAATCTAGCGGTCCATATCAGCATTTTCATATTAGTAGAAGTAGAGCCGTAGAGAATGGTTTACCTATGATTAGAGTAGCTAATAACGGTATTTCAGCTATAGTAGATCCTTTTGGCAGAACAATAAAAAAACTAAATCTAAATGAAATAAATTATACTCAAGGTTTAATTCCTAAAAAATTAATCTCTCCCACTATATTCTCGCAATTTGGTAATTTTACTATTTTATTACTCATCGTTTTGATACTTTTAATTAATTATTTATTAGCCTTGATTCTTGATAATCAAAGGGTTTTAGCATTATTATATTAAATTTTTAATAAAGTTGCTTGATTAAATATAAAGTAATATATACTACATTTAAAGTTGAATAGCCTTTATTAATAATTAATTAAAGCTTATTGTTAAAATGAATGATTCAATAAAACATCCAGACAAACTCGCAAGTGAACGTTTAAAAGAACGACGTCTTGCTGTAGGTATTAGCCAAAAAGAATTAGGGCAAGCTTTTTCGGTATTAGTGCTCTCCAAGTTAAAAAATATGAAGAAGGTTTGTTAAAAAATATGAAGAAGGTTTAAGTAATATACCTATAAGTAGGTTATATGTTTTTGCAAAAGTTTTAAATACGCCTTTAAAATATTTCTTTAATAGTTCTGAAGAAGAAAAGTTAAAAGCTGACAATAAAAATACTCCTAATAATAAAATTGAATATCTATTCAAAGAAATAGAAAGTGATTTCTTAAATAATATTGCTGAAGAAGAAGGGCAATATGAACATGACGTCTCTTTTGATTATAAATGAATTATCAAGGACTATGGAAAGAGTACTTTTATCGTTAACTAGAGCATTTACTAGAGTACAAAATCCAAATATTAGAAAAATAATCATTGAACTTGTCAGATCAGTATAGATACCTTGTGAATAATATTTAAATTTTTATTGACTTAACATTACCAAAGTATTAATTTTGGTTAAGGTTTAGTAAATTCTGAGCTGTCAACAATTATTAAATATATTGGAGGAAGGTTATGAGTAAAAGTAAGGCTATTGAAAATAACGGCATTAGTAATACCAATAGTCCAAATGGTAAATATATGGCCCCAAGACCGGAAGGAGTAAAACCTACCTGTGTAGTAATTACTTATTCTGTAAGCAAGGATATTAAGGCTGTTCGTGAAGTATTGGATGAGCGAGGTGCAAGTGTTCATTACATAATTGATAAGGATGGGACTCAAAAAGAATATCATAATGATTTAACAGATCAAGCTTTTTATGCAGGCAAGAGTAGTTGGAAAGGAGAAGTAGGTGTTAATAAGTTTGGTATTGGAGTCATGCTTATTAATGATGCAAAAAGTGATTTTCCTGAAGAGCAAATAGGGAAATTAAAAGAATTTCTTAAGGATGTAGCAGAAAGATATCCAAATTTAGATTTAAAACATGATTTAGTCGGTCTTGGTGAAGTAACTGTAAACCGAGAAGGCAATGCTCATATAGCTCCTGGATCAAAATTTCCTTGGAAAGAATTAGCTGAAGCTGGTTTTGGTAGATATTTTGAGACTACGCAAGAGCAAAAGAGTGAATTATTATTAAGTCTTGATAGTACTGGAGAAAAAGTTAATACTTTACAGGAAAATTTAAAAGAATATGGCTATGGAGTAGAATCCACAAGTACATTTGATCAATTTACTCAGCAAGCAGTTAGAGTATTTAATGATCGTTATGGTACAGGTTTACCAAACGAAGAGCCACCTGTAAGTTGGACTGAAGCAGGTCAAGATGTTCTATCGCAATTACTAGGGCAAACGGTATTAGAACAAACAGAAAATGCATAGTTTAAGAAATGAATTCCTTTTTCATTTTATAAGCCTTGCCGCATGGGTACTGAATCGTCATTAAGAGGATGAATGGCTTGTTTAGGTCATTCCTGCGTGGATCGATTCCACCCCTGTCATCCCGCGACTTGGTCGCGGGATCCAATTTAAAATACTAAAAATTTAGTATTTTAAAGTTACTTTTATGGATGCCGTGGTCAAGCCACGGTATGACACCAAATACATTTTTCGATCTACGCAACAATGTTATGCGGGGATGACATCGAGTAGGTTTTTTGTAGCCGTGCAACAACTTTATGCAATAATAACGTTTCGTAAAAGCGGTTATGACATCGAAGTATAGGCTATCTCAAGTAATTCTTTTAGGCAATACTATTTATTGGTTATTGACATAATCTAAAAATAGTGCTAAACATTAAAAATTAAGAGGCTATCTGTAAATAAGTTTTAATTAGCCTTAAAATTTATTTACAGATAGCCTCTAAGGTAGAGCTTTCTTGACTATTTAGCTTCTAGTCAAAGCAAGATAAGTTTTTTATCTTTACTTTATATTTCTACAGTTAAAAATATTTATGATATCTTTAAAGGTTAATAGTTTAATACAAAATTGGCGTTGGCGTAGATAATTTTTTGCGTTTATGTTTTTGCTATATGCAAATTTAAATTTTGATTATTAAATTATAACTTATAACAGGATATTAAAATGTTTATCTCTAATATTTTTCAAAAATTTTTTTCTTTTCTTTTTGTTTTATTCATCACAGCTGCAGTTTATGCGGATCAAAAAAAAGTAGCAGTCATTGTTCCACTTGAACATGCCGCAATGACTGAGATTATATCAGGAATTAAAGAGTCGCTAAAAGATATAGATGCAGAAATTATAGTTAAAAATGCTCATGCTGATTCTAATATTTTACTTGCCATTATAAAGCAAATAAAAGATCAGGATATTGATATAATAATTCCAATAGGCACGACAGCCAGCCAAACTGTTATTTCTCATATAACAAATAAACCGATTGTGTGTGCTGCTGCTATGATTAATAGTAAAAACCTACCTTTAGTTACCGGTGTTAACGATGAGATACAAATCACTGACACCATTAGTAAATTACCTTTTTTACAGAATATCACTTTAATTTATAGCAGTAGCGAGAAAGTTATACCTGAAGTAGAAATGTTAAAATTATATGCTGGAAAAAACAATATTTCTCTGCATACGGTAATGATACAAAATTTCAATGATATGCCTGTAGCTGTAAAGAATGCTCCTGAAAATACGCAGAGTTTTATAATTTTGAAAGATCATTTAATAGTCAGTGGGATTAATATTTTAAAGCAAGAAGCATTTAAACGCCGTATTCCGATAATTGCTTCCGATGAAGGTTCGGTAATTAGCGGGGCAACTATTGCGGTAGGAGTACAAGAGAAGCAAATAGGCGTAGAAGCAGGTTTAATGGCAAAAAAAATCTTACAAGGAATAGAACCGAAAGATATTCCATTTGGGGATATGAAAGACTTAACTTTATTTATTAACCTTAAATCATTTGTTAAACAAGATATTCTTACTAAAGAAAATTTATCCGTACTTCCTTTCGCGCGTAAAGAACTTGAAGAGTAGTAACATGAACATTTTAGTTACTGCTCTTGAGCAATCCTTAATAATGCTGCCGCTTATTTTAGGGATGTATATAAGTTATCGGATCCTCAAAATTACCGATCTTACCGTAGACGGTACTTATGTACTTGGTGCGGCAGTGTTTGCCCGCAGCCTTTCATTTGGGTTATTTCCTGCATTAATATTTGCCGTAATAGCAGGCGGAATTATAGGCAGTATAGTTAGTGTTATGCAGAAGAATAACCGCATTAACGGGCTTATAGCCGGAATACTTGCAAGTTTTATGCTTTATTCGGTTAACTTACAAATTATGCAGCGTCCTAATATATCGGTTCTTGGTATGCCGACTCTATTATCTGTATTAGATCTCGAAAATTGGTTAATACCTTTAGTAATAATCAATTGTCTTATTATATGTTCAGTTATAATTTTATTAAAAGGTAAGCTCGGTTTATTTCTGCGTGCTTTTGGTTTTAATAAAGATTTATTGATTAATTTAGGAAAACCTGCCGAGCTTTACCGTACTATCGGTTTTAGCATAAGTAATTGTTTGGCTGCTTTAACCGGTACTTTATCTGCACAAGTAAATGGTTTTGCCGATATTAATATGGGTTTCGGGGTGGCACTAGTCGGTATTGGTGCAATTGTTATAGGGCGTCATATTTTAATCCATGCTAATAATTTTAATGCGTTTAAAGAGATATTTTCTTGTTTGATAGGTATATTATTTTACTTTATTGCTCTGGGCTTTTTACTCCGAATTGGCATCGATCCCATAAATCTTAAGCTTATTTTAGGGATAGTATTGTTTATTTCGTTGAGTTCTGTAAAAAGAGAGGCTTTATGAAACCTTATTTATATGCAGAAAATATACAGTTCAAAGTTAAAGAAAGAATCGAACCTATAATTGCTGAAACTACTTTAAATATTGCTAAAGAAGAGTTTATTGTAATATTGGGTCATAACGGTAGCGGTAAGTCTACTTTAGCTAAAATACTTGCCGGCTATTTAAAACCTACTAGCGGGAAAGTGTGTCTAGATCAAGTCAGAATCGATAAAATACCTAAAGGACAAAAAGCTTCTACATTAGTTACATTAACACAAAAAGCTGAAGAGAGGCTATTTACCGAGCTAACCCTTGAAGAAAATATCATTTTGTGGGAAAGTAGATTCTCTAGTAATGAACGGTTAGCAAGTAGCGAGTTGTTAGAGTTTACAGGTGCGCCTAAACGCTTTTTGCCTTTACTGTCACAGCCATTAGGTAAATTTTCCGGTGGAGAAAAGCAGATTATACTGTTGGCACTTATCATAGCTCATCCACCTAAAATATTATTTCTAGACGAACATACGGCAAATTTAGATCCGAAAGCTTCTTTGGAAGTGATGAAAAAAACAGCAGAGATTATAGAGAAACATAAGATCACTTCCGTTATGATCACACATAATTTAGAAGATGCCGTAAATTACGGCAAAAGGCTTATAGTCCTAGATAGTGGTAAGGTAGTACTAGACTACCTAAAACCACCGGATTTTTCTTTAAAAGAACTTAAAGAGATTTTAAATTAGAATTGAATATCTGCACCTATCTGTCCGGCTAATTCAGTACCGAAAGAATATTCACAAATATAATCTATTAACTCACTTTTTACATTCTTGTTAGTAGTCTGATAAAGAAGTACGAAATTAATAATATCATTCTTATTTTCTCTATTGTAAGGAGTGTCTTCACTTCAGTCGATAACTTTTCTTCTGTTGAAGTTGATGGAGCCGGTACTACTATAGGGGTTGCTACAGGAGTTACTAATGTTGGAGCTGCTACAGGATTATTATCATTAACATTATAATTTAAAACTTTTTCTATTAACTCTGCTCTTGTATCTTCATTAATACTAATCTCAATTAATGTATTAATAATGCCATCTTTATCTTTACCGTTTTTAAGACGTTGCATAACATCTTTTAATAATTTTTCGTGTGTATTTTTTGCAAACCCTTCTTCATCCGGTAAATCATAATTATAATCATTAACATCCATGTCTTTATAATTGTTGGCTGATTTTGCACCCAAGTATTTTTGTATGGTGTTAATTTTTAATTGCTCATTAATATGAGAATTATATTTTTTAATGCATAAATTATCTTTTCTTTATCAACACCTATCTTTACAAGTTCTGCTATACTGTGATCGAGTGGATTATGCAATAGAACGCCTTGTCCTATATCAGCACCTTTAGATATTAACTTCTCAAGTAACCATTTATCTCTTGATGTTAATGCGTGATTAAAAATTGACTCACCACACGCATTAATGTTAAGATTAACTTTATTATTTAAAAAGAAGTCCAGTAACATTTTATTTTGACCTGATTCATGCTTTAGTAGCAAATAGAAAAAAGGTGTGCCGCCATAATTGTCTACTGTATCAATTTCACTGCCGGGTTGTAATAAAATTTGAGTTATTTCGTGCTGTTTAGAATAAGTTGCATAATGTATAGGTATACGTCCCTTTCCATCTTTAGTATTAACATCCACATTTTTTTCAAGTAAAAAGCTTCTTATTTCCTATTGTTGCCGCATAATGTATAGGTTAGTATAGATATTTATGCTCAAATTCAAAACTTGTCCCTTTTCTAATAAAATTTTAGCTATTTCTTGAGTGCTTGCATAAAATAATGCCGTATTCCCTTGTTAATCCTTAGCATTGACATCATGACCTTGCTCAATTAATTTTTGAACAATATTTGCATTTCTAGCTGAGGCTTCTATACTAAACGGTGTACGGTTGTCTTCAGCTTCAATTAAGGTGTCATATATTTCATGGTTTTGTGCACGTACATTGCCCTCTGCTGCTATTTCTGTAGCAGTAGTGGTTGTTACTGGTGCCGGTGCTGTTACCGGAGCTATTACTGGATTATTATAGTTAATATTATAATTAAAAAGTTTTTCTATTAATTTCTCTCTTGTAACATCATCTATATCAGAATAAAATTCAGGATTCATAATTAATCCGTTGATAATTTTATTTTTATCATCCTCATTTTTAATATTTTTCTTCATCTCAGCAAGCTTTTGTTCTGCTTTGAATTCAGGCAGTGCTGAGTGTGCATTAGCGGAATCAGTTAGTATTTCTTTAATTTCTGGTTTAGATGCATAATCTATAGTTTTTTTCCTTTAGCATTTAAAGCATTAACATTGGCACCTTGTGAAAGTAAAAGTCTAACATTATTTACATTCCCTATACGTGCTGCATTATGTAAAACCGTACTACCGTCTTGAAGTCTGTAATTAGCATTATTTGTTGGTTGATTCATCATATAAATATTCCTTTATGTTATGTTTAAATATTATTTTGTCGTGCGAGCATTATACATAATATTTTGAATTTATGCAAGCTAATAGTTAATTTTTTAACTATTTATTAGATTTTGTATAAAACCAAACGAGGAGTAAACAGATTAGAAGACCGATATTTAAGAGTAGATTATACTCTGTCATAGAAATACCAAAGATTTTGATGGCGGGTTTCATGCAGGACGTGATTGGCTGCGAGTAGAACATTTGTTTGATGTGTTGTATAGACAAGCCTTTCGGGATACGAAGCATTGATGAACAAAGAGCACTTGGTTGTACTATGCCTCTTTCTACGAAACTATGATAGGTTGATAATATACAAGAGCTAAGGATAGTTAGGAGAATGAATATTAAAGTATATTTACTTAACTGTCGGATGATTAAAGCAGTTAAGCAAATTTTGATTAGGGTTAAATAGGGAAATCGTTCGTAAACGCATAAGGACAGGGTGTATAATGGAAGATATATTCAGCAATATAAGCGGTAGCAAGTGCTATTATAGAAATTGCAATCAGTCCTAAATGTAGAACTTTATAGCTATCTTTTCTGATGTAATTTATAATAGTATTAAATGGCATGGTTTTTTTGTTCTTAATGTCATTGCGAGCGACTGCCAGGAGCGTGGCAATCTCGGGAAGTTTGATGAGATTGCTACGTCGCTTAGCTCCTCGCAATGACAGTGTTTAATTTGATATTTTACAAATAAATAAATTTAATATATTGTCACTGATTATTAATTAAAGCGCAAGAAAAATCAATGTCAGAAATTTGGAAAGATGCTATTAAGTCAAACGCGTGGCCTTTTGTTGAGGCTAAGAAGATATTAGATAGCTTAAACGGTAAAATTCCTGAGAAGGGGTATGTATTATTTGAAACGGGTTACGGTCCTTCAGGTTTACCTCATATCGGTACTTTTGGTGAAAATGCTCGTATGGTGATGGTACAGAAAGCATTTGAGCAATTATCCGATATTCCGACTAAACTAATTTGCTTTTCCGATGATATGGACGGGCTTCGTAAAGTACCTAGTAATATCCCAAATCCTGAAATGGTGGCACAGTATATGGATATGCCACTTACTTCTATCCCTGATACATTCGGTGAATGTGAAAGTTATGGGCATTATATGAATGCAAAGCTTCGCTCATTCCTTGATAAATTCGGCTTTGAATATGAATTTTATAGCAGTACTAACTGTTATAAAGCTGGTATGTTTGATGAGATGCTGATAATGGTGCTTGAGAAATATGATGAGATAATGGAGCTAATGCTACCGACTTTTAGAGAAGAGCGCAAGGCTACCTATTCACCTTTCATGCCTATATGTCCGAACACAGGTAAGGTACTGCAAGTACCTATAGAGAAATGGGATGCTAAAGCAGGCACTGTAACGTATAAAGACAAAGCCGGTAATTATATAGAAGTACCGGTAACGGGAGGGCATTGCAAATTACAGTGGAAGCCGGATTTTGGTATGCGTTGGGCTGCGCTTAAAGTCGATTATGAGATGTACGGCAAAGACCATTTGGCAAATGCTCGTCTTTATTCGGAAATTTGCCGAATCCTAGGAGGAAAGCCGCCGGTGCAGTTATGTTATGAGTTATTCTTAGATGAAAACGGTGAGAAAATATCAAAATCAAAAGGTAATAGTATTAGCATTGATGATTGGCTTAAATATGCTCCTGTTGAAAGTATGGCATTATTTATGTATCAAAATCCGACTAGAGCTAAGCGTTTGTTTTTTGATGTAATTCCTAAAAATGTTGATGAATATATTACTTTTAATCAGAAATATCATTTAGAAGAGGATATGGCAAAGCGTTTTGCAAATCCCGTTTATCACATCCATCACGGAAATGTACCGAAAATTGAGACTTTTGGAATTACCTATTCGTTGCTTTTAAATCTTACTTCTGTGTGTAATCCTTCGGATAAATCGGTGCTTTGGGGATTTATTAGCAAATATGAGCCAAAAGCCACTCCAAATGCTAACCCTTATCTTGACCATTTAGCAGAATTTGCTATAAGATATTATAATGACTTTATTAAAGCACATAAATCATATTTATCTCCTTCTGAAAAGCATAAGGTTATTTTGCAGGATATATTAGATATGTTATCTGATATAGCTGATCAAACCGAAGCTGAAGCAATTCAGAAAACAATATATGATATAGGAATGAAAGCAGGATATGAAAATCTGCGTGATTACTTCAAAGATTTATATCAAATATTGCTTGGACAGAATGAAGGTCCAAGACTTGGGACTTTTATAAAGCTTTACGGGGTGCAGGAAATGAAAAAGCTGGTTGAAGGGCAGTTGTAGCCTATATATCATTCCCGCATGGGTATCTAAGCGTCATTGCGAACGAAGTGAGTGTGGCAATCTCAGGAAGTTGGACGAGATTGCCACGTCGCTTCGCTCCTTGTAATGACGTTAAAATAAAAACTATTAACAAATGAATGAAATTTTTTGTAGTACGTTACCTATTTTTTTTATTACGCTGCTTGGTAGTATTATCAAAAATAAATGGTTAACTTCAGAAGAATTTTGGCGTGGTATTGAGAAATTATCGTATTTTGTACTATTTCCTGCCATGTTGTTTAGTTACGTATCTACTGCCGATTTAAGCATTGCGCCCATAATTAAATTAGTAGTGGCTCTTATTATATCCACTATTCTTGTATCAATCGGTCTTATAATTTACCAAAAAAAATACAACATAGATAAAGTCCAATTTACTTCCATTTTTCAAGGATCGATTCGTTATAATAGCTACATTTTTTTTGGGGTAAGTAGCCCCTTGCTTGGTTCTAGTGGGCTTTCAATCGTTGCCATTATTTCTTCTTATATGATTATTTTTACCAATGTTTTATCGGTAATGATTTTCGCTTATTATATCCCTAATAAATCCGTTACTAATACTATTAGCACTAGTTTTGTTTTAATGATGAAATTAATTGTGCGTAATCCGTTAATTATCGCAAGTTTAGTAGGATTCGTTTTTAATTACTCAAATCTTGAATTACATTTAGGGCTTAAGAAAACGTTAGATAGCCTTTCTAATGCCGCTTTAGCTATCGGTATGCTAAATGTTGGGGCAGGGCTTAATTTTACTATTAGACAAGAGCTTTTACATAATGTAATGTTTACAAGCTTTGTTAAATTAGTTGCATTTCCTCTAGTTAGTGTAGTAGTACTATGGTTAATGTCTATTGACGGATTAGATAGATCGGTAGGAATATTATATAGCTGCCTTCCATGTGCGAGTACGGCTTATGTTTTATCTCGTCAACTTGACGGTGATCCTGATTCTATGGCGTCGATTATAACATTTACTACTTTTTTCTCGGTAGTTACTATATCAATTATTATGTATATAATGGGGTGAATTTACCACGTCATTGCGAGTGACTGAAAGGAGCGTGGCAATCTCAGGAATGTTGCCTGAGATTGCTTCGTCGATGCCTATTGCGTCTGCTCGCAATGACGAAAAACCAAAACAAACAAATAAAACAGGAATTTCTAAAATGGATGAAATGAATAAAATAAATTATGCTGAGGCCCTTGAATATCATGAAAAAGATAAGCCTGGTAAGATCGCTATTTCTGCAACAAAATCTTTAGTTACTCAGCAAGATTTATCGCTTGCTTATTCCCCAGGGGTTGCGGCTCCTTGCCTTGAAATTGCTAAAAATTTAGAGGATGTATATAAATATACTGCTCGCGGTAATTTAGTTGCCGTAATCTCTAACGGTACTGCCGTACTTGGGCTTGGTAATTTAGGAGCTGCCGCTTCAAAACCGGTGATGGAAGGTAAAGCGGTACTATTCAAAAAATTTGCTGATATTGATGCAATTGACTTGGAAGTGAATACGGAAGACCCTGAAGAATTTATTAATGCCGTGAAGTATCTCAGTTATAGTTTTGGGGGTATTAATCTTGAAGATATTAAAGCTCCAGAATGTTTTATTATAGAAGAAAAATTAAAATCTTTAATGGATATACCGGTCTTTCATGACGATCAGCATGGAACAGCGATTATTACCGCCGCAGGGCTAATAAATGCTGCGTATCTTACTAATCGCAAGCTTGAAGATTTAAAAATCGTAGTTAATGGAGCAGGTGCAGCAGCTATTGCTTGCATTGATTTATTAATTGCTCTTGGAGCCGATAAATCAAAGATTATTGTATGTGATACTAAAGGCGTTGTTTACAAAGGACGCCTAGAAGGTATGAATAAATGGAAAGAGCTATATGCAAGTGATACCAAGTTTAGAACTTTAGCGGAAAGCTTAAATAACGCTGATGTATTTATAGGGTTATCGGTAAAAGGGGCAGTAACTAAAGATATGGTGAGTAGAATGACAAGTAATCCGATTGTTTTTGCTATGGCTAACCCTGATCCGGAAATTACTCCGGAAGATATAAAACTTGTGCGTGATGATGCGATTATAGCAACAGGGCGATCTGATTATAATAATCAGATTAATAATGTTATGGGATTTCCTTATATTTTTAGAGGAGCATTAGATGTAAGAGCTAAGACTATTAATACGGAAATGAAAATAGCTGCGGCAAAAGCCATTGCAGATTTAGCCCGTAGACCTGTACCGGAAGAGGTGTATAAAGCTTACTCAGGGCGTAAGATGGTTTTTGGTAAGGAATATATCATTCCTGTACCGTTTGATCCTCGTTTAATTACCGTAGTAGCAACGGCAGTTGCCGTTGCTGCAATAGAAAGCGGCGTTGCTAGGGTTAAAGATTTTAGTATAGGTAAATATAAGAAAGAATTAGGTAGCAGATTAAATCCTACTGCTAACTATATGAATTTCTTAGCTGAAAAAATTCATAATGCACCGCTTAAACGGATTGTTTTTGCTGAAGGTGAAGAAGAAGAAGTAATTTCTGCCGCTCTTATGATGCGAGACAAGAAATACGGTCATCCGATTATAATTGGTCGTGTTGAACGAATTGAGGCTATGTTAAAAAAGATAGGTCAAGATATTAGCTTAGACGGAATTCAAATAATGAATGCGGCCTTAAGCAATAGTTTAGAGAAATATACTGATTATTTATATAAAAGACTTCAGAGAAAAGGTTATTTATACCGTGATTGTGCAAAGCTTGTTAAAACTGATAAGAATATTTTCGCTGCTTGTATGTTAGCATGCGGTGATGGTGATGCTCTTCTAACCGGTGTTACGAAAAGTTATATCGATAGTTTAGAAGATATCATGAAAGTCATTTCACCAAAAACTAATCGTAGCATCCTTGGCTATTCAATTATGATTGCTAAAGATAATAATATTATTATTGCCGATAATTGTATTACAGAATATCCAAACAGCTGGGAACTTGCACAAATAGCAACCCAAACTGCAGAAATTGCTAAAAATATGGGAATCACGCCTCGTGTTGCACTTCTTTCTTTTTCAACATTCGGTAATTCTTCTAAGGCAAAAACAGCTTGTATTCGTGAAGCAGTAAATATACTAGATAATTTTAGCAAAGACAAAAAAGAGCTGAGCGGCATGAAGGTAGATTTTGAATATGACGGAGAGATGTCGGTTAAAGTGGCTTTAGATGGTGATTTACGTAAATTATATAAATTTTGTAGATTATCAGGATCTGCAAATGTATTAATTATGCCTGGTTTAAATTCAGCTGCTATTTCTACTGAGTTGTTACAAGAATTTTCGTCAAACAGCTTTATAGGTCCTATAACAAACGGTTTTGAAAAACCCGTTCAAATACTTCAAGCTACAGCAACAGCTAATGAAATACTAAAAATAGCAATTTTTGCTTGTGTTGAAGCTATAAAAGAGGTTTAATTACTATGTCTTTAAAATCAATTAACTTGTGAGAGGTAAAGTGGTGTCGATTACAGAACTTAATAAAAATATACAAGAAATTACAAAAGGTTTACAAAAACATGATCCTCAAATACCTGATACCGGTAAAAAACCGTTAGCTTCTAGAGAAAATTTTGACGATCTAATACATTCTGATTTAGGACAGCCTGTACGAAATAAACCGCTTTCTTTTGATGAAGAGTTAAAGAAAAAAGTTCAAAGCAGACTAAGTACAGGATTCTTTCGAGCAGCAAACAAAGAGTACAGAAGAAAAAATAGATAATCATGCAAAACGTATAGAAGAATTAAAGCAAAAACAGAAAGAACTAGAAGAGAGGAAAAAGGGGCTTGAAGAAAAAAAAGCTAATTCTAATATTACTAGAGAAGAAAGATGGAAAATCGCTGCAGAATTAGAAGCTATTAATAATCAATTTAAGGCTATAGAAAAAGAACATAATACTATTTAATAGTGCTTCCGATAGAGAACAAAAGTTTGATAATAAAAATAAATACTTAACTTCTACAAAAAGAGAGCCGACAGCTGCAGATTTACAGCAACAAGGAGCATTAGCAGCTATAAAACGTATGAAAGAAGAGAAGATAAAGCAGCAGCAAGCAGAAGCTGTTAATCAATCTTCAAAAAATACTCCAACTGTGCCTAGCGGTACTATACCGATGCCGTCTCTAATGCCTGGAAGCGGTATTCCTATTCCCCCATCGCCTCCGCCACCACCTATATCAATTCCAAAAACTATAAAAAAAGAGGCAAAGGATGTTGGTAAGCAAATGCCTCAAGGAGGAGATAAGCATAAAGAAGAACTAACAAAAGCTATGAAAGCACGAAGAGAAAAAATAGAAAAGCAAAACTTAGGAAGAGGAATGTAATTATTATAGTATCATAATGGCTCTTTTTTCAAATTTTATCATAAAATGAGCTGTTAGTCTCTATGAAGATTTCTAAGAAGATTTAATTTTGGTTATTTTTTGCTGCAAATCATAAGGTTTCTTTGAAATAGGAGTAGCTATTCTTTCAAAAATTTTATTAATTTTCGCTAAAAAATGCCTCAAAATAGCAAATCAATTAGAAATCTTCATAGAGCCTAGCGAATTAGAACGATTTTACAATTTAATTGCAGTTTAGCCCAAATTTTATCTGCAGTATATATAGGATAGCCTGTAATTAATCCTAGGCTAATGCAAGCGCTGTCACCAAGAGATAAGCCAAATTGTTCTGTTTCTTTCTTTAAGCGTCCAATTTCTATAGCTTGATCAAAATCTAAGGCTACAATTTTATTTATTGAAGCTGAGATCATTTCTTTACTTTGAGTAAAAGATATGTTCAATTTTTTATCTAGTTCAGCTACTACTTCTGCTATATTTACTGCAGACATAATAGATAACGGTAATAATTCTTCGACCTTGTCACTACCAGTTTCTAAGTTAAATAATGCAAGTAAAGCAGATGAATCTAAAATATATTTATTCATTATTAAATTCCTTTCTTCTTGATTCAATTAAAGAGTCAACTAATGATATGTTATCTTTATTTCTAGATTTTACTAATGCTTGAAATTCTTTAATTTTATTTTTTAGAGGAATCAATGTTAATTCTTTATCAAGTATTAGCATTAACTGATCTCCTGAAGCAAGATGTAATTGATCACGAATTTTTGCAGGAATATTTATTCTGCCATTTTCAGATATAGTAACTTTATATTCTAAGTGCATATTTTTAAAACAGTTAAAAATTGAATATATACCAAATATAAAATATTATAATTAAAACTACAATAGTAAAATAAATATAAAAGATTTCTATATTGAAATTATGCTGTAGTTGTTCCTATTTCAAAAAAATCTTATAATTTGTAGACACCAAGAGTAAAAATAGATTAAATTAATTTTCTTTCACACAGCCTAAATAGTTGGTATCATATGATGTTGCCACAAAAAGAAAATATTATATGTCTAATTCAGCTTTTTTAGTTGCATTTTTTACAACGATTATCCGTTATTATGATTATGCTCTATTCGGTTTATCGGCTAGTATTCTTGCACAAAATTTCTTACCTAATATAGAGCAGGATAAACAACTACTTGGTTTTTTTGCTATTCTTAGTGCAGCCGTTATAGTACGACCTTTAGGGTCCTTAATTTTTGGATTTATCGGAGATAAATACGGGCGTACTAAATCTATCAAGATATCAATGTGCATGAGTAGCATTTCTACCGGATTAATTGCTATTACTCCTTCCTTTGAGATAATAGGTATTTTTGCTACGGTAATACTAACATTATGTCGAATGGTTTTTTTAGCAAGCCTTGCCGGAGAAGTTGACGGAATAAAGGTTTATGTAGCTGAAAAAACAGGAGATAATCAGAAAAATTTAAATATAGGAATAGTTTCATGCTGTAGCCAAATAGGTGCATTACTTGCGGCTATAGCTTATTATTACGCTAGTAATTCCGATATCCAATATTTATGGCGTTTTAATTTCTTTATTGGTGCAATATTTGGTTTATTTGCTATTTTGATGAGAAATTTTTTTAAAGAAAGTAGCGAATTTTTAAGAACGTCATCAAAAAGTACCTTGCGGCAAATTATATGGAATAATAAACTATCCGTTATAATAGCATTACTAATAAACGGTGCTATTGGAGGAGTGTATCACTTTTTAGTAATTTTCTTAGGAGTTTTTTTAACAAAAATAGCTTTTATAAATCATCCTGAAATAAGATTTATGAATATAGCTCTTACTACTACCTATGGAATATCAGCTGTTTTTGCAGGGCTGTTTGCCGATAAAATAAACCCTTTAAGACAGATTACATGGGCTTTATTTGTCAGCATTATTGTTGCTTTAGGAATGCAAATAATGTTATACAAACAAATATTTAATATTCTTTGTCCCGTTATATTAATAGGACTTGCAGCATTTTATGCAGTACCGCTACAAATTATTGTTCAATCCTTATTTAAGACTAATGTTAAAATGAGGCTTTATAGTCTATCACATTCTTTTGGAGGTATTATTCTATCCTCAACTACTCCTTTCTTTAGTATGTTGTTATGGCAAACTTTTAAGTCACTATCTCTCACTTTAAGCTTTTTCATATTTTTGCTTATAATATTAATGAGTACAGTGTTAGTTTTACGCAGGATGTCATCCTCACAACAGTAAAGCCTTGTTGTATGGCTCGAAAAACCTACTCAATGTCATTCCCGCAAAAGCGGGGATCTAGAACAATAACTTCAATATTGATACAGAATTTACATATTTGACAAAATAAACACATAAAAAACTTGTTTTTTATGTGTTTTACTGGAGTCCCGCCTCCGCGGGAATGACATAAACGAGCCATGCAACAAGACCCAAAAACAAGAATAACATCAATTGCCTTAGATATTTCTTTCGTCTTTACTGCAACCTGTAGGTTTTATGCTAGGACTACTTGAAGATTTGGAGCTTTGCTGTGCTTGTGTCCCAATTGGCTTTGCTTCTTTTGCTAAGTTTTCAAAGTTGTCTTTTAAGTTTTTTGCATTGCTTTTTAGCTTTAAATCGTGAGTTATTTCGTTAATATTCAATTTTTCAGGAGTGGGATGATATATAGGCTCTTTAGATTGAGTATGTTGAGAATGTCCTATTGCAAATTTTGTACGAGGTTTTATTAGTTCATTCTCTTTTCCTATACCTTTCTGTTTTTCTTCCTCCCATTTATCCCATCCCGCCGGTGATGTCCAGTATCTTGTTGTTTTACTATCAAAGCCTTTTTCAATTGTTACTATTTTCTTTAATTTCTTTACCTCGATTTTCAAACTCAAAATTTTTCTGAGGAGTTATATAGTCAGATTGAGTATTTTCATGTTGTTTTTCTACAGTCTGTTTCTTTTCTTCTGTTCAGTATTTTTTGATTTTGCTGTCAGAGTCTGCTTCAAATTTTGCTATTCTATCTTTTATACCGGTAACTGCTCCTGTAGATATTTTAGGTTGATCTTGGGTTGATTGCTTAATATGTTTCGGAGATGTATTTTTAGATAATTCATAAGTCAAAGATTCTAAATTAGATAAATTCTTTTGAACTTTTTCTATATTGGAATTTAAATATTCTATTATATTTTTTAATGTGGTATTAATTTCTACAAAAGATTTTTTAATCTCTTTATTAAATTTATCATCATTATTACTTATCTTAATACAATTAGTAGAAATTTTTTGAAGTTTATCTAATATATCATTAATTCTCTCATCTTGTTAAGAAGTCGATACCATACTTGCTAAAAATTCACTTCTTCCTAAATTTCTATTAACATTATTTCAATATAGAGGTATGGTAAAGGTATAATCTTGTGGAAATTTATCGATCTCTTCTTTAAACCTCTTTAAGAACTTTATTGTATCATCGAATATAGGATGAGTATTCCAGGAAAGAGCAGGAGGAGTCGGTATTGCTTCCTGCATTGGATGAGTTATTGCCTCAACTTGTTTCGGGGATGTATCTTTAGATAGCTTTTCATTTTGTAGCTCAGATATATAATCATCTACTGCTTCTTTTAATTTATCTGAAACGGCACTATTTGGGGCAGGAGGCAGCATTCCGGTGTCATCCTGCTCTAAAGCGATATTATCGCTTCTACGCTCCTCACGAGGATCAGTTAGTTTATAGTAATTTTTATTTAGTAAACGAGGAACACGTGAATTGTCGCTCTTTTCATATTCCTTAATTTCTTCAAATATACCTAGTGTCTTATAAATATTATCTACTTCTTCTTGGGTAAGTCTTTCATTGCTTACTTCTTTTTGTTGGATAGATTTTTGTAGTTCTTGTGTTGCCGTTAACGTATCTTTTGCTGTATTTGAATTTGATAAAATTTTCGCTTGTGCTAAATCAAGAGCTTCAATTAAATTAGTAGAGCTGCTTTTTCCAAATTTGGTAGATAATTCTTCTTGACTTGAGCCTATTCCTGAATCAATAGAAGAAGATCTAGAAACGGTATTAGATTTAGGATTAATATTTGCCTGTTGTACATAAGATTTGCCGGTATCTATTAATATTTTATCAGTGAATTGTGCTAGTTCATTGAATGAATTTTCTAGTTTTGCAAAAAGTTCTGTTGAGTAATGTACTATTGCCGGTGATAACTTAGGTATAGAATCTTCAGGTATAGTTTCTAAAGAAGGAGAATATTTACCTGTTTCTTTTTATAGTACTGATTCATTTTGCTTGATTAAATTTGATATATTTTTATTTGCTAATTCTTCAGATAATATATCAATATTGTTATTACTTCTGGCATATAAGACTAGAGCCTCCTTTATATTTGGCGAGATATTATCTTAACAACATCTTATATTGTAAATCTAATTCGCTTGAATTATTAGTATTACGGAAGTAATTTTTATTTACTGATATACTTTTTTGCTGAGTATATTTTTAGAAGCTTCTATAAGTTCTTTTGCCCCTGTCTCTTCTTTATTTTTTAACTCCTCAAATAAATTTTGTAAACCATCTGAAAAATCCCTGGCATTATCAAGGTATAAAAATTTTTCATTTCATCTAATTTTTCTCTAGACTCTTTTATTTTTTGTAATCTTTCTCTTAATTCTTGAAATTTATCCCATTCATGTTGTTCAAGAAAAAATCCCTCTATTTCTGTATTTTTAGTATTAGGGCTTTCTCCGCTACTCAGGATTTTATTTCTAGCTGCCTGTAATCTAGATGGTTGATGAGAGTTGATATTATTAATCAAACCTAAAATTTCTTTTGATGTCTTATTAAATTCTTCATTATTAGTTGGATTTTTGATTGTTTCTTGAACTGCTTCCCTTAACTTGATTATTTCTTCTTTAATGCTAAGTTCTACTTTTTGTTGACCGTGTGTTATAGCTTGTTCGTTTTTTTGTGAGGTAAGTACTTTTTTATCTTGCTGTATATTTAAGCTCTTTTCCCCTACTTTCTGAACAACTTCTGCCATCAATTGCAATAGATTAATATTGCCCTTTATTTCTAGTTTTTGCTCATTAGTGACCGGTAATGAATTACTTAGTCTTAATAATGCTGAAAAATCTGAAGGGGATATTAGGACATCAAGTTGAGCCTTTACTAGCACCCTGTATATTTTTATCATTTGCTACTTTGAAGTTAGCTTGTTGCTGAGCAACATACGGTCCCGGCGTTCTAGGGTCTATTTTGTTTATTAGAGCTTCTATAAAATTAGTTGTACGTGTTATAGCTAGTTTATCTGTTTCTAAAATACTAATTTAAATTTAGCCGGTCTAATTCATTCTTATGTTTCATAATTTCCCTCTATTAATAAAAATAAACCAAAATGTAATACCATTTATGTTCAATTAACAATATTAATAATTAGTATTAATTCAATATTTTAAATCTTGTTGCATTTGTGCTTCAATAATATAATTTTATCATTTATTTTATCGTCTCAATGAGTTTTTTAACTTCCTCGACTGATTTATCAAATAGTGCTTTTTCCTCTGCGGTTAACTGCAGTTCTATTACTTTTAGAACACCTTCTTTACCGATCATAATAGGCACTCCGACATATAAATCATGTACGCCGTACTCACCTTGTAAATGAGCGGCACAAGTTAGAATCTGGCGTTTATCTTTTAAATATGATTCAAGCATTTCTATTGCTGAGGCTGCGGGAGCATAATAAGCAGAACCTGTTTTAAGTAATGCAACAATCTCACCGCCGCCGTTTCTAGTACGATCGATTATTTTTTCAATATTTTCATTACTTGATAAGCCCATTTTGATCAAGTCAGGTATCGGCACGCCTGATATTGTAGAATATCTTGCAAGAGGTACCATAGCATCGCCGTGACCGCCGAGAACCGTGCTATTAACATTGCTAACTGATACTTTAAACTCTTCAGCAAGAAAAAGATTAAATCTTGATGAGTCAAGTACTCCTGCCATACCGATTACTTTATTGTGAGGCAATCCGCTTTCTTTAAGCATGACATATACCATAACATCAAGTGGATTGGTAATGACTATTACAAAGGCATCAGGAGCGTATTTTTTAACATTTGCTGCAACCGTTTTCATAATACCGGTGTTAATGCTAATTAAATCGTCTCTACTCATCCCTGGTTTTCTTGGTAAACCGGCAGTAATAATTATGGCATCAGATCCTTCAATATCTTTATAGTCGTTTGTGCCTTTTATTTTGATATCAGACCCGGCTATTGTACCGGCTTGCATGAGATCCAATGCTTTTCCTTGTGGTACTCCTTCAGTCACATCAAATAACACGATATCGCCGAGTTCTCTAAGGCTAATTAAGTGAGCAAGTGTACCACCTATGTTACCGCTACCTATTAATGAGATTTTTGGATTTTGTTTCATTACTCCCTCTACAAATATTAAATATGCCTATTACTATATTATAAATAGATTCAAGAAAAAAGAATTTTTAAATTATATTGTTAATTGGTTAATTCATAAAAATTAACCATTCACATTGACTTTATTAAAATAGATTAATATAATGCCGAGTCAAAAATACCATGAAACATGGAATCTTAATAAAATAACTAAAAAAATAATTATGCCTAAAATTTCTCAGTTAATAAATATTTTTAAATCTTGTATAGGAAAGGGGAGTAATACAAAAGAATGTAAAACCGCTCCAGAAATGTTTCATGATTTACGCATTAGTATTAACAATAGTCTTAATAGTAAAACAGTAAAGATGTTAGTTTTGATACGGTAGATAGACCAGAAAACAAAAGTACCCTACATTATGTAACTGACTTAGCAGACCTTAAAGAGTTACTACAAAAAGGTATTGATCTTAATATATAAGATGAGAATGGTGATACTGCTTTAGAGATTACAGGTAATTTTAAAAAAGCCAAAATGTTACTTGAATATGGTGCTACGGTGAATGACTATAAACAGATGGGTGAAGTATTACATTACTGTGGTCGTAACTCAGTAAAAAACAAAATTATGCTTTCACTATTAATGCATAACAGTACTAATTTTACAAAAGCAAATTTAGTAAGACAATGTAAAGAACCGTATGAAGGAGGCAGAGCGGTTAATAAAACAAATTGAAAAAATAGAGGGTTTAATATATCAAAGTAAAGAAGTAGAGACGTTAAGAGTATATGTTGACAGATTACAGAGCTTAAAAAAATAAATATGAAAAAGCAAAGGATAGTAAGCCAAGCTGTTTTAAAAATAATATTAGATTATATTAAAAATCAATAGAGTGATGGTTTAAAAGCTCAACTTGTTATTATTGTCAAAATCTAGGGTTAATCGAAGATTATTCGGAAGTAGCTTAAGAAAATGCAGTATATAAGTGTTTGGATGAGGCTTTTGATTTGCTTGATCAAGGATTAATAGGAGAGGATATTCAAAATACAGTAGTTTGATTCATAGCATCAAGCAATTTTTGAAAAGCACTGGTCATTCCTATTCAGCATTGTATGCATGGATTGTTTTATGTCATTCCCGCGTAGGCGGAAATCTAGCATAATAACTTCTCTATATCGATATTTGAAGTTATTATGCTAGACCCCCGCTTTCGGGCCTTGTTGAGTGGATCAGTTTTCCCGATGTCATCCCGCGACTTGACCACGGGATCCAGTTAAAAATACTAATAATTTTAGTATTTTTTATTGTTTTTATGGATCCCGTGGTCAAGCCACGGGATGACACAGGGGATTTTACCGGTCTACGCAACAATGTTGAGCTAGGAATGACATCGTACGCCTTTTCTGAGTCATGCAACAACGCCTACGTAGCTCATGAAGATTAGGTATCAACGCAAGCAAGCCTTCGCAGGCATGGATATCCTTATCAACGTTGTATCATCTTATTATAATATTTCGATAAAACTTTCACGCCATATAGCCATAATAGACATACGATAATAAAACTAAACATCAATAAACCGGCTATGTCGTTATGTATGGCGTTCGGGAAAATACTAAAGGATATGAATTGAATAATAGCACCTATTGATTTACCGATTTTAGCACCCATAACATCAACTGTAGCTTTACCTTTGGTCTTCATTTCACTATCGAGCGGAATATATACCATTTCTTTAGTAGCATCAAAAAGTGAATATTTTACGGATTTAGAAAGTACATGCCAAAGTCCGCCGATAAAAACTATAACGATAAGCGGCGTACTATAGCCGAGAGTATTTACGATATTTCCTAGGTGATTTTCAAAAACCGTGAATGAAAAGAACATAAAACCTGCTCCAAACATCATAATTGGTGTTATAATAGCTCCCCAAAACCAGCCGCATATTCTAATTAAACTACTGCCTAAAAACGCACTAACTAACGTGAGTACTCCCGTCCAAAAAAACACTTTACCGTGATAGGCCATAAAATCCTTTGTCGCGGGATAGAGTTGCTTTACTTTGGACATCCATAATCCTTCTATTAGGCTAATACTCATAGAATAAGACATTACAAGAAGACAAATAAAACCGAGATATCTAGAAGTTAATATTACTTTTGCACTTTCGACCAAGTTTAATTTTAATATATCCGTTCTTTGGTTTTTAAATTTAATATTTTTGTCAGCTTCTACGACTGATTTATCAATAAGTTTATGAAGAGCTAGACAAATTAATCCGGATATTAAAATAACCGTAATAAATGATTTTAAAAGAATTTCATTTGTATCGTTGAGATGAGAAAATAAAGGTAATAAGAAATGCTCACTCTTAGCAAAATAAATAATTGCGGTTCCTGAGATGAGTAAATTAGTTTGTCCGAATAAAGTAAAAAATGAGTAAAATCTTGGTGCTTCTTCGACTTTAGTAATTTTATTTGCAAGCTGCCAATATAAAAGAGTAAAGACTATAACCGGCCATAACTCTCCCATAATATAAAATAATACCAAACTCCACTGTCCCCAAATTATTAAAAACCATTTTAAGTGAGGAAGAACAGTGATATAGTGCTTAATTAATTCGGGATCGGGATGAAAAAACTCTCTGTACGGAAATAAAATAAAACCAAAAATTGCGAAGAAAAATAAAAAAATACCGGTAATTATCCTAAAAACTTGCTCTGTTGTCATAATATTACAGAGTTTAGAATAAAAAATAACAAATAAAATTCCCATCGGCATTTCGCCCCAAAGTTTGATAAAACTCAATACTTCTGAGCTAATTAAGGTAACAACAAAACTATCTTTAATACTACGAACTAAGTTTTGATTAAGTAGAATAAAAAACATTAGTAAAGTCATCGGGATGAACTTGGTTAATTCATACGATCTAATCGGCCATACTATATGTCTAAATTTACTGTTTCTGGCTTTATTCCAAATTGTGAAATTAGAATCCACGCTATCCATTGATTTACTATGACCTATAAAGCTTTTCAGAAACTGTCCGGCTATATTATTTTTATGCACCCTAGACTATAATAAAAACTATGTCAAGATTTTTAACATAGTCTCATATATTATTGTTAATTACATTTGTTATACTCAATCGCTGCTTTAATAAACTGAATAAATAACGGATGAGCTTCAAAAGGTTTAGATTTAAATTCCGGATGAAATTGTACTCCTACGAACCAACGCAGTAGCGGTAGTTCAATTATTTCTACAATCTCTTCGTCTTTTGAAAAACCGCTAAATACTATTCCGTGTTTTTCAAAAATATTTTGAAATTCATTATTAAATTTATATCTATGACGATGTCTCTCATTTATTTCAAGGCTTTTATAAGCATTAGCTGCAATGGTACTTGCGACCAAACTACAAGGATAAGAGCCGAGCCTCATAGTCTTTTTTACATTTTCAATTTTTATTTTTGAGTCTTCACAGTTTTTATTTATTTTCTCAATAATTTTTGTACCGTCTACTTTAAATTCTTCCGTTACTGCATCTTTAATACCGATTAAATTCTGAGCTATTTCGATCGTCGCAAGTTGCATACCGAAACATATTCCAAAAAAAGGTATGTTATTAGTACGGGCATATTTTATTGCTATAATTTTTCCTTTAGTTGCCCGTTCTCCAAATCCGCCTGGTACTAAAACCCCATCTATATCTAATAATTTTTTATTAATATTCTCTTCAGTTAGAGTTTCAGCATTTATCCATACTAAATCAATTTTGTATTTGTAATAAATACCTGCATGATCAAGTGCCTCGATTACTGATTTATAAGCATCTTTTAATTTATGATATTTAGCTATTATAGCGATTCTTACTTTTGAATTAGAATCTTTTATCCTATTAATTATATCATGCCATTTATCTAATTTAGACGGCATTATATTAATATTAAAAAATTTTAATACTTTATTATCAAGACCTGAATTATGATATGCAATCGGTACTAAATATATATTTTTTTGATCTATTGCCGGAACAACATACTCAGATTCTATATTACACAATAAAGCTATTTTATCTATTTCGCCTTTTGAAATGTTACGTTCTGCACGACACACTAGTATATTAGGTGAAATACCTATAGCGCGTAATGCTTTAACTGAGTGTTGGGTAGGTTTTATTTTTAATTCACGGGCGGTTTTAACATAAGGTAATAATGTTAAATGAATAAATAAACAATTTTCGCTTTTTAATTTGTTACCAATTTGCCTTATAGCTTCAAAAAACGGTAGACCTTCAATATCACCGACTGTACCGCCTATTTCACAAATAATAAAATCAAAACCCTTGGTGTTTGAAAGTATAAAATCTTTTATTATATTTGTAACATGCGGGATGACTTGAACAGTAACGCCGGCGTAATTTCCTAAACGTTCATCTTTAAGTAATTTTGAGTATATCGCACCTGTTGTGATGCTATCAAATTTGCATGCGGAAACTCCGGTAAAACGTTCATAATGTCCAAGATCTAGATCGGTTTCTGCTCCGTCATCGGTTACATATACCTCACCATGTTCGTGAGGATTCATAGTTCCCGGGTCAATGTTAAGATAAGGGTCTAGTTTTCGTACACTTACTCTAAAACCTTTCGCTTGCAATAGCATAGCAAGAGATGCTGCCGTTAGACCTTTACCGAGTGATGAAACAACGCCGCCGGTAACAAAAATGAAATGTACCATTATTATAAACCTAGTTTACTAATATTTTCGTAAAATTTTACTGCTTTTTTTAAGTCTTCTTCCGTATCTACGGAAATAGGAACATTCTCAACTAAACATGTACCTATAGTCATGCCGTTTTCAAGGACACGTAATTGTTCTAAACGTTCTGTTTTTTCTAAAAAAGTTGGCTTAAGAGATACAAATTTTTCTAAAGCGTTTTTGCGAAAACCATACATGCCTACATGATATAAAAATTCTTCTGCACCATTTGGAATAAGACTACGCGAAAAATACAATGCTGTTCCCGCCGAGTCCACTGCTACGGTAACATTACTACTAGCTTTCACTGATTCCCTATCTACTTTTACTATCGGTGTAACAATATCGTATTTGCTGTTTTTTAAATATTCTATAATTTTCAAAATAGAGCTAGGTTCAATGAAAGGCATATCTCCCTGTACATTAACTATGTAATTAATATTTTGATTATTTGGAATTAATTTAAAAGCTTCATAAGTACGATCAGTACCGGTTGGGATAGCACTATCCGTGAATATTACTTTTCCTCCGACTTTTGTAATAACGCTTGCTATCTCTTCCGAGTCGGTCGCAACATATGTATGCTCAAGGCCCGCTTGATTTACTTGTTTGAATACCCGCTCGATTAAAGTTATAGAGCCGATAAGCTGCAGCGGTTTTTGTTTAAGCCTAGTTGAACTTAGTCTTGAGGGGATAATTATAGCCACGTCCTGATGCCGCATAAACTTTCTAAGTTTAAATTAAAAAATAATTGTTGACAGATTAGCCTTTTTCGGCGATAAAGTAAAACATAATTTTTGAATATATGCAATATATTTAAGAGCTCGTAGCTCAGTTGGTAGAGCATTTGACTTTTAATCAAAGGGTCCCGGGTTCAAATCCCGGCGAGCTCGCCATATTTCTACCTGTGGGTTTGTAGCTCAGCTGGTTAGAGCACACGCCTGATAAGCGTGAGGTCGGAAGTTCAAGTCTTCTCAAACCCACCATTCAATCCACTACAACAATAAAATCTGTATTATCATAATTATATCAAGGTGATCATTTATTAATATTGCTAAGTTAGGATGATATTGTCAAGCTAAGGCTTAGATTATGAAAAAATACAAATTTACTGAAAAAGAACAAGAAATACTAGATTATTTTGAACAAGATGAGCTTTTAGAGTTACCTAAAAAAGAACTAGAGAGACAAAAAATATAGCTAAAATTGCCGCAGTTAATTTTTTTAAAAATCGGAAAGAATTAATATTAGATTGCCGTTATACGATTTAAATCATATAAAAAGAATTGCAGCACAAAAAAGAATGTCTTATCAAACTCTTATTGCTAGTGTTTTACACAAATACGCGTCCGGATATTTAAAATTAGATAAACTTAGTTAATCAATACTTTTTTTATATAAATAACATTTTTTCTCAATGAGTCTTTTTAGAGGTAGAAAAAGGTTAGAGGGTAAATTATCAAGAGCAAACCACTACCAGCTTTCTACTTTATGAGCCTCAAGATTCTGTAATTCATGCTCATTTAAACAATGAGCTTTAAGGAAAATCAAGACGTAATGCTTTTGTTCTTTTTCAAAAATATCGTTAGTCACCGCTATCAATTGTGGATTTTCAATGATCAGATTTGTTTCTTCTAAAACTTCACGGATAGCACATTCTTCAAATGTTTCTCCAAATTCTAAATGTCCACCTACAGGAGCATAACTAGACTCACCATGGGAACTAATACGTTTACCTAATAAAATTTCATTCCTATTAAGATTAAAATACCGATACCGATGCGTAGGTGGTTAATCATATCTAACTATTAACTCTGGATTGACTTATTAATATCGTATGTTAGCTTCTAAAGCAAATAAAAAAATATTGCTTATTTAAATACCGTGAGCTATTTGTAGATTATATTTAATATTTACCTGTAGTTATGAATTCTACCAATCAATTACAAAATAATAGCTTAACTAATTCTTGGCTTAAGCTTGGTATTTTATCCTTGGGATTTGCGGGTTTATATTCAATTATTTTGGTGGTACTACGTACTCCGCAATTATCAAGCTTTTTTCCAAATCCACATATTTTCAAATCTGCTTTAATTATTCATGTTAATTTATCGGTATTGATTTGGTTATTGTCCGTTACGGCTAGTGTTTGGGGGGGGGAACGTCATTACGAGGAGAGGCCAAGTCTCGACGCGGCAATCTCATGAAACAATACAAAATTTCTGAGATTGCCACGTTCTCTACGTTCGCTCGCAATGACGTGTTTCGCCTTTACCCCAAACTTGCTTTTCTAGCTACTCTTCTAATCGCCATCTCCCCAATAGCCGGGCATAATCCGGTGATGAATAATTATATACCGATGCTTGAAAATATCGTATTTATTGGGGGGTTAAGCTTATTTGGTGTTACGTTGCTATTGTACGCTATAAATATTTTATATTTCTTCGATTGGACGAACTTAAATAGTTTAGTTAATTTTACCGTATTATCGACTATTATAATGTTTATTTTAAGTTTTTTTTGTTTTGGATGGTCTTATAATGGCTTGCAACACATCATTCAAATTATTCCAATCGAGATAGAATTTTATTATGAATTACTTTTTTGGAGCGGAGGTCATTTACTGCAATTTATATATACTCAAATATTAATATTTATTTGGGTTAGTTTATTTAGAGAGTTAATAGCTAGAGAATTGAAATTTCAAAAATTCTATCTTTTCTTGCTTTATTTAAATTTTATTTTCGGAATTCTTACACTTTTCGGTCATATATTTTATGATATTATCGATGGAGCCTTCAAAGTATTCTATACAAATCATATGAAATATCTAGGCGGCATTGCTCCTGTTTTATGTTTAATAGGTATGGGGGTTGAGTTGGTGTGGGTATTTGTCATCCCGCGGCTTGACCGCGAGATCCAAACAAAATATCATAATAATGTTATAGATCTCGCGGTCAAGCCGCGGGATGACACGGTTACAATAAATGACAGAGTAATCAAAACTATCTTACTTTGCTCTATTACTTTATTCTTATTTGGCGGGCTTATAGCAATGAATATCACAGGTATAAATGTAGTAATTCCTGCTCATTATCACGGGTCTATAGTAGGGATTAGCATTGCTTGTATGGGGTTTAGTTATTTAGGTATTGGGAGGTATCAACGTCATTGTGAACGACTAAAAAGAGCGTGGCAATCTCATGAGGTAATACAAAAACTCCCTAGATTGCCGCGTCGGTACTTCGTGCCTCCTCGTAATGACAATATTATTAATTTTACATTTTACCTCCTAACATTCGGGCAGATTCTGCACATACTAGGTCTAGCATTCGCCGGTGGTTACGGTGTTATGCGGAAAGACCCAAATAGTGTAATGCCGATGTCAGCTAAGCTATTAATGGTAATGATGGGCGGAGGAGGGTTTATTGCTATAGTAGGCGGCTTGATGTTTGTATATATTTGTGTTAAAGTAATGTTTTTTAAAAGTATAAAACTAGCACATGAGTAAACCAACTAGAGAAGAAGCTAAAGATGCAGTAAGAACGTTACTAAAATTCATTGGTGAAGATCCAAGCAGAGAAGGGTTGCTTAAAACGCCTGATAGAGTAATTAATAGCTACGCAGAAATATTTTCTGGTTATGGAAAGGATGTAGCAGAAATATTAAATACCAAGTTTTATGAAACTTGTAATTTTCAAGATTTTATCTTATTGAATATAAAATTTACCTCTTTCTGTGAACATCATATATTACCTTTTAACGGTACAGTAGATATAGCTTATGTTCCTGATAATTGTATTGTCGGCATAAGTAAGCTAGCACGAATAGTAAATATTTTTGCTAGAAGACTACAAATCCAAGAAAAAATGACGGTACAGATAGCAGAAAGCGTGCAGGAGAATTTAAAGCCGCTTGGCGTTGCCGTTAAGATTTCTGCCGTACATAGCTGTATGTCAATGCGTGGTGTAATGCAAGATAATAGCGTTATGAATACCATGCATTATACGGGTATATTTGCCGAACAGCAGAAATATCGTCATGAGTTTTTAAACCTTACTGCTAAAAGGTGATACGTTATTAATGTCATTTCTGCGGCAGCGGGAATCCAGTCATTTTGTCATACCGCGACTTGATCGCGGTATCCAGAAAAAAATTAAAAAAAACTGGATCCTGTGGTCAAGCCACGGGATGACAAAATAAATGATTATAAATATAGCAAGAAAGTAATAAAATATGTTATTATCAAAATATTTTTTACCTGTGTTAAAGGAAGAGCCAAGTGAAGCTCAAGTAACTTCGCATAAATTAATGCTTAGAAGTGGAATGATTAGGCAGCAAGCAGCAGGGATTTATACTTGGCTTCCGCTTGGCTTAAAAGTATTGAAGAATATTGAGAATATAGTACGCTTAAATATGAATAAAGCGGGAGCTTTGGAAGTGCTAATGCCTTGCATTCAGCCGGCACATTTATGGATGGAATCGGGACGTTTTGATAATTACGGTAAAGAAATGCTGAAATTTCAAGATCGCCACGATAATACTTTACTATTCGGTCCTACTAACGAAGATATGATTACGGATATTTTTCGTCATAATATTAAGTCATATAAGGATTTGCCGAAAAATCTTTATCATATCCAATGGAAATTTCGTGATGAGATTAGACCTCGTTTTGGTGTTATGAGAGGACGAGAGTTTTTAATGAAAGATGCTTATTCTTTTGATATAAATGAAGAAAATGCTGTTAAAACCTATAATAAAATGTATAAGGCTTATATCAATGCTTTCAGGGATTTAGGCGTGTTTGCTATCCCTGTTATTGCCGATAACGGTCCGATCGGTGGCAATTTAAGCCATGAGTTTCATATAATCGCTGAAACTGGTGAAAGTACTATTTATTACGATAAAAAATTTAAGACATTAAAAGATAATCCTGATATCGATGTAGAGGAAATTAAAAGTTGGTACGCGGCAGCTGAAGAAAAATATGAAGTAAATAAATTACCTGTATCTGAACAAGAAATAACCAGCAGTAAAGGAATAGAAGTCGGGCATATTTTTTATATAGGCTCAAAATATTCGGTTAATATGAATGCACTTATTAATGATGAGAATGGTAAACTAACTCCTATAGAAATGAGTTCTTACGGTATAGGCATTTCAAGGTTAGTTGCTGCTATCATAGAAGCAAATTGTGATGAGAAAGGTATCATATGGCCTTCTAGCGTTGCTCCTTTCAAAGTTTCTCTAATTAATTTAAATATTCATGATAGTAAATGCGTAGAGCTTGCGGAAATGGCTTATAAAGAGCTATCAGATAAAAATATAGAAGTGTTATATGACGATACCGAAGCACGTCCAGGCATTAAATTTGCAACGCATGATCTTATAGGCTCACCTCATCAAATTATAATTGGTCCTAAAAAAGCCGCAAATAATATTGTTGAATTAAAAGATCGTAAAAGTGGTGTTATAGAAGATATTGAGGTAGGTAGTCTAATGAGTGTATTGTAAAATAAAGAGATATACGTCATTACGAGGAAATTGCATAGCAATTGATGAGGCAATCTCAGGAGTTTGTTATTATTTCATGAGATTGCTACGCAGTCTACGGCTGTTCGTAATGACGATTTTGGAGTCATGCAATAAGGCTAATACCCTATGGGAATGATATAGCAAAAATATTCTTCGTAGACAATGATAGTATCATATGATACTATTATATAATGAATAGCAAACCGTCTTTTCAAATAACTAATAAAATCTTGGAGTTATCACAAGATATTTCTTATGAGCTTGGTATTTTAGCCGGTAGCAAGCTTTACTCTCAACCTATAAAACTTAGAAAAAATAATCAAATTAAAACCATCCATTCTTCTTTAGCAATTGAAGGAAATAGTTTAAGCGTAGAGCAGATAACCGATATAATAAATGGCAAGCGTGTACTCGCACCTGAAAAAGATATTGTAGAAGTAAAAAATGCTATAAAACTATACAATAATCTGACTATATTTAATCCCTTCAAAATTGAATCATTATTAAAAGCACATGAGATATTAATGCAGGGATTAGTAGAAGATAACGGAAAGTGGCGTAAAGGTAATGCCGCTATATTTAAAGGCACAGAGATTATACATTTTGCCCCTACGGCACGCCGTGTATCTTTATTAATGCAGGATTTATTTGAGTTTATAGCACAAGATAAGCAAATTTCTGGAATAGTTAAAGCTTGTATATTTCATTATGAGTTTGAATTTATTCATCCTTTTTCAGACGGTAACGGACGAATCGGTAGATTATGGCAACAATTATTACTAATTCAAGCTAATAAAATTTTTGAGTATATTTCCGTTGAAAGTTTGATAAGGAATAATCAAAGTGAATATTATAGTGTTTTAAGTAAGTGTGATAGGCTTGGTGAATCGACCTTATTTATCGAGTTTATGCTTGATAGAATAGTTGCAGCATTAAGATTATATAGTAATAATATTACATATGAGGCAAATACGCCTTTATCTAGAATGGAATTTGCTAAGGTTAATTTAATAGATCAATGGTTTTCTAGAAAAGATTATATTACTGTACATAAAAATATTTCTACGGCAACGGCTAGTAGAGATTTGTTATATGGTTTAGAGCGTAAACTTTTAATAAGTAAAGGGGATAAGAATCAAACTTATTATAAGTTTGTGTAGTTTTTAATGTGTCATTCCCGCTTTCGTGTATGAGGGTTAACTTAAGAGAAGAAAAAACCTCTGATGCCATTCCCGCGAAAGCGGGAATCCAGCACTTTAAAGCTTTTTAAAAGCTCGATTTATCTTGCTTTATCCCTAAGATTTCTGCTTTCGCAGGAATAACATCATATCACTGATTCAAAAAGAGATTAACATGAAAAATTTTATAAAATATTTGTTTTTTACCGGTCTATATATAGTAGTGACGATAATAGTTGCTTATATGGTTTTGGCTCAAACTATTCCTAATGATGGGCAGTGTCATATGATGGATAGATCGTTTGTTATTCATTACATCTTAGCAGCAATTATTACCGCTTTACCGACACTAATTTTAATGTATAGTAAAAAGAAAAAGTAAATATATGATCGGTAAATTAAGCGGTAAAGTTGATTTCCAAGGCGATGATTACGTTATAATTGACGTAAACGGGGTAGGGTACTTAGTCTATGCTTCAGGTAAAACTTTAGGTAAACTTGCTGAAGGGGAGTTTTATAAACTATTTATCGAAACCCATGTTAGAGAGGAACATATTCATCTTTACGGTTTTTTGACTCTAGAAGAGAAGAATTTTTTTAATTTGCTACAATCAGTAAACGGTATAGGTACAAGAATGGCTTTATCTATCTTATCAAACCTTACGCCTTCAGATATTCAAATTGCTGTAAATAATGAAGATAAAAATATATTTAAAGTAATATCCGGAGTAGGGGCTAAACTTGCTGAACGTATAGTACTAGAGCTGAAAGGTAAAGTAGTGAAAATATCAAGCGGTTCAGATATTATTAAAGAGAGCTTAAATATTAAGAATATCACACCCGTTGCAAGTAATGAAGTAATAAAAGCTCTAGTAAATCTAGGATTTTCTAGATTTGAAGCTCAAAACGCTGTTCAAGGCATCATTACCCAAAATCCCGAAATCTCTATTGATGAATTAATCAAAACAGCCTTGAAAAATCGAAATTCTAATTTTTAGTTGATAAATTAGCAGTTATTTTATATTAATTTTAATTACTAAAATTAATAGGTAAAATATATGTCCAAGTTAATAGAATATTTAGGAAAAATACAGGCTGCAGAAATATTAAAAGAGCTAGAGAAAGACCCTGCTACTTTAATTATTACCGAAGTTAATTTTGTACCACAATCACCGGTATTTGCAGCTGCTGGATACTCTAAAATTCCTGAAGATTTTAAAAATGGGTTATTTAATGCTTTACAAGGAGACGCTACTATAAAGTACTTAAAAGCACTGATAGTTTTGAGTGGAGTTTAAAATCAATAAAGTTATTTGCTGAATTTTTTAAAGATCCGCTATGCCGAATTACCGACATTAGTTTTATAAATGCTTTGAATAATGTTAATAAGATAGCATGTTTTTTTAGATACCCTAAGAGTAAACGAAACAAAAATAAGCGATTTAGATATAAGTGGGATATTTTTTGATAATAATGTTCCTGCCTGATCCTCATTTGTTAAAAATACTAAACTTGCCGGATTGAATTTTTCATTAAGTACAGAAGTAAGCGAGGAATCAAAGAAAGCCTTATCGGATGCTATAAGAGAGAATAAAAGCTTAATTGGATGTAATATTTTAGGTTATAAGATAGGAATGAAATCTCAAGATAGACAAGAATTGGACGCATAAATTACAGAAATAACTGATGAAAATAACCTTACTCTAAAAGATGTAGCAGAAGTTTTGAAAAATTATTATGAAAATCCTAATATAATATTATCAAATGAGATATTTGGCCATTATTTCAAGTTATATAAAGGATTAAATCAAAATTACCTTAAAGAAGAATTACAAAACTTAGGCGTCACTGATACAGAAAAATTTTTTGAAACCGTAGATAAACTTAGAGAAGTGGTAACTAGTGTCTATGAAGAGGGCTAATATAAAAGTCTAAAATAATTTATAGCATAAAACTATTTTTTGGCTATTATTAGTCATTATATTCGATTTAAAATAATGACTAATATATTATCACCCGAAAAAAGTGAAAATGATCAAGAATTGCCGATAAGGCCGTCATATTTGCAAGAATTTGTCGGTCAACAGCAGATTAAAGAAAATCTTTCGGTATTTATTAAGGCTGCAAAATCTCGAAATGAGCATCTTGATCATACTTTATTTTACGGTCCGCCCGGGCTTGGTAAAACTACGCTTGCTAAAATTATCTCTAACGAAATCGGCGGTAATTTTAAATCCACCTCCGGTCCTGCTATACTTAAGGTCGCTGATCTTGCTGCTATTCTTACCAATCTTGAAAAGAACGATGTATTATTTATTGATGAAATCCACCGTTTAAATACTGCGGTTGAAGAGGTTTTATATCCTGCTATGGAAGATTTTGAGCTTGATATAATTATAGGTGAAGGATCTGCCGCAAGGTCAGTGAAAATAACCTTGCCGAAATTTACCTTAATCGGCGCTACCACACGCCTCGGGCTGCTTAGTAATCCTTTGCGTGATAGGTTCGGTATCCCTATGCGGCTAAATTTTTATAATACCGAGGAATTGAAGAAAGTTCTAAATAGAGCAAGTAAACTACTTGATATTGATTTGACTGATTCGGGTTCTGAAGAAATAGCTAAAAGAAGTAGAGGAACGCCAAGAATTGCATTAAGATTGCTTCGTCGTATAAGAGATTTTGCAGTAGTTGACGGTAAATCAAGAGTAGATAAGGAAATCTCTGATTTTGGGTTAAATCGTTTGGCAGTTGATCACATAGGACTTGATAGCAATGATTATCGTTATCTAAAATTCATAGCGGATAATTATAACGGTGGTCCTGTCGGAATTGAAACGATTGCAGCTGCCTTATCTGAACAACGTGATGCACTTGAAGAAACCATAGAGCCTTATCTTATACAGATAGGTTTACTACAAAGAACTCCTAGAGGTAGGGTAATCACGATTGCCGCTTTTGAGCATTTGAAAATGCCTGTACCGAATCAATCACATCATCAATTTAATATTTTTAACGAGAATGAATAACAATAATTTAAATGATAACTACACAGCCGCAGATGTTATAAAAAGGCTGATAAAAGATCATGTTAAACCTTACGCAAATAAAATATATTTTTCGATATTTTGTATGGTTGTTGCAGCACTTTGTACGGCAGTGATCGTACATGCAGCTAGACCTGTTATTGATAAGGTTTTTTTAACGCATGATAAGAAAATGCTTATAATAATGCCTATAGTGCTTACTGTAACTTTTGTTATAAAAGGAATTTCAGAGTATTATCAGAATTATCTAATAAAATTTGTTGGGCAGAGGGTACTAAACGATTTACAGATAAAAATGTATGAGCATTTGTTATTTGCTGATATTTCTTTTATTCAAAACCAATCTTCAGGACGTTTAATATCTCGTTTTACTAATGATATTTCTTTGATGCGTGGAGCTGTTTCTAACTTACTTGTCGGATGTGCTAAACATTTCCTAACTGTAGTATGTTTAATAGCAACAATGTTTCATTTAGAACCGCTATTATCTTGCGTAATTTTTCTTGTTTTTCCTTTAGCTGTTTATCCGGTGCAAAGGATGGGTAGAAAGATAAGAAGAATATTTGCACAGTCACAAGAAGAGCTTGGGCATTATACCTCTCGGCTTGATGAAACATTTCAGTCAATTAAGATTATTAAATCTTTTGTAGGCGAACAAATAGAAAGTAATAGAGCATCGTTGATTATTAATAATATTTTAGAGTTCTACAAAAAAACATCTAAGCTAGATGCGATGGTTTCACCGATTATGGAGGGTTTAAGCGGTCTTGCAGTTGGAGGGATGGTATGGTATGGAGGTAATCTAGTCCTGGAGGGGAAAAGTACGCCAGGGGCTCTTTTTGCTTTTTTGGCTTCTTTTGCAGCGGCTTATAGACCGTTTAAAAGTTTGGTATCGTTAAATATTAATTTGCAAGAAGGAATAGCAGCAGCTAAGAGGGTATTTAGTATTTTGGATACCGAGCCTCTTATTAAAGATCATGAAGATGCTAAAGACGTAGATTTATATAATCCACAAATTACTTTTGAAAAACTAGCTTTAAGGTTTGAGAGTAAAATAGCTATAAAATATATAGATTTAAGGTTAGAGCCTCATAAAATTATTGCGTTTGTCGGGCGTTCAGGTAGTGCTAAGACTTCGCTTAGTAATTTATTAGTGCGTTTTTATGATCCAAATGAAGGAAGAATTTTAATTAATAATCATGATATTAAAGATATTAAGCTTACTTCACTTAGAGGTCAGATTTCCTTAGTTACTCAAGATACTCATTTATTTGATACAAGCGTTGCAGAAAATATAGCATACGGTCAGGAAAACGCTACAAGAGAAGAAATAATTAGAGCAGCAAAATATGCCGATGCTCATGAGTTTATTATGCATCTGCCGAATGGTTACGACACACAGATAGGGGGGCGGGGGACGACTCTTTCAGGCGGTCAGTGTCAGCGTTTATCTATTGCTAGAGCTTTCTTAAAAGATGCTCCTATTTTAATTTGGGATGAAGCAACAAGCAGCTTAGACCAAGCTTCCGAACAGAAAATTCTAGAATCGTTAAAGAAATTACGCCAAGGAAAAACCACTTTAATTATTACGCATCGTTTAAGCAGTATTACCGATCTTGATAATATTATCGTCATGAAAAACGGTGAGATTTGTGAACAAGGAACTCATACACAATTGCTTAAGAATAAAGATGAATATTATAGATTGTATAATAAGGAGTTAAGAGAAAATGGTTGATTTATAAAGTAAATAGCTTATATTTATTAATTATTATTGCAACACTAATATTTTCGTCATTGCGAGGAAATTATGTAAGTAATTGACAAAGCAATCTCAAGATACTTAACAAGATTGTCACGTCGGGACTATGTCCCTCCTCGCAATGATGATTTAATGAAATATCACAATGCGCATTACCAAGATTTTTAAAGACTATCGATTATTTGAAATATTTATTTTAGGAATAGTGAGCGGTATGCCGCTGGTTATAATTTTTTCTACTCTTGCGGTATGGTTAAAAGAATCCGGTATAGATATAGCCGTTATTACTACTTTTGCGGTTGCAAGGTTATCATATTCGTTAAAAGTATTTTGGTCGCCTCTAGTCGACAATTTTAAAATACCTTTTTTAAGTAGGTGGGGACATCGCAAAAGCTGGCTTATATTATGTAGCTCTTTAATGGCTTTAGTACTAATTGCTATGAGCAAGGAAAATCCTGAAGTTTCCTTAACTTCTTTCTATTTTTTGACTATATTATTAGGCTTTTTATCTAGCACGTTTGATATTGCCGTTGATGCGTTGCGTATAGATAAGTTTGATCAAGAAACACAAAGCATAGCTAGTGCAACCGCCGTATTCGGTTATCGAATCGGTATGCTTATTACAGGGGCAGGTGCTTTGTACCTTGCAGAAATAACTGGAAATAATTGGCAACTAACTTTCTTTGTTATAGCTATAATATTTGTCGTTGCAACGATATTTATAATAACCGTAAACGAAAAAGAATTAGTAAGAGAAAAAATTAATATTATTTCTATTACTTCATGGATTTCTACAGTAATTAATCCTTTCAAGGATTTTTTCAAAAGAGAATTTGCTGCAACTATTTTACTTGCGGTAATATTTTTTAAATTAGGCGATGCTATGCTTGGAGCGGTTGCCTCACCTTTTTATATAGAGCTTGGTTATACAAAAGGCGAAATAGCAATAATAGCTAAACTTTATGGATTGATTGCAACCTTAGTCGGCGGTTTTGTCGGTGGTATTGTAATGTATAGGGTAGGGAATTTTAAAGGTTTGATTATTACCGGTATTGCCCAAAGCTTAACGCATTTTGCATTTATTTGGCTTAATCATCAGCCTCCTTCTTTTGAAGCTTTATTAATTGCTATTACTATAGAGAATTTTGCTGCCGCTATGGGTGCTACTGCTTTAGTCGGATATATAGGTAATTTATGTAATAAAAAATATTCCGCAACACAATATGCTTTACTTAGTAGTACTAGTAGTTTATGTAACAATACTGTCACTATTTATGCTGGAAAACTCGTAAATATGATGGGCTGGGACGTTTTTTTCCTCTTTACTATAATTTTAGCCTTGCCTGCTTTGTTTATATTAATGTATCTTAATAAAAAGGTTAATGTGTAGTAAGTATTATTTTCATCGTCATTGTGAACGACCGTAGGAGGCGTGACAATCTAGGAAAATAATAAAAAAATGCTATGCATTTTTTACTGGGTTGCTTCGTCAAAATTTTCAATTTTTTCTCGCAATGACGAAAAATCACACTTGGTTTAATTTGAATAATATTTTATTTATTTAAAATGTTTAGGAAATTTTTATTACCTTATGTTTTTGTCGTAACATTTTTCTTTGCGCCTATAAGCGAAGCAAAAAAAGCCGTAAAAAATACCCCTAAACCTCCTGTTCAAACTAGTTTAGTAATTGATGCAAAAAGCGGTAAAGTGTTGCAGGCCCATAATTCACAAATTCGGATTTACCCCGCTTCTTTAACTAAGCTAATGACTCTATACTTAATGTTTGAAGCAATTGAAGCCGGTAAGTTACCTTTAGATAAAAAATTACTTGTATCAGCAAAAGCTTCAAAAATGCCGCCTTGTAAGCTGGGTTTAAAAGCAGGGGAAACTATAACCGTTCGAGAGGCAATTAATGGATTAATTATAAAATCTGCTAATGATGTTGCTGTAACGGTTGCTGAGGGCATGAAAGGTTCAGAGAAAGCTTTTGCTCATTTAATGAATGTTAAAGCTAAACAGCTCGGTATGAAGAATACCTATTTTAAAAATGCTTCAGGTTGGCATGACCCATTGCAGCAAACTACCGCAAGAGATATGGCTAAACTTGCTATGGCTTTGAAGAGAGATTATCCTAAATTTTATCCGTTATTTGCTAAAACCAGCTTTGTATTTCGTGGAAACGTAGTAAACGGACATAATAGGGTTACTAAAAATTATCAAGGTGCAGAAGGGATGAAAACAGGTTTTCATACACCGGCAGGTTATAATTTAGTAACTACTGCTTCTAGGAACGGTAAATCATTGATTGCCGTTGTTACAGGCGGTAAAAGCGCCGCATCTCGTGATCAAAAGATGATGGGGCTACTAGATCAGCATTTTAATATTAAGCCTATAGTCCCTAAACCTTTAATCAAGCTTGCCTCTAATAATAAATCTACTACAAAAGCTAAATCAAAAATAATAAAGAAAAAGAATATGCGTAGTTGATATGTATCGTCATTGCGAGACCACAAAGTGGTCGTGGCAATCTCATGAGGTAATACAAAAACTCCTGAGATTGCTTCGTCGAAACTTAAGTTGCTACTCGCACTGACGTTCAAAATCGAGCCATGCAACAACGCCTACGACTACTGACGATTTAATATTCACACATCTTTTAAGGAGTTACTGCCAATTTATACTTTAAATTTACAAGTTTTATATGACAATTAACGCTACATTTATTGTTTTTTGTAACTTTATTAGATGAAGATTTTTTAGAGTTTTTAGCAAAAGTTTTACTTTGTGGTTTTTTTAGATTAATATTTTTTAGAAATTTCTCAGTTTCATTAGGTAAATATTCTATTTTTACTTTAGTTATACCTTGATTTTTAAATGCTAAAATTTCAGCCGCTTTTTGAGAAACATCTATTATACGATTTTTCTTAAAAGGACCTCTATCATTAACCATTAAAATTACTGCTTTATTATTGGCTTTGTTGGTAACTTTAACTAAGCAAGGGAGCGGAAGAGTTTTATGTGCAGCAGTTAATAAATTTCTATTAAATCTATCGCCGTTAGCTGTTTTTTTGCCGTGAAAACCGTCTTTATGTCCACCGTACCATGAGGCATAACCTGTTTCGGTAAAAGATTTAGGGTTGTGAGGTTTGTAAGTCTTTCCTTTTATTTTATAATTTTTACCGACTTTATAATGTCCTTTATAAGTTAGATTATGAGGATCATCTTTTGATAATTCTTTGTAAGAATATTTGTGGGAATAAGGTAATCTTTTTGAGGTATTACAACCGCTTAGACCGAAACAAAAAATTAACAAAAGTAATAAACCCTTTGCATAACGTGCTCCTAAAGGTAATTTGTATACCTTTGATACTTCAAGATTTGGTACGTCACATTTCGGGATTCTCCTGTGTTCACGTATTTTTATAAGCTGTGCAGGCTCACCACTTATTTGATTTCCAACTTTTGAAACATCTGCGGTATACATCAATCCGGTACCCGCATCCTCACGTATTAAAGTGTACGCTGCGGTGCTACATGCCGTGTTGCCTTCAAATTTCTCTTTATTAGCTTCATTCTGCAAGAGGTCTAATTTGAATTTATGATTCTTCACTATTATCATTATTTGTGTTAAAGTTATTCATTATTTTAGCGTAACACACAACTTTTTCAACACCTTTTATTTTTGATGCAATAGAAGCAAGCTTTTCTAGCTCTTCTTCTGATCTTGCAACTCCAAATAAATAAACAATATTATCTATAGTTAGAATAGTATAATTAGCAAATTTAATGTCTTTGCTGACTAAATTTTTAGCTTTAATTTGCGTGGTTATCATACTATCTTTAGTATATTGGGCTAAGTCAAAATTATTACTGTTTTTATTTACTTTCAACTCATTAATAACTTCTTTTACGCTTTTTTGATTCCAAGCAATTTCTATGGCTTTTAACGCATCAGATTCTTTTTGAATATTTCCTGTTAATAATACTCTGCCTTGTGATACTTCAACCTTTATTTTAGTACCTAAATCTCTAAAATTATTTTTTACTAAATCAGCTTTAATGCTGGCAGAAATCCTTGCATCATTTAATGTTTCAGACATTGGTTGATCTTTTGAAGCAACAATGCCGGTAGTGGTTGCTACGGTAAAAATAGCAGGTAAACAAGCAGATAGACTAAAAGAAAGAGCTATAAAAATTAGAACTCGTAATATCATAACAATAGTACCCTACGATTTTTAAAAAGATTGTATTTGTTCAAGAATTAACTGTTTATTATAGTACCGGACAATTTTTAAAAAGCCATCGGTGTTATCTCTGTGAAAGCAGGGATCCAGTGCTTTTCTGTGTCATCCCGCGACTTGATTGTGGGATCCAGCTTAAAATACTAATATTATTAGTATTTTAAATTGTTTGTATGGACCCCGTCGTCAAGCCACGGGGTGACACAGTGGATTTTACCGGTCCATGCAACAACGCCTACGCGGTAATGACATAAAGTAAAAATAGTAAGGTATTATATATCATATCTTACTATCCGGTAATTTATTCTTTAATAAAAGAGGTAATTGCAGTAAAATAAATATAAAAGTAATAGGTATTACACCGAATACTTTGAATTTTACCCATGTTTCATCTGAGTAATTACGCCAAACTACTTCATTAATTACAGCCATAAAAAAGAAAAAAGCCGCTGTTCTATAGCTTAAGGTTATCCAACTTTCTTCTTTAAGACGTACTATACTCTCTAAAGCATATTTGATAAAAGGATTTTTTCTTATACCGCTCATGAGAAATATTATTCCAAAAATAACATATAATATAGTAGGTTTGATTTTTATATACATTGAATCGCCGCTAATTAAAGTAATGCTTCCTGAAACTAATAAAACAGTCGTAGAAATAATAGAAAGCTTGGATACTTTCTTATCTATAACATAACAAAGGGTAATACAAATAACAGAGGTAATAAGCATATAAAGAGTAGCGTGTTGTATACCGCCTCCATAAAAAAAGCCTGCAAAAAATGCTATTACCGGACCAATTTCTGATAAAAGTTTTAACATATTTAATTTAATTGTTCTCTTTGATAAAATTAATTTGATTCATTTTTTTGTACTGATATTAAGTTATTTTGGGAATATCTTAATTTTATTTGTATGACAATATTTATCAGTAATATAGTAGTAAAATAAGCCAGTACTTGTAGTCCGTTAGGTCTTGCAATATAACCGGTAACAATATGTAAGATTTTACCTATCATACTTCTATCTGCTACTAACCATGAACTATCCCAAAGTTGATCGGATAAAAACATAACTAGACCGGAAGAGGTTAAAATACCTGCAGCACTTGCTGCAAATCCGCCTGCTATTAGCATTAATAATACGGTAGAGATTTTAAAAATATATTTTTGATTAGCAATCTTAATGAAACCGAAATATATTACTAAACCAAGTAAGAAGCCACTTGTAGCACCTATTATCACTCCTTGCAAGTAAATACTGCTTGATATTGTTTCAACTGAAGATATGCTATATACTAAAATAATAATTTCTGCACCTTCTCGTAATATAGTAGTGGCAACTAAAAAAAACAACATGAAATAACTGGCATTACCTTCATGAATTTTTACTGATAAGTCGTTTATATGTTGCTTTACTTTTATACCGTAACCTTGCATCCATATTATTGTCCAGCTAATCAGAATTGTTATTAGTATCATAATTCCGGAATCGAATAACTCGTCGCCTATTCCGCCAAAAGATAAAGATAATTTACGTGTAAAAAATGCAAAAATTGAAGCAAATACTACTCCAAGCATGACTCCAGCAATAATATAAAGACGAGATTTTTCTATTTGTTTTGTTACGACGAGTATTACACCAAGTAATAAGGATATTTCTAAACATTCACGAAACACTACTAAAGCAATTTTAAACATATTTTTTATCTAATCATTAACAATTATAAGACCCTGAGCTGTATCTTGATGAAAATCTCCAAAAAATTCATATTTTCCGGACTTGAGAGGTGCAAGTATAATATGTATTGACTCATTTGGCATAACTATTTTTTCACGATGTAAATCATGACTTTCAAACTCTTCTATCGTATCATCTTCATTATGAACAATTAACCTTATCTTAGTCGATTTTGGTACTTCAACTATATTCGGAACAAATTTATGATCTTGTATAGCTATCTTTACTTCTAATATATTATCGTTTGTTTTATTATAGGAATTCTTACTTGTATAGATATAAATAATTACTGCTAAAAATATTAAAACTAATATAATAATATTTTTGTTTTTTTTAATAATTTCCATATTATAATTAAAGTTTAAAGTAAGATGCTTATATACTCGTTTAATTTGAGTTTTAAATTTTTAATAATTACAAAATTTATCCTGCAATTTTTATTAATGCTATAAGATATACAATTATTATCATTATGACAAGGATAGATAATAAAATATAATTTTTTTGTCTTTGAATTTTATTTTGTTTCATATTTATTTAATTTTGTTTAAAGTCTCTTAGTTCAAGCAAAAGATATTCATTTATCGGTAACGATTCATGAGAAATAATTTTATTTATGTTAGAACCTAAAGTTTTAAATGTTTTGCCTTCAGCAATAACACTGCGTGTTCAACCGTTACTTTACCTTGCAAGGCGTAAGAAAAAATTAAAGGATATGTAATATCGCCGATTTTCATATCTATTTGTTGTCCTTTTGCTTTTGAATCATATAGTATTTTACCGTTTGATAAGCGAGTAATTTTCGCATTAAAGCTTACTTTTTCACCACATAATAAAGGCACACGATACGCTATCTCATCGTCATAAATTTTCACTTTATTACTTTTAACAAAATTTTGCGGTAATATGGATTTTAAAATTACATTAACTTTATAATTATAAGCATCATCGAAGATAATATTATTACTATTATTAACGGCATATTTTGCCGGAATAATAGCTTCTCGTGCTTCTCCTACCATCATACCGATTATTACATTATCTAAGCCAAGCATTACAGGAGCAGAGCCTAAAGTAAAAGTCTTAGTATCTTCAGATATTAAAGTATTGTTCATATCTGATATTTGATAAAATACGGTAACTACATGTCCGCAAGAAGCGGGACCGATATTACCGCTACCGAGCGTATTAATTTTGAACAGTGTTTTTACTAAATCCTTACGTACTTCAATAGTGTAATCATTAGGATTGATAGGTCCATTTAACGGTTGTAAAATATTTTCAAAAAATGCTTTCCCTTCTTCGGTTTTAAGAGCATTGATTACTATTTTTGAAACCGTACGTTCAAATAAGTTGCCGTTTAATAAAATAGGAGGTTCATTATTTATACTAGTTTGGTTTTCATCGATAGATGAATTATTTGAAGCCGTTTGCTCTACAGTTGTAAGATTATTGTTGTCGGGAGATATTTTTAACTTTACTATATTGTAAAGTATTAGAATTACAATTATTAAAGATAAAAATTTTTGCATATATATAATTTTTAGTATAACAAAGTTTACTATAACAATCAATTACTTAATAATCAAATGAGAATAAAAATAATTTGATTAATCAAAATAATTGATTTAAATTTAGATGCAGAATTTTATAAATATAGTGGTGAAAAGTGAAAAAATTTATATTTTGTTTTTTATGTTTATGGACATTAAACATATTTGCTGCCTCTAAAACTTATCCTAATAAGCTTAATCGTTGTAAAATTACTAGAAATATATTTAATGATTATGAACCAAAAGTTTTTGAAACTACTAATAATTTATTACGTAAAACAGGAAGACTATCAAAATTTTACGGTGAAAGGATATTAATTAAAGGAAAAGTATTAGATCAAAATTGTGTACCGGTTGCGGATGCTAAAGTTTATTTATGGCAAGCAGGAAGCGGTGGTAAATATCCTTACGAACCTTTAAAAACTAGAGTTGATAAAAGAAGATTTACAAGTAAAAGCGATTCAAGTTTTACCGGTTCCGGTATTGCTACTACTAATAATAAAGGAGAATATTACTTTATTAGCATGTTGCCTTATAAATCTTCTCGTTATTTGAGAAGTGCAAATATAAGAATAGAGCATCCTAGTCTTATTACTCTCGAAACACGCTTAGACTTATCTGATCAAAATATGTGTGATAATGAGTGCGGTGAAGTAAATCCGATATTGATCGAACCGCAAGAAAATATGCCATCTTATTGTTTTGACTTAGTTTTGCAAGGTACGACGCTTAGGAGGTATTGATACAGTACGTCATTGCGAGGAAAATTACGAAGTAATTTGACGAAGCAATCTCAGGATATTTGATGAGATTGCCACGCTCACTAACGTTTGCTCGCAATGACGTTTTGCCTCTTTCTGCGGTGCTTCTAAAGGCTTTTTTATACCACAACTACATAATGTAAGTGCTAATACGAATAAATAAAATGTTTTCATTACTATAAATTATTATATGACCTTAAGAAAGTATAATAAATATCTTATATATATTATAGTATTTTTATTATCTATAATAATTTTTATTCCTAAAATTCATGCTAAGCTCTATGAGCAGCCTAAGGATAAATTAGCATTTTTAAGAGGTTCAAGTGTTCCTGATAATATAATTGTTTTTGATGAAGAAAAAAATCAATATTCTCTTGATCAGTTTGAAGGAAAGACTATATTGTTAGTGTTTTGGGCTACTTGGAGTGCTCCTTGTGTCAAAGAAATGCCTGACCTTGATATGTTGCAAAAAGATTTTAGGAAATTACCTTTTTCAGTAATTCCGATTTCAGAAGATTATCAAGGCGTAAAGGTTGTGAAAGAATATTTTAAAAGCTATCAAATAAGATATTTGCCGATTTATCATGATTATAGAAATGAATTATTTAAAGCCTTAGGGGTTGTTAGTTTACCGACTAGTATATTAATAGACCCAAACGGCAAAATAGTAACTAGCTTTGTCGGCAATACAAATTGGTATGACGAAAAAGTTAGAGATACTATTTTATCTGCCATTTCCGGAAATTATCCTGAACCTAAAAATAGTTATAACGAGCAATCTCTGAATAAACCGGCTAAGCCTTTGCCGCCAATAAAAAAGGATGCTCTATAGTAACTCCAAGTAAATAGACTAAGTGTAATTTGGAAAAGAGCAAGGAGTCTATAAGGCGAGGAGCGGAGCGTATACTTAATAGGTGAGTACCGCAGATCTTATAAGACAACATAGCCAATTTTTCAAATTAAACGAGTATATTAAATTAAAAATGAGTAAAATTAATGAATGAAGTAAATAAATCAACTATGGCGAATGCTGAATTTGATCAGATAATAACCAAACGGCAGATAAGTAAATTAGATCAATTATTTGCTTCGGTTTTTAGTAATTCTAAAGAGGTGATTGCCGTTTTACGCCTTAGCGGTGTTATCGGTAAAGTAAGTACTATGCAATCGGGACTTACGTTAGAATCATTAAATGAACTAATAGAAAAAGCTTTTAAAATAAAGAAATTAAAAGCATTATGTTTAATTATTAATTCTCCCGGCGGTTCTCCGGTACAATCTGAACTTATTGCAAAACGTATTCGTGACCTTGCTAAAGAAAATAAAATAAAAATTTATAGTTTTATTGAAGATATGGCGGCTTCAGGCGGATATTGGCTGGCTTGCAGCGGTGACCGGATATATGCTTTGCCGAGTTCGGTTATCGGTAGTATCGGAGTAGTATCAAGCGGATTCGGTTTTCATGAAGCAATTAATAAACTTGGGATAGAGAGAAGAGTTTATACGGAAGGCAAGAATAAATCAGTATTGGATCCGTTTAAACCTATTAATAAAGATGATCTTAAAATTATCAAAGATTTGCAAAAGCAGGTTTATGAACATTTTATAGAATATGTAAAAACAAGAAGAGCAGGGAAGTTAACTCAGCAAGACGAAATTTTATTTAACGGTGAATTTTGGGCAGGGCAAACAGCGCTTGATTACGGCTTAATTGACGGCATAGGTGATATGTATAGCGTAATGAAAGAAAAATTTGGTGATAATGTTAAGTTTCAATATCTGTGTGCTAAGCAACCTTGGCTTAAAAAGAAACTTGGCATGGGAAGTAAGATATTAACCGATAATCTTGCTAATTCTTTAATTGATGCGGTAGAAAATAAAATTATTAACGATAAATTTGATATGAAATAATATGACAATAACACAAGTTAAAATTAAAAAACTAGAAAGTTTTTCCGGCAGTCTGCCGGAATATGCTACAGAGCATAGTGCAGGGATGGATTTAATAGCCGCAAACGAGCAACCTATAACAATAAAAGCAGGCGCAATACAGCTAATTCCAACAGGCATCGCTATAGCACTACCAGATTCGTTTGAAGCCCAAATAAGACCCCGTTCGGGTCTTGCCGTTAAACACGGTATCACGGTTGCTAATTCACCCGGTACTGTTGATGCAGATTATCGAGGTGAAATAAAGGTCATTCTTATTAATCTCGGTAAAGAAGATTTTATTATAGAAAAAGGCATGCGAATTGCACAGATGATAATCGCAAAGTACGAACGTATATTATGGGAAGAAAGTAATAGTCTTATAGAAACGATGCGTGGTAGTGGTGGCTTTGGTTCTACGGGTGTTTAGTGGGTCTCTATGTCATTCCCGCGTAGGCGGGAATGACATAAACGAGCCATGCAAAAACGCTTTTAGTAGCTCGTAATGACTATTAGGTATCCACGCAACAAATCATAAAACTTATGAAAATCACAATAAAATTATTAACTTCTATATTATTGTTATTAGCTTTGAAAGTACATGCTAATTCTGATTCTGTAGATAATGTTAAGCAAGTTTTTACCTATATCGATCAAAAAAATTGGTCACAAGCCGAAGATTTAGCTCTAGAAGTAAATAATAAAACTTTAACAAAAATTGTACTTTCTCAGAAATATTTAGATAATAAATGTGCAGATAATAGTTTTGAACATGTAATAAGGTTTTTATGCAATAACCCGGATTGGCCTCAAAATAAGCTGCTTGAAGAAAGAGCAGAAGAATATCTAAATAATAATACAAATAAAAAAGTAATTGTTGATTGGTTTAGTAAACATCCTCCTCTTACCGGCAAAGGTTATAAATTTTATGCGGCAGCTGCAAGTAGTTTAATCAAAGATCAGAAGATATTACTACCTATTATTAAAGAGGCTTGGGTATACGCCAATTTTACTCCTGAAGAAGAAAATGCATATTACAATAAGTGGCATAAATATTTAACTGCGAGTGATCATTTAGAGCGAATAGAAGAACATTTATGGAAAAATGATATTAGATCTGCTGAGCAATCCCTGAAATATGTAGAGCAAGGTTACCGTAATTCTTTTAAAGTCCAAATTGCGATTATAGGTAAATCGCCAAATGCTGAAAAGCTTTTTAAAAGTGTTCCTGAAAAATACTATACTTCCGGTTTATTATATCATTATTTAGATTTTAAAAAAATGCAAAAGCCAACAAAGGAAATTATTACTTTGTTTAAGAAAGCTAAAAATAACCGTAAACATTTTGCTAAATGGTGTCGGATTCAGTCCTATTATGCTCGTGCATTCATCGATTACAAAGATTTTGCTAATAGCTATAGAATGGCAACGCTTCCTTTTGCTACTTGTCCTGAAACTATAAGGGAGCAGGAGTGGCTTGCGGGCTGGCTTTCTTTAAGTTTTTTAAAAAAGCCTGATCAAGCATTAGTACATTTTAATAAGTTTATTAAAGTGGTTAAGACTCCGATTAGTTTGGCACGTGGGTTTTATTGGCTCGGTCGTACTTATGCAGCAAAAGGCGATAAGCAAACGGCTAGAAAATTTTACGAGCAGGCAGCTAAATATTCTTTTACCTTTTATGGGCAGGTAGCAAATATTGAATTAAATAGGACAAAGTTAGTTTTACCTCCTATTCCCGTAATAACTTCTGAAGAAAGGAAAATTATAGAAAATAAAGAGATTATTAAAGCAATAAGGTTATTGGTTAAATATAATAAAAACTACTTAGCCCTAATATATTCCAAAGCAGCAATGAAAAACACTAAAAATTCTGCAGAAATTCAAATAATTGCGAATATTATTAAAGCAAATAATAATACTAATCATATAGTTGAGGTGGCAAAAATTGCCGCCCAAAATAATGCTTTTATTCCGGATTGTGCTTTTCCAACGCCTTATAATCTAGTAGGTTTGCCTATCCCACCTCATTTAACTTATGGAATAATTAGACAAGAATCGGTTTTTGATCATAAAGCAGTAAGTTATGCAAATGCTATGGGTCTCATGCAACTTATTAAAGGTACTGCTTGTGATACCGCAAGATCCATAAATGTTAAATGTAATGTAGCAGACTTAACTAGAAACCCGGTATATAATATTAAACTTGGTTCGTATCACTTCAAAAAATTATTAGATGATCATAAAGGTTCTTATATTCTATCCATTGCTTCTTACAATGCCGGAAGTCATAATGTAGTAAAATGGATAGATAGGTTTGGTGATCCAAGGGATATAAAAGATACAAGAAAAGTTATTGACTGGATAGAACTTATACCTTATCGAGAAACAAGAGATTACGTTCAAAGAGTACTTGAAAATGTTCAGATTTATCGGGTAATCTTAAATAAGAATAGTAGTTTGTACTTTAAGCGTGATTTACATGCTTGTGATATAGCAAAAAGTTAATTTCTATTAGTGTTTTATTTTAACATATAGTAATATATAAGTATAACATGGACACTAATTAAAAATATGAATTAAGGAGGAGAGTATGAAAAAATTAGAGCAACACTTTAAAAAATATTGTAATGATACCGATATTCAAGTAACGAAATATAAAAACGATCTTAATGTAATCGGCATTAGATATGACCATAAATTTGCACATGTTGCAGTTCCAAATCATGCTACCGGAGGGTTTGAATATTTTAAATGGGATTGGATGACAAGCATTACAGGTAGTCATTCAGAAATAGTAACAAGATTTAAGAAAATAGTAAGCATTTTAAAAGAAGCTAAAAGTAACCCAGCCCAGTATGAAAACTTAGTATCTAACTTGGATGCTAGTACTAAAAATGCACTTGAGGTTACTATTAAGAGTAATAATATTACTATACCGACACAAGACACTAATAAGGTAATGTCAGAAATATTATCAGGAATGCAAACATGGCTAGATACAAAAAGTCATATCCCTATGGACCTTAAACAAAAATTCTTAGATTTAGGTTCTAATCATTTAGAACTATTCATAAAAGCTGCTTATAACAAATTTCACAATACGTGGCTAGTTAAAGAGTTTGTTGATAATGCTGTAAAAACTGGAGAAGAAGGTAGAAAATATCTAGCCGATTGTGATTGTAGTTCAACTGACCAGCTATGGACAAAGCTTGTTGAACCTATAATAGAAAACCTTAGAATAAGCGAAAATTCAACTGATAAATCTGAAGATGATGAAATATCAGAGGCTTCGGTGGATAAACTTGGAGCAAAAGTAAAGACTTTAGCACTATCTAATACTCATGAACTACCAGCACAAAAAGAAGCATTAAAGCTTGTATATGATATGAGGAAAGGTAATATAGATAAAGCAACTGTTGTTAAGAACATTAATTTTTTTGGTCAGGACGATACTTTATTAGTTTGGTTTGTAGAATATAGTGGCCTTACTATTGACCAAATCAAGGCTAAAGCAGTAGAGATTACCGGTGATGATGCTAATTTTTATTTAGAATAGTTTCTTAAGGTTATTCTCATTTTCTATGTCATTTCTTGTTCCCTTTTATGTCATCCCTAGCTAAAATGGGAATCCAGTGCTTGCCTCTGTCATAGCGTGGCTTGTCCACGGTATCTAGAAAAAATAAAATAAAGACTGGATGCCGTGGTCAAGCCACGGCATGACATAGTAGGTTTACCTGTTCATATAACAATACCTATCAATTATATTCATGATTCTTAAAAATATATCTTTACTAATAATATTATTTTTTTCAATATCAACTTTTTCTGCTGGTCATAGTCTAAAAAATATCTCTATTACTGTTGTTGCTCCGGCAACAGGAGTGGATAATAAAACCTTGTCGGATTTAAAAAATATTAATGGACTAAATTTACAAATTTCTTCTAAGTGTTTTGCTAAAGGTAAGCTACCCTTTCTTGCAAGTAGCGATGAAGTAAGATTTAATTGTCTGCGGGATGCATTATTTGATGAGTCTGATAATATAGTATGGAGTTTACGAGGTGGTTACGGCTCTGCGAGAATAATTCCCGATTTACTAAAGCTATCAAAACCAAATAAAGAGAAATTCTTTATAGGATATAGCGATATAACGGCGTTACATCTTTTTCTATCACAAGAATGGGGCTGGAAAACTATTCACGGCAGTAATATAGCCGATCTCTTAAAGCCGGAACAAGATCAAGGTAATTTTACCAAGCTTGCTGAAATATTAAAAGGTAAAGTAAAGCAGGTTACTATAGATAATTTAGTGCCTCTTAACGATATAGCAAAATCAAGTGATCTTGTTAACGGCAAACTAACAGGCGGTAACTTAACTATGGTGCAGACTAGTATAGGAACGAGTTGGCAAATAAAGACTAAGGGCAAAATTCTTTTTTTAGAAGATGTGAATGTAGCTCCTTTTAGATTAGATCGTGAGCTTTTACACTTAAAGCAAGCAGGATTACTTGAGGATGTTAAGGCTATAATATTTGGTTCATTTGGTAAAGATCTTGATGCCACAATGTTAGTGCTTCGTAATTTTGCAGATAGTTTAGATATACCGGTATTTAAAACAAATAGATTCGGTCATGAAAAAATTAACGATCCGATTATTTATAATACGAATAGTAAGATTATTAAAAGTAAAGAATTTAAGTTAGTGATGGGGTTATAAGCACTATTGAGCAGTTGCTAAGTCGTCATTGTGAGCGACTGAAAGCCTTGTTGCATGGTTTGTTTATGTCATTCCCGCGTAGGCGGGAATCTAGGGTAAAGCGAGATAAATCGAGCTTTAAAAACAGTTTTAAAGTACTGGATTCCCGCCTACGCGGGAATGACATCGAGTCTGACACCCATGCACCTGCGCAGGAATGACATAATTAGCCTATCGACTCAAATGCAAATAATCATTATACTTTGATAAATTCAAATCATAAGAAAAGAATTTATTTGTAATATAATGTTCAAGTAATTTTACTAATCCTGCTTTATGTCTATTTAAAGTCTCGATGCTTAAAGCTATTTCCGTTGTGTGCACATAAGGTTCGGTACTAGTTATTTTTACGTAGGCGATAGTAATATTGTTATTCATAACTGGATTCCCGCTTTCGCAGGAATAACACAAAAGGGGCTGAGGATGACATAAAAGGGACAGAGAATTACATTTCGTAAATCCGTTTTCTAGTAACATCAAACTTTCTATGATAAGTTGCGGAGAGAGTCCAAGCTCTATTTCTTTCTTAGTCGGAATAGTACCGGTCTTATAATCTAGTATAGTTATATTGTTTGATTTACTTATTTCAATTCGGTCAGCTATACCGATTATTTTTATATCTTGACCTACAATATTTAGCCGTAACTCCCCTTTAGTTTCAAAATAGATTTCTTTGCAGTTTTTTCGGCGTTCTATATCAAATAAAATAAAAGCTTTGCTGAAAGTCGTGAGTTTTATTTGCCAAGTCTTTTTTGTGTAGCTTGGTAAAATAGTGCTATATAAAATATGATTACCGATATTTATTAAAGCATTTTGTTTATCAAGCAAATTTAAATTAATATATTGTTTGTCGTAATTTTTAGAATATTCCTCTAAAACTTTATGAATCAAATTACCGAAATCCGATATTTTAGGCTCTTCCCATATATGATCTTTTTTACGTAGTCCAAGAATTTTCTTAGCATAAAAACCGTATGGGTTTCTTATTAATGTTTCTATTTCGGTTACTGATAAGGTGGTTGGGAAAGAGGGGCTGTGGATCTCAATACTCTTGTCATACCGTGGCTTGACCACGGTATCCATATAATTACTGGATCCCGTGATCAAGTCACGGGGTGACACAGAACCTTTTTCTAGCTTCAAAAATAAATTACTCGGCACTGATAGCTTCCCATCATATTTTTTAGCATTCAGTATAACTATTTGCTTATTTTGTAGAAATAAATTGAAGTAATCTGAATATAGAGTAGGGGCGATTTCATCGTAATCTATATTTAGTATCTGCAAGGCTTTCTTGCTAAGCCATGGGTGAGCTTTAGCACTAAGTGTCCAGTTTTCATTATTAAAATGCGGTAATATAATTAAGTCAAATTCACATAATGCTAAATCTTCAGGCCGTCCTATAATAATACTAGCAGCGTCGGTATTTTTGTAATATTTGATATTAGAAAGTAAAAAAGAAAAAATTTTAGGAAAATCCTTTTTATCCGTTGAATTTACATATTTACTATATGTGGTTAATTTTGTTAAAAACTCAAGTAGTTCTGCTCCTCCTTCTTTTTCCCAAATAGTAGGCAAAAGTTTTTCAGTTATTTCTTTAGTTAAGGTTAGAATAGCTTGTATATTATGTGGAGTATCGGTAAATAAAATATCTATTAAGTTACGGCAATACTCTCTTATATCCTCATTATCAAATTGTAATTGCAATAAATATTTCGGTGAGGATATAAAACGGTTTTTATTAGATAGCATTAACTCTAACTGCTGCACAGTAGGGCAGTTAATTAAAGGATTTTTAAGTAATAAAAATAGAAGTTTTAAATCAAAATTATTACATAATATTTTAATAATGGAAGTTAGTAATTCACCTATATTAGTAAGCCTTAAGTCATTACCTAGTAGATCTTCATATTTGTCTAAAAAATTAAAATATACTCTTTTAAGCTTATTATTATTTGTAACGATTGCAATCCGTCTGTCTTTATTACGGCTACATATATAAGCTATTTGTTTAGTTTCTTCATAAATGTCATTAGGTTCATAATAAGATATACCATAGCTAATCTGTTTGGAGGCAGGATTATAGTGAATTATGTAATCCTTTAATTCTTCTTCAAATCTTTTTAAAAAAACATTAGGCTTGAATATTCCGGCGAGTATTACCTGCTTATGTCCCGTTTTTATTTTTATTATTTCTTCTTGTAATAGCTTTAATTTATAAACTGCTTTAGTTTGTTTTTGAGTAAACGATATTTCTTCTTGCCATCTTAAAAAGCAATATGCTAGAAATTTATAAATCTTTTGCCAATAGTTAGAATTGTTATAGACTTCAATTAATTTTATATCGATATTATTGATTATAAGATCATTAAACAATTTTCTTAAAAATTCTGCAGCTTTTAATGATTCGTTTTTATTAAAAGGTAATTCTTTATATTCGGTGATAATGGATGATAAAATAAGTAATTCTTCTATTTTAGATATATAATCCGAATCGGTTTTTTTTGAAATAAGAGAATTAAAAGGAATAATAATAGGTAATTTAATTTTATATTTATCGGTTAAAATCTTCTTTAATTCTAGGCATGAGAGATTATTAGGCAATATTATTTGAACTTCTGTATCTTTACCTAATTTATCAATGATATACTCAGCAAAACTTTTCAAAAAAGAATAATCAGCAGTCATAAATAATGTTTTTGATGATAATATAGCAGATCAAAGGTCCGAAATCTTATTTAAAATAATAATATAGTACAATAAATAATATTTGATTATTAGTTTCTTATTAAATATCTTTAAATATATTAATTTAAATTTAATAAATAAGGTATCATATGAAAATTTTTATTATATTATTTACTATTATAGTCTCTATAACATCATGAGCTTATGCTAATAATTTAAACTCACATATAGCTTATTGTGATAATATACAAGTAGAACAACAAGAAGATTTGGTAATACAAAAATTGGTTAAACTATTTGTGACTGAAATGAATTGTATTATTAGCGGCTGTTTACCATAATGGGATGTGCAAGATAATCGGGTAAAATATTCAATTGCTTGGCAAGAACAATGTGGACCTGTAATTTATGGTAGAGGTTCTACTTTCGTATATGAACGCTCTAAAAATTCCGTATGTTGTTGGCCGCTTGGATATGAATTGTAATAGTTGAGATTATATCTTACATTTAGTAAAATAAATTAATTATTAAATGGAGATGAAAAATGAATTTAAATCAAAAAATAATAAAGCCAAAAGTAGGGTTACTAGAACTTGCTAAGAGTCTTGGTAGCATATCATCAGCATGTAAAGCGATGGGCTATAGTAGAGATAGTTATTACAGATTTAAAGAACTGTATGAAACTGGTGGCGAAGAGGCATTGTATGAAATTAGTCGAAGAAAGCCAATAATAGCGAATAGAGTTGATCCAGCGATAGAGAAAGCAGTAATGGATATGGCAATAGAATATCCAGCATATGGACAGCTAAGAGTATCAAATGAGCTTAAGAAGAGCGGTATACTTGTATCACCTGGAGGAGTGAGATCAATTTGGTTACGTAATGATTTAAACAATATCAGTAAAAGGCTTAAAGCATTAGAAGCAAAGATGGCTCAGGATGGTATTGTTCTTACTGAATCTCAATTACAAGTGCTAGAGAAGCGTCGTAATGAAAAAGAAGCACATGGAGAAATTGAGACGCAGCATC